>DASVVX010000169.1:0-52246 GCA_036386295.1 Allosphingosinicella sp.
TGCGTAAAGACCGGCTGAAGCTTTCGAACTTCGGGTCTCCCGCCTGACTGTATGCCAGGACTTTGTCGGGTGCCGCGCCAATGCTCATTTCGACCATTCCTGAGGGGGGGGCAGCCTATAGCAGAGGCTTCCATTGATCCAGTCTAAGCCGGCTCTAAACCTAGCCTGAACGGCATTTTTTGTCGTAGCAGGCGTGGCGAGGACGCTTTTGGCCCCAACATCGGCTGCCTAGAATGCCGGATGTATGTTTGGAGTTAGTTGGCGGAGATTAGCGAGCTATTCGAGCCTCGTGTGGGCGGCGAACCCAGGATATGCTAACCCTACCCGTGGCGTTGCCTTGTATGATGAAACTTTTACCAGTTACACGCAGGGAAAGCATCAGCCATCTCGCCGGATTCTTCCAGAAGCTGGTTGCTGCTCAATCAAAGGGGGGCTCAGATGGTTGGTGGGCCGTTTGAGGTCTGGGATGCTATATCGGCCATCGCCGCAGTCGTTTCGGCGATCGGATCGATCGCCATAGCCTGGCTCGTCTATGCCTTCACAAAGCAATCGAGCCAGATGCAGGCGATGCGGGACATCAATTCCCAGTGGCAGGCTTGGAATATGGCCATACTGGCGAATCCCGAACTGGCCAAATTCATCCACGAACGGAAAAAGCGTCTCGATGGTCAGTGCATGTCCGCCGGGGACGAACGGATGTTCGCCTCGTTGTTTTATCAGTTGAACATCCTTTACGATCTCATGCTCGCCCAAGAAGCAGGATTAGCGGAGAATGAGTTCACGATGGCGTTGCGGGCGGATGCGCAGAATTATGTATTTTCGGAGGAGGCGTTGTTGGATAAGATCCTTGACGGCAAGTGGGGGTATCCAGAGCGGTTTTTGGCACAGCTACGAGATGCTCTTCGCCAGCGCGATCGCGCGATCGACGAGCAGTAAGCTCGCCACTGAACGCTTCCGGTTTTCATCGGCAGTCTCGCAGCTGGCGGGGATCCAAATTTTATTCCGCGATGGCTGCCTCACCGACCTTGCCAGCCAGACTCATTGCGGTGAGGTTCGGGTTGGCCGATCCCATTCGTTTGAGAGCTCCAGGGCCCACCAGGAAGAGCCGCGAGTTTGCTACGCGACCAATGTCGTCGGATTCGAGATTCGGATTTCGGAGACAGGCCTCGTGGTCCACCGATCCCAGCTCTGAACTGTACGCCAGGGCGAGGCCCGTGTGGTGGCTCTCGAAGTGGATTTTTCGCATCGCGGACTTGGTTGAGATCGCCTTCGGAGGTGTCATAACCAGACCTTCTCCGTACTCAGCCGACAGTTCGTTAAGGACCTGTAGGGACGCGCTTTGCATCGCGAGTTCCTTGGCCTCGTCGACCGCACTTTTCTCGCCCTTGATTGTGACGTGGCGGCCATCGGTGGTCAGCTCGAGCGGGCGTCCCGGATCCTTCTCGCCCATGCCCCAAAGATCGAGGACCCAACCGTCCGCGTGACCCGTCGCAGTGAGGAAGAGGTTGAACCCCTCGGCGGCAGCTCGATCTTCGTAATAGATTTCTTGTCCGGCGCTGGCCAGCAATCTGGCCACCCTAGAGGCAGCAGGAACGAAGCAGGCCACTCCGGCGACCAGATGATCTGTGAAGTGATAGATTCCGCGGGTTCTGTGCCATGTTTCTAGAAGGCGACAGTTTTCGGGGAGGCCAGCGGCCAGTATGATGGACCGACCCCGTGTGCGAGTACGTCCGGCGGCATCTTTGTGCTGCACGGTAAAGCCGTCGCAAGCCGGGTCGATCGATTCCACCTCGCGGTTGTAGAGAAGGCTGAGGTTCACCGCGTTGTGCGTTGTCAGGCGAAAGTATTCGAGTGGAGAAAAGGTTGGATTGCCACCTGATCGGCTGGCGGCCCGATCAATCGATGCGAACGAGCGACGACCAGTAGAGGCGGGAAAGCGCCGTCCGCCCGGCCAATAAAATTCGAGGGCGGAGAGTCGATTGATGACGTCGGTATAACCCGTCCCCGTTTCGTCGAGGCCTTGCCGCTCCAACCATGCCTTAGCAACTGCATCGCCGTCGAATTCAGCGGGGTTAATCCTGCAGAGGACCCCGCCCCAATATAGCCCGCGACCGCCGACGACACGCCTGCCGATCCCGGCCCACTCGCCGCCTTGCTCCGACGGTGGGTGGGCATAGGAATCACAGGTTTGCACGCACCACCGGGCAAAGGCAGTGTCGGGGCCGTCTGCGCTGTCCAGATGTCTCACGGGCCCTAATGGGCCTGCTTCAAGTAGCAATATGCGGCAGGCAGGGTTTGCGCGTGCCGCCGAGTATGCGCTTGTCAGTCCAGAGAGACCCGCACCCACGATGATAACGTCAAACTCCGTCTCCGGAACGGACTCGGTAATACGAAGCGGGATTTTCGCTTTCATTCGAACAGCAGCGATCGGAGCTGAGTCAGATCATTGACGACATGGCAATGTTTTTGCGCGGCAGCGATCTCTTCGGGAGTCGAATACTGGCTCACGAGGATACCGGCGATGCCAAGGCGCAAAGCGCCGGAAAGATCATTTTGATAGCTGTCGCTGACCATCACGGCGTCTCGGGCATCACAGCCAAGCCTTCTCAGAGCTGTGCGATAAAGTGCTGGTGCCGGTTTACCGACGACGAGGGCGCGGCGGCCAAGCTTCGTCTCCCAGGCGTCTATGTAGCTGCCGATGTCCATGACCAACTGACCATTCTCGAACATTCGAGGATTTTTTTGAAGGGCCAGAAGGGGAATACCTTCTGCCGACAAGGATAAGCAGTGGTCGAAGGCCTCTTCGGCAGCGCGCACGTCCCCGAGGATTATGGCGTCTGGGCGTGCCCGCGATCCGCTTAGCCAGCCGTGCTTCTCAGGCACCGGCGCGCCGAAGAAATGAGGCGAATTGCAGCCTAGGCTAGCGAGCGCATCGCGAACGACATCGTAAGGAGTGAGCCATTGGGCGGGATCCACGCGGATTCCAGCTTCCGTAAGCAGGGCCATCCGATCATATGCGACCTGTCGAATGTCATTCGTGACGATGACGAAGGGAGTTCCACTCGCGCGGGTATCACCGATGAGAGCGAATGCGCCCTCAACGACTCCTTCGTCCGACTCCAGGACGCCGTCGAGGTCAAACAAAATTCCCTTGAATCTGCAGGACAGCCTAGTGTCCTGCCGACCATTCAAAGCTGAGATGCCTTCCATACGACCAGCAAGGCTACTGCGAAGGCAGCCGCGAATGTGCCTAGGGCGACCAAAAGTATAGCCAACGATACGACGGACACTGCGGGTTGGATTGCGCACCAAATCGCGGACACCGTCACTAGTACGAGGTTTGCCAACAGGATAGCGGACGAAATCGCGAGTAAGGTGAGCGCCTGCGCGATGCGCCGCTTTGCTTGAGCTGCTGCAAAATGCGTGCGTACCTTGTCCGAGAGGAGCTGAATAACGAGGGGGACGAGAGCCATAATTGTCAAGGCTATGGCCAGGACCGCCGCGGACGTGGTGGCTGCGAAGTTCAGCAGGTCTTTGGTTTCCGTCAGCATATCACTTCCCAGGCCGGATATAGCCGAAATGATCGAGCATCGCGGCAACCTTCAGAGCTCTGTTCTCCTGCGCGAACGCATCAATCGTTTTTGCCGCCTCTTCCTCGCTCATGTCGTCGGAGAGGCGCGCCGCGAGCGCACGGAAGATGGCCGCTGCCTGCCGAGGCCCGCCAGGCGCCGCTAATATGCCGCTTGTTGGCTCGAGAATGACATCCCGGCCGAGTGAGCGAATATTCTCCCAGAGATTCGCGATGTTCAAGTCTCCTTCGGCAACGGCGAAGACCGGCTTCAGAGTGAAAAATGGGCTACGCAACGCGCGCGTCGCGGGACCCCACGCATCGCCCCCGTAGCATTCCGATGCAGACGTGCCGGCGTGGACGGCGTCGGCACCGGCAATCCTGCTGAACTTTGAAATTACGGTTTCGGAAACGCCCGTCGGCTTGCCTGGCTCTGTCAGTAGGCGAGGGCGCGTGAGAATTCCGCCACCCATATTGGCGGTAATTGTGGGAACGCGACCATCGACGTGGTCTATCAGTTCAGCCATAGAGCCGAAGCCCATTGTGAAGCCATTCAAGACCAATCCGCTTGCGCCGAAGGCAATCGCTTGATCTGCAAGCTTAGCGGCTTTCCAGACATCGGTTCCGATATTGACGAAATATCCCTTTGGTGTCCCCAGATCAGTGGAAAGTTCCCGAATCATGCGGGTCACCGCTTGCACGCGTTCAGCGAACGGTGCCTCGCCCTCGCGATCCACAAGGAGAAGATCGTCCGCAATGAAATCGCAACCCCCGATCAGGGCTTCTCGAAGCAGGGGAAGGATTCTCGCTAGCGGCACGCCGGCCCGCGGCTTGAAGATGATGCCAATCAGGGGCCTGCTCTGCGCGCTCGGTCCGAATTGGTGACGTAATCCGGCTATGCCGAAGCGCGGCCCGGGGTAGGCGCTGACGAATGGGGTGGGAAAGTCGATGTTGTCGACCCAAAACTCGCGCGTATAGTTATACTCAGCGGCCGAGCACAGGAGGGTGAAGAGATGCGTCAGGCCTTCTTGAGCTGAGCACAGCTGCCGCGGCAGAGCGATCTCCACCGTCTTTGCCTGTACATCGAGCCCGAGGATGTGTCCGTTGCTACGTTTCCGGATGTCAGGAGTCTCATAAGGCAAGCGGATCATGGTCCGCCCTGTGAGGATGAGAAGTATCCGAACTGCTGCTTCTTCTAAGGTCAGATTCTCGTTAGGCACGACGTGGAGTTTCAGAACAAAAAAGTCATCCTTTTCGATGCTGTCACGCTCGACTAAAATGTCTCGAAGCTCGGCTTTCGTCAGATCGTGCTTCAAGGCGCCAACCTACGAGTTTGAGAGCAGCGCGTGTACGGTATTAAAATCGATCTCGACGCGGCGGTCGACGAGCGTTGAGGTGGGATCAGGTTTGTAGATGCGATCAATCTTAATCCGGTAATACCGTTGAGGGGCCTGTCCTTTGAAATCTCCCTCCGGGCGGTTCCAGCGGGCTCGGACTTCCGGATCGGGGAACGAAAGGCGGAAATAACGTTCCATCACACGGGCGAGATCAGCATCGCTAACTTCCTCAACAGTGCCGACGAATTGAACGCCATCCGCAGTGTCGGAGGGCTCGCGCGAATCGAAAACCGCGCCGCTCACCTGAGGGTTATGGGATATATTCTCGCAGTGACGTGAGTCTCGGGCCGAATAGAAGACCAGAGATGAGTCAGGCTCAATCGTGTAGGCCAGCGGCGAAGCCCAGGGCCCGTCGCTGCCTACCGTCGCCAAGGTAAGGTATCGGTTTGATTTGAGGATGTTAGCAGCCGCGGATTCGTTTGACATTACTGCTCCTTGCGCGCGCGTCCATTCGAGAGAATAGTCTGACGGGGCATGGGGGGCAAGGATGGCTGACGACTCGGTGGAACGGGAAGCCAAGCATGGCGCTGGAAGGCTGATTGTCCCCAATGTTTATGAGTTCAATCGCCGTCATCGTGACGGCGCAGGGCAAGCGTCCCACGCTCAATTGTTTAGTCAAATCTCGTTTGCGCTCTACGGCATTACGTGGGACGAGCCCGTTGTCTTGCTTCATACGTCGCTCCATCCCGTGCTTCTGGCACATTGGGGTGAGGTGCTGGGCTATTCGCCTGATTTTTTGATCTGTCAGCCGGGAACGGGATACCTGTGTTTCGATGCGTTAAATGACCCGGCGTGCGTGGCACAATTGAAAATGTCGTCATTTCAGAGATTGGTGTCGTGGGGGCCGACGCGCGAGTCCGCAGCGCTGGAGCGTGAGCTGACCGTGGCCGAAAAATCCGCTGATGTTTGGCCTTTGGTGGGTTTGCTCGACGGAAAAGCCGCCAATCGGGCCTTACTACATTCCTCGGCTCAACACGGCTCGAGCGTCCGTGTTCACCCGGCAGCAGTTATCGCTCGTGGAGAGCGTGGAGCAGCAGAGGTCCGGGATCTCCTGGATGCATGGACATCGGTGGTGGTGAAGCCCGGTTTGACATGGGGAGGAAAGGGGACCGTTCAGATTAACGCCGATACGTTTGACGAAGCGGCGTTGCGTGATTTCCTGGAAGAGGGGGCAGGAGACTCGGGGGCCAGATATTGGATTGTAGAGCCGCTGATTGGGTCACCTGACACAAACCTGTCGCCTAGCTTTGACTGGCGCCCGGGACCAGATCTTGCGAAAGGCCGGGCACGGTCCGGCCGCATGGTAATGGACGGCTTTCGGTGCACAGGCACAATCTACGGAAAGGATGCGCTGCTCCAGGCAGCCGAATTCAAGGGGCCGATGGAGGCATTCGTAGAACGGACTGCCGCGTTCCTAGCTGACCTAGGCTATTCTGATTGGTTCGACGTGGACTTTCTTGTCAACGGACGCGAGGTCTATGTGACTGAGTCTAACGTGCGGCATACAGGCGGGACGGTGCCGATATGCATTGCGGATCACCTATTCGGGTCGGACTGGGAAGATCACTACACGGTCGTGACTCTAGACGCTCTGCCGACATCAGGTTTCGACCCAAGAGCAATTCTGGAGATGGGGCGCGCGCTTGTCCGTAAATGCTTGGGGGACGCAGCCGTTTTTGTCCTGACTGCCTATGATAATCAGATATCTGGTGGTGCAATGGCATCAATATGGGTCGCCGGCGAGGGCCACGATGCCGTCGAAAACTGCGCGTTTGAAATCAAGGCAATGCTGTAACGACCGCCATCACCATCAAGATGGTCAAGCTGGAATGTGTCCCGCGTTTCTCAATGCTGCGAGAGCTGCGGCCTGAGCCTCGACGCAAATTGCATCTACCTCGTCCGCGTTCGACAGCAGGAGCTGCTGCCGTTCGGGTTTGAGGGTAAGATCCAATAATAGGATATTAGGCTGACGACTTAGATGCGTCTATCTGACACGGATCCGACCAAGCCAGTGCGGACCTGATCGAGTGTACGCTGCTCTTGGTCGGCTTCCATGGAGAACGGCTCTTCGATCCGCGCATTCGGGGCGTGTGAGGTGAGGACCGCGAGGCTGCTGCCGAGGCCATAGCCGCCGTGCGTGATGAACGGGCCGCAACGTCTTTCCCGAAAGGTCGTGGGCCTTGAGGAAGGAGCGGATCACGGGGGCGCGGTCTCGCCCCCGATTGGGTGACCCAGCAAGATGGTGTCGTAGGCTCGAATGTCCGGAACCCTCGCCTGGAGAGGTGGCTCATAGCCGCGGTCACGCTCCTGCCGCGCCTGCTCGACCGTTTGCTCGTAATCCTCCGGATAAGTCTTGCCGGACGGATTTCGAAAAGGTCAGCGCCGAGCGCGCGCTGCAGCGTTCCGGCGATCACCCGCGTATTCCTTGAACGGCTGAAGTAGGCGACCAAAATCTTCGAGCGGCGCCCTGCGGTGCCGGCGCCGGTTCGACGCAGGCTGCCGTCGCACCGGCGATTCGTTTAGCGGCGCGATAATTTCCCGCGCAACCCAGCCGGCGCTCGTCGGATGCATGTGCTCGAGCAGTGGCAGGCACCCTGCGCCGGTCACGAAGGTCTGGCGGTCGGTAGCGTCGGTAACGCGGTCCAAGGGACCTTCTTTCTCTCCCTTCAGCTAGGTAACGGCGTGCAGCTGCGGGTGCGCTCCCTCCCGGAACAGCAGTGTCAGAGCGTAAAGGTCGTCGACATGGCCGTCGACGAAGATCTTAACCGTCACGCTGTCAGGTATGTCATCCGATATGGCTTGCCTCCGTCTTTACCGCCAAGTGGGCTGCGGACCGGCGCAGGACCTGCGAGGGGGGGTGGGCATAGGACTCGGTATCTGCGGTCTATTGCCGTGGCGCTTTCAGTCCGCGGCTCACGGTCCTTTTAAGCTTATCCTACGGTCATGGTTAGCTTGTTGCTGCGAGCGGGTTCGCTCGCCGAGGCGACCGGTGGGCGGGATAGGAAAGGAGGCGGTAGATTTTTGTCCCACTTCCAGGGGCCTCGGCACTAGGTGGAACCTATACGGAACCTATAGCAGATTCCAGGTTCCACTTGGCCGGGGGGCCGGGTATGGTGCCCGTCTAAGTACAAGGTTTTTATAGAGAAAGGTGGTGGACGCACCAGGGCTCGAACCTGGGACCCGCTGATTAAGAGTCAGCTGCTCTACCAACTGAGCTATGCGTCCATGGCCTTGCGGCGAAGCGGTCCTCTAGGGGCGGCGGCGGCGGATTGCAACCGCGGCGGCGCCTGCGAGTCGATGCCGGGCGGACCTGAAGCCGTCATGCTGAACTTGTTTCAGCATCCAGAGTGGAAGCGCCTCGCGGGTGGAGGACTGGACCCTGAAACAAGTTCAGGGTGACGTGGGAGCGTGGGCCGGCGGGCTTGCCGGCCGACCCGATCGCTCAATGCTCCGCCGTCACCGCGGCAAGCTCGTTTCCGGCCGGGTCGAGGAAGTGGAAGCGGCGGCCGCCGGGGAAGGCGAAGATCGGCCGGACGATCCGGCCGCCGGCGGCCTCGACTGCGGCAAGCGCGGCTTCGAGGTCGGGGACGTCGATCACCGGCAGCGGCGCCTTCGTCGCCTCGGCTGGGTCGGCCTGAAGGCCGAGGTCGGTGTCGCCGGTCAGAGTCGCCGCGTAGGTCGGGCCGAAGCCGGTCAGGCTCCAGCCGAAGGCGGCTTCGTAAAAGGCCCTGGCGGCGCCGATGTCGCCGACCGGAAGCTCGACATAGTTGAACCGCGCCATGGTGATGCTCCTTGATTCCCTCTCCCTGGAGGGGAGAGGGAGGGGCCCAAGCGAAGCTTGGGAGGGTGAGGGCATACCGAGCCGGAATCACGGGCCCTCACCCTGCCGCTTCGCGGCTGCCCCTCTCCCCTGCAGGGAGAGGGACGTCAGCGTCAATACCTCCGCAGAAGCCCCGACAGCCGGCCCTGGATGCGGACCTGCTCGGGCCGGTAGCGCTGCGGATCGTAGCGGCGGTTGGCCGGGTCGAGCCGGACCATCTGGCCTTCCTTGCGGTAGGTCTTCAAGGTCGCCTCGTTGTCGTCGATCAGGGCGACCACGATCTCGCCGTCGCGGGCCGTGTCGGTCTTCCGGATGAGGGCGTAGTCGCCGTCGAGAATGCCCTCGTCAACCATCGAATCGCCGGCCACCTCGAGCGCATAATGCTCGCCGGGGCCGAGCAGCGCGGCGGGAACGGGCAGGGTGGTCTGCCCCTCCAGGGCCTCGATCGGCATCCCGGCCGCGATCCGGCCGTGAAGCGGAAGGTCGATGACGTCGTTGGCCGCCGCCGGCGAGGAGGCCGGGGCCTTGGGCGGCGAAGCCGCTCCCGCCTGGCCGTCCGGCATGCGCAGGATCTCGAGGGCCCGCGCCCGGTTGGGCAGCCGGCGGATGAAGCCGCGCTCCTCCAGCGCCGAGATCAGCCGGTGAACGCCCGACTTCGACTTGAGCTGAAGCGCCTCCTTCATCTCCTCGAAAGACGGCGAAATGCCGCTTTCGGCGAGCCGGGCCTGGATGTAGGTGAGTAGCTCACTTTGCTTGCGCGTCAGCATGTCGCTGTCCCCTTAAGGTACGTATAAGGAACGTGTAGGGAACGTTCAGGGGATTGTCAAGCGGGTGCGGAACAGGCCGCGACTCTGGCGAAATTCGCCATCAATTCATGGCCTTGCTCGCTGGCCACGCTCTCGGGATGGAATTGCACGCCGTGGATCGGCAGGGTCCGGTGGCGAAGTCCCTGGACGGTCGAGTCCTCCCCCTCGGCATTGACCGCGAGGCAGCCGGGCACGCTCGCCGGCGCCACCGTCAGCGAATGATAGCGGGCGGCGGAAAAGGGGGAGGGGATTCCCTCGAACAGGCCGGAGCCGTCGTGGCGCACCGCGCAGGTCTTGCCGTGCATGACCTGGCCGGCGCCGACGACCTCGCCGCCGAAATGGATCGCGATCGCCTGGTGGCCGAGGCAGATTCCGAGCAGCGGCCGGCCCGCGGCGGCGCAGGCCGCGACCAGCGCCAGCGACTCGCCGGCCTGCTCGGGCCGGCCCGGCCCCGGCGAGACGAGGAATCCGTCCGCCCCGCTCGCCAGCGCCTCGGCGGCGGTGATCGAATCGTTGCGCTCGACCCGCACCTCGGCCCCCGCCTCGCGCAGGTAATGGACGATGTTCCAGGTGAAGCTGTCGTAATTGTCGAGGACGAGGATCCGGGGGCCCGCCTGCAAACCCGCCCCCTTTATTGCGTCGGCGCGGCGGTGAGCTCGCTCCGGAGCTTGCGCACCGCCCCGTCGTTGCGGTCGACCTTCAGGCTCGAACGGATCGCGCTCGTGAACTGCTGGGCATATTCGTCGCCGAGGATCTGGGCGAACTGGCCGCGCACCGCCTCGGCGAGGCCGGGCTCCCTGCGGGCGTCGCCGGGCACGATCCGCTCGAGATAGACGACGAACCAGCCGCGCCCGTCCGGAGCCGGAAGCAGCCGCGCCTTGCGGCGCGGGAGCGAGAACATCATCGCCATCGGCGGCGGCACCTGCGCGTTCTGGCGGGCGATGTCGCGGCGGGTGGCGGTGAGCGGCTGGACCGGCGGAAGCTTCACGCCCGCCTGGGCGAAGGCCAAAGCCGGCGCGGTTCCGGCGTTGATCTTGGCGACGATCGCGGTGGCGACCGCTCGCGCCCGCTCCGACGCCCGGCGGGCGATCAGATCGGCTTTCACCCGGTCGCGGATCTGGGCGAGCGGGGGCGCCGCCGCCGGGATCGCCCGGGCGACGGAGACGAGCGCGTAGCGCTGATTCTCCTGGACCGTCTCGACCGCCGGGTCGTCGCCCGGCTCGACCGCGAAGGCGCCTTCGAGCAGCGGCTGGAGCTCGGCCGGCGCCTTCCAGCCGGCATTGTCGGGCGCCGCGCCGCGGAGGGTGACCGGCGGCGTCTCGACGATCGCCAGCTTCTGGGCGGCGACGATCTCCTCGAAGCTTGAGCCGTCGCCGATCGCCTCCTCGATCCTGGCCGCGAGGTCGCTGACCGCGTCGGCCGCCTTGCGCTGCTGGATCTGGGCGGCGATCTCGCCGCGCACCGCCGCCAGCGGCCGGGCGGCGCTGACGATGACGTCGTCGATCCGGATCACGTGCCAGCCGAACGGCGAGCGGATCGGCCCGACCGTCGCGCCCCTGGCGGCGCCGAACGCGGCGGCGGCGACCTGGGGCGAGCTCTTGGCGGCGAGCGCCTCGCGGCTGTTGATCCCGAGCGCGGTGTCGGCCGGGCTGAAGCCCGCCTGAAGCGCCGCCGCGGCGAAGGCGGTGCCGGCGGCGACCTTCTGGGCGAAGGCCCTGGCCGCCGCCTCGTTCTGGAGCACGACCTGCGAAAGGCTCCGAGTCTCGCGAGCCGCATAGGCCGGGTTGCGGCTGTAGGCGGCCTGGATCTCGGCGTCGGTCGCCTGGCTCGCGGCGGCGACCTGCTCGGGGCCGAACAGGGCGTAGCGCAGTACCCGCCGCTCGGGGATGGTGTAGCGGGCCTGGCTGGTCCGGTAGAAGGCCGTGAGCTCGGCCTCGGTGGGCTCCGCGCCGGTTCCCATCGCCGCGGACGGCACCGCTCCGACGACGCCGCTGCGCTGCTCGAGCAGGAGCGAGGCATATTGCTGCGCGATCGCGTTGGGGACGAAGGCCGAGCCGGCGATCGGGAGCACCAGCTGGCGCTGGATCAGCCGGGCCTCGAGGTCGTCGCGCAGCTGCTGCTCGGTCAGCCGCTCCTGCGCGAGGACCCGGCGGAAGGTGGCGTCGTCGAACTGGCCGGTCAGGCCCTGGAAGGCGGGGACCGCGGCGATGTCCCGGTCGATCATCGCCCGCGACACGCCGAGACCCTGCTCGCGGCCGAAGACGGTGATCGCGGTCAGGTCGATCAGCTGGTCGAGCACCTCCTCGATCGAGCCGCGGCGCAGGAACGCCGCCATGTCGAGCTCGGGCTGCTCGCGGCGCAGGCGCTCGAACTGGCGCTGCGTCTCGTCGCGGAGGCGCTCGGTGGTGAGCTTCTCGCCGCCGACGCTGGCCACGGTGCCGCTGCGCAGCCCGCCGAGATCGCCGAGGCCGCCGCCGCCGGTGCCGAAGCCGGTGATGACCATCGCGACCAGGGTGAGGAAGAGGACGCCCAGCATGAGCTTCGCCATGAGGCCGCGGCGGAAAGAGGAGAGCATCGGGCTGGTAATCCTGCCGGTGGGGGAAGTCGGTGAGGCGGGTCATAGAAGCGCCGCCCGGCGCGGGCAAGCTTGGCACGCCCCGTCGCGGTTGCTAGGCGGCCGAACCTTGAAAGGGGAGGCTCATGCACGTCCGCCGCAAGCTCGTCGCCGGCAACTGGAAGATGAACGGGAGCCTCGCCGCGCTCGCCGAGCTCGGCCCGATCGCCGCCGCGGCGAGGGCGGCGGCGGGGGTCGACGTCGCGGTCTGCCCGCCCTTCACCCTGATCGCTGCGGCGGTCGCCCGCTCGGGCGGCCTCGCGATCGGCGCGCAGGACTGTCACCCCAAGGAAAGCGGAGCGCATACCGGCAACGTCTCGGCGGCGATGCTGGCCGAGGCCGGCGCGCGCCTCGTCATCGTCGGCCATTCGGAGCGCCGAGCCGACCAGGGCGAGACCGACGACATAGTCCGGGCCAAGGCCGAGGCGGCGCTCGGCCACAAGCTCCAGGCCATCGTCTGCGTCGGCGAGAGCGAGGCCGAGCGCGAAGCGGGGCAGGCGCCCGATCGGGTCTCGGCCCAGCTCGCCGGCTCGCTTCCGGACCTCCGCCAGGAGGCCGAGCTGGTCGTCGCCTACGAGCCGATCTGGGCGATCGGCACCGGCCGCACCTCCACCCCCGCCGACGTCGCCGAGATGCACGAACATATCCGCCGGACCCTGGCCGGCCGCTTCGGCGAGGCCGGCGAGCGCATCCGGATCCTCTACGGCGGCTCGGTCAACGCCGCCAACGCCGCCTCGCTCTTCGCGGTCGAGAATGTCGACGGCGCCCTGGTCGGCGGAGCCAGCCTCAGCGCCGCCCAGTTCGTCCCGATCGTGGAGGCGGCCGCGAGGAGTTGAAGCGCGGCGGCCGATCCACTAAGTCGCGCTCAACCCCGTCACCCCGGCGAAGGCCGGGGCCCCAGGGGGTGAAAGGCTCGGCGCTTGTTTCTCCCTGGGATCCCGGCCTTCGCCGGGATGACGCACCGCAGATGAAAGCCCCGACGCCATGTTCACCTTCCTCCTGATTCTCCAGTCGCTGGTCGCCGCTTCGATGGTCGCTGTGATCCTGATGCAGCGTTCGGAGGGCGGCGGGCTCGGAGTCGGCGGAAGCCCGTCGGGCCTGATGTCGGCTCGCGGCGCGGCCGATTTCCTGACCCGGGCGACGTCGATCCTGGCGACGGTCTTCGTCGTCCTGTCGATCACGCTCGCCGGCCTCGCCTCGATCGAGCGGGCGCCGACCCGGATCGATCCGTCGCTGTCGAAGCAGGCGCCCGCCGGGGCCCCGCTGACCCGGACCGCCCCCCCGGTCGCCGATCCCCTCGCCGGAGCGGCCGCCCAGGCCCCGGCCAAGGCCCCGGCCGAGGGCAACGGAGCGGTGCCGCTGGCGCAATAATGTTTCCCGTCCTTCGATACGCCGGTTCGACAGGCTCACCGGCACTCAGGATGAGCGATGGAGACTCATTCGAACCGCTCTTCCTGAGTAGGGGCTGAGCCTGGCGAAGACCCGTATCGAAGGATCGCCCGCGCCACCGCCGCGGCCTGGCCGCGGATGTCGGGCACCGCGACGATCTCCCAGAAGGCGCCCTTGCTGAGCGGGCCGATCGCATAGAGGGCGGGCGAGGGACCGGCGCCGACGACCCGAGAGCCCAAGTCGACCTCGAGCCCGAGGCCGAGCCGGTCCGGCCGTGCCCGGCCGCTGGCGATGAGCTGGCGGACCAGTGGATCCTCGACCCGGCCGATGTCGCCTTGCGGTCCGGTGCAGTTGACCGCCGCGGCGAAGCTTCGGCGAAGCTCGCCGCCGCCGCCTCGCCGGGCGATCGTCACCGCCGAGCCGTCGACCGCGGCGATCCGGCCCGCCATCACCTCGAGCCGGTCGTCGTCGCGCATCGCCTGGATCCGCGCCGCCACCGCCGGAGCGATTCGGTGGCGGTGGACGTCCCACCAGGGCCGCAGGTGGCGCAGGAAGCGGCCCTGCTCGGCCTCGCCGAGGCCCCGCCACAAGGCCGCGCTGTACGGCCTCAGCCCGTCCACCGAGGCCCGCCACGGCGATATCCCGCGAACCTCGCGGACGAGGTCGCGGAGCCGCTCCGGCGGCCTCCGCTCGAACGGCGCGACCGGCGGCGCGACGTGCGGCCGGGGCACCAGCCCGCGCCTCGACACGGCGATGATCCGCCCGCCGAACCCGGCTTCCTCGAGGCTGACCGCCATGTCGACCATGGTGAGGCCGGTGCCGACCAGGAGCAGCTCGCCGCCGCCTTGCGCCGCCCGGGCCACCGCGGCTCGGCCCTCGGCGCTCCACGGATCGTCGATCGCCAGCGAGCCGAAGAGCGAGGGGAGGCGGGAGGGGTGATTGCCGCCGGCGAGGATGACGGCGTCGCAGCCGATCCGCTCGCCTGAAGCCAGCGCCACCGCCTTCGCCTCGATTGCGACCGCCTCCCCGGTCACCCGGGTCACATCCGGCACCGAGTCGAGCAGCTCGGCCAGGTAGAGGTGGAATTCGCGGCGCGGGACATAGTCGTCGGGGTCGTGGCCCCGGGCCGCCGCCCATCGGGCGAAATGGTCCGGCTCGCCGGCGAGCGCGCTCATGTTGCGCGCCCGGACGTTGAGCAGATGCCCGGGCGAAGTCGTCGAATAGGCCGCGCCGGCGGCGAATCGCCCGCTCTTCTCGATCAGGAAGATCTCGGCCCCGGGCGAAGCGCGGGCGACCTCCGCGGCCGCGACCGTCCCCGAATAACCCGCCCCGACGATCGCCACCCGCATGACGCTTGCCTTAGCCGGGCGCAAAGCCAGCGTCACCCCGCCCGCGCAGGAAGGGGGACACGTACCGGTACCTGTCCCCTGGAACCAGGGACAGGTACCGGTACGTGTCCCCGCTTCCACGCGCCGGCGGGTGAAAAGCGCCGAGTTCTTCACCCCGCGGGGCCCCGGCCTGCGCTGGGGCGACGATCCTGCGCCGGGATGACGAAATAATGCGATTCGCGCCCTTGCCCCGACCGCCCCCCAATCTCTATCCGGTGATTCCCATGGCGCGGTTCATTTTCATCACCGGCGGCGTGGTCTCCTCGCTCGGCAAGGGGCTGATGGCCGCCGCCCTCGCCGCCCTCCTCCAGGCGCGCGGCTACAAGGTCAGGATCCGCAAGCTCGACCCCTATCTCAACGTCGATCCCGGAACGATGTCGCCCTACCAGCATGGCGAGGTCTACGTCACCGACGACGGCGCCGAGACCGACCTCGACCTCGGCCATTACGAGCGCTTCACCGGAGTCCCCGCCCGCCAGGCCGACAACGTCACCTCGGGGCGGATCTACCAGGGCATCATCGCCAGGGAGCGGCGCGGCGACTATCTCGGCGCCACCGTCCAGGTCGTCCCCCACGTCACCAACGCGATCAAGGAGTTCATCGCCGCCGACCTCGAGCCCGATCTCGACTTCCTAATCTGCGAGATCGGCGGAACCGTCGGCGACATCGAATCGCTCCCCTTCATCGAGGCGATCCGCCAGTTCAGGAACGATTGCGCCAATGGCGAGGGCGGGCGCGGCCAGTGCCTCTCGATCCACACCACCCTGGTGCCCTACATCGCCGCCGCCGGCGAGCTCAAGACCAAGCCCACCCAGCACAGCGTCCGCGAGCTGACCAGCCTCGGAATCCAGCCCGAGATCATCGTCTGCCGGACCGAGCACCCGCTCCCGGACAGCGACCGGGCCAAGATCGCCTTGTTCTGCAACGTCCGCAAGGAAGCGGTCATCCCCGCGCTCGACGCCAAGTCGATCTACGCCGTCCCCGCCCAGTATCACGAGGCCGGCCTCGACGCCGAGGTGCTCCGCGCCTTCGGCCTCGCCGACGCCCCCGAGCCGCGCCTCGCCCGCTGGGACGACGTCATGGACCGCCTCCTCAACCCCGAGGGCGAGGTGACGATCGGCGTGGTCGGCAAATATGTCGGCCTCCAGGACGCCTACAAGAGCCTGACCGAGGCGCTCGTCCACGGCGGCCTCGCCAACCGCGTCAAGGTGAGGATCGAATGGCTCGACGCCGAGCTCTTCGAGCACCCCGAAGCCGACATCCCCGCCCAGCTCGAGCCTTTGCACGGGATCCTCGTCCCCGGCGGCTTCGGCGAACGCGGCTCGGAGGGCAAGATCGCCTCGGTGCACTTCGCCAGGGAGCGAAAGGTCCCCTTCTTCGGCATCTGCCTCGGAATGCAGATGGCCTGCATCGAGGCGGCGAGGAACCTCGCCGGAATCGAAGGCGCCACCTCGACCGAATTCGGCGAAGCCGAAGAGCCCGTCGTCGGCCTCATCACCGAATGGATGAGCGCCGAGGGCCTCCAGAAACGCGAGGCGGAAGGCAATCTCGGCGGCACCATGCGCCTCGGCGCCTACGAGGCGGTCCTGGCGGGCAACAGCCACGTGAGGAGCATCTACGGCGCCGAGCGCATCAGCGAACGCCACCGCCACCGCTACGAGGTCAACATCCACTACAAGGCCGCGCTCGAGCAGGAGGGGCTGCTGTTCACGGGCATGAGCCCGGACGGGGCGCTGCCGGAGATCGTCGAGCGGCCGGACCATCCCTGGTTCGTCGGGGTCCAGTTCCACCCGGAGCTGAAATCCAAACCCTTTGATCCGCACCCGTTGTTCGCATCGTTCATAGAGGCCGCGGTCAAGCAATCCCGCTTGGTCTAGCGCGACGCTGGTTCAAAGGGATTGGCCACAAAGGGCCCGATCATCCTGAGCCTGTCGAAGGACCCGCATCCTCTGTTAGCGGGCCTTAATTGGACCGGCGGTGAAGCGGACGTGGCTGGTTTGAACCGCGCCGCTTCCGAGAACTGTCCACCTATCCGGATGAGCTTGCAAGAACACCCGGCGGATGCGACGATGCTGATCGATTTGGGAGCGGTCATTGGCGCTGTTACGTGGCAGCCTCAGAAAAGCTAGAAAACCTGGCGAGCACGCAGAGGACGACGTGCTCGCGCAACTCAGTCGCGAATTGCCCGGTCATTGGGTCACCGTTGGCTTGATTCCGCCCAGGCGCGCCAGGGAGGGCGAGAAAAAATATTCCTGCAAAGAAATTGATGCGATCGTCATAGCGGATCGCTTGATCTACGTTGTTGAGATCAAGTCTCACCAAGGGTTAGTGAGGGTCCGACCCGCCCACCCGTTCCAACTGAACGGGTTAGATATCCAGGATGCTGGCAATCAGGGTACCGGCTTCTGGGATAATCATGACAGGCAATGCAATCAGATTAAACGAATATTGAAAATAAAGCTGGATATTCCAAGTAACTGTATTGTTCCTAGGTTTATCTGGGCCGGATAGCCGAGGTTCGAATACGGCTCCTCGGGCCTTGATGAACACGTGACTAACTGCAGTGCATTTATCAAACTTGCCGTTACCGAAGATGCGCGATCGTCCTGTGCGCCCTTATCGCAATCCCAGGTAACGGCCTTGGCGCGCTATCTTGCGGATGACGACGATTTTACGGCACCGGCTCGCGTCACTCCAAAGCGCCCGCCACCCCGCTCGCCGCCACCGCCACCGCCGCCACCACGAGTACCGCCACCGCCGCCGCGAATGGCCCCGCCGCCGCCGCCGCCGCCGACGCAAGGCTGGCCTCAAGGCTGGGCTGCCTACTCACCGCGTCCTGCACCACCGCCGCCATCGCCCTTCACGGCCCGGGGAGGAGTTTCGCCCCCTCCACCACCGCCGCCCGCCGTGCCAAGATCCCCGCCGCCGCCTCCCGCTCCAGATGCAACTTGGCGCGTCCATCCACCGATTCGGGTACCGTGCGATGATTATTCGACCTCCGCCGAAACCCCGATCCAGATCGGCGCGATCGCCGCGTGGGGGATCGGGGCGCTCTTCTTCCTGGGGATGATCTCGGAGATCGCATCATGCGCGAGCAGCATTGTCAGTCCGTCACGATCGGAGCGGTCAAGCCCGGCCTCGCGGCCGGAACGCTATACCCGTAGCGAGCCTTACTCGCCGCCCTATCATGCCAATCCCAGCTTCCCCTGTGTCGGTGATCTCAGTTGGGAGCAAAGGGCCATCTGCAGCGATGAGGCGCTCGCGGCGCAGGACCGCGAGCTTGCGGATCTGTCGCGGCGGGTTTCCGCTTATGCCGATGCGGACGAGCTGCGACGTATCAATGACCGGTGGAGCAGGGAGTGGGATCGCTGCGGCGGAAGCGGCTCCATCCCCGGGTGCCTGAGCTGGGTTTATCGGGAATGGCTCGAGGCTCTGGGTGACCTGCGACCGCCGGCGGCGCTGGGGCGGGTGTCCGAGAGCGAAAGTCAGCGCATGGCCTCCGAGGTGGCTGAGCCAAGCTCCGTTCCCGGAACCGCGGAAGTTCGACGTTCGTCCCCCTTCCAAACGCCGGACTCGGCGGGCCAAGCCTATAGGGAGCCGGTTCCCGCCATTACCTGTATCCTGCCGTCCGGGCAGGAAAATCAGATGTCGATCGACCAATGTCGGCAATCGTCGGGGGTGATCTATCGTGAACGCGACTGACCTTCTCCGTCTCGGCCTGGCAATCATGTTTGCGGCGTTGCCGCCCGTCCCTGGCCACGCAAAGCCCCTGCCCGCCGGCGGCAACGCGAAAATGAGCAAGAAGAACATCCAAATCCGGCGAGGCCTCGTTATTTCGCCGGTTTCACTGCCACGCGCCCCGTCATATCGCCCTGTTCGAGACTGCTCCTATCGAGTGCTCACTCGAACCCGGAGCCGCGAATGGGTCGAACGCCTGCAACAGACGTCGATACGCCGCGTGAGGGATCGATTGTTGATCACCGTCACCGAAGGACCCAGTGTTTCGACGGCTCTGATAAGCGACAAGGGCAAGGTCTTCGACTTCAATGCCACGGGCCCCGCCGGGTCGCGGAAGACAAGCGACACTTTCTTGCGGTCATACGAAGGCACGGCAAACGATCTCGTGATCAATCCTGTCAATCTGGCCTTCCCGGATTATCATCGCCCGCAGTTGAGCGTTGGGCAGAGTGTGGCGTGGGTGCAACATTATAGCGCCTGGCCATGGGGATATTATGTTTATCGAGGCACCACGACCTATAATAATAAAAAGGCTATTGTCTCGATCTAACCACTCCCGCTGACGGAAAGGCCCCGGATGATTGGCCGACGGTAGGCTTCAGCATCGTCGACCTCGAAAACAGCATGCCGCTGCTTTATGTTCTGGATGCGGGATTCAATATTCATGTCGAGCAGATCACCTGCCGATAGGTTCGGCACGAAGTCGGCAAGGGGGGATGCGATCGTCGAAGGTGGCGTCGCTGGCCCGCTCCGTTTAAGTGCGTCTGCTTTGGAGATGATCGTGTACCCGGCGCTGCTTCTTGCCCTCCTCGCCGCCGCGGCCCCCACCACTCCCGAGCATTTCTTCGTCGGCCGGACCGAAGGCGCCAGGAGCGTTCAGATGATCATGGCCGGCTCGCACAAAGTCCGCGACGGCAGCCGAGGCCGGCTCGACAAATCGGGCGCGCTGATCCTCGAGCGGATCGTCTACGAGGAAGGCACGCCGTCCCGCCGCCGCTCCTGGCGCTTCGTCCCCGGCGGCGGCAGCCGTCCCACCGCGTTTCACGGCTGAGGCCGATCGCGCGCAAAGCTGAGGAGCTTGCTCACCCATCGTCCACCTGTGCGTCTATGTGTCCAAACACCTTTTACGTCATTGACGCGCCAGCGAGAAGGGGAAGCGCGGAGAACAAAAAAAGAACTTCCTTGTCGTCGCTTTCATGATCCAATCGAGGCATGGCCGCCTCGCACCTCCCGGGTCGCTCGTTCCGACCCCGTTCGAAGCCCTCTGTTGGCCGGGGTGCTGGCGGCCGCTTTCGCGGCGGTTTTGGAGCGACTCTCGGATACCCTCAACTTCCTCAACTTATTTGGGTCGGCCGCTCGCGGCGCCGACCCTCCGTTTGCGCAATCGCGGGTAAGCCAACCTCCGCGCTCCCGGGCTAGAACCGGCGGCTACAATTGTTTTTGGGGGATAATCGTTATGGCACGTGGGTTTGCGCTTTGGCTCGGGTTGGCGGGATTGCTGGCTCTGACCCTCTCCGGATCGGCCCTTTCGCAGACCGCGCCGGCTGCGCCCGCGCCCGCAGCCGCCGCCACGGCCGAGGAGGAAGACCCCGCGCCGATGACCTTTCCCGGCTGGGGCGTGAACCCGGCGGATTTCGATCGGTCGGTGAAGCCCGGCGACGATTTCGACGCCTATGTGAACGGCAAGTGGAAGGCCGCCACCCCGATCCCCGCCAAATATCCCTATTACGGGGTCACGCTCGACCTTCGCCTCGGCTCCGAGCGGGCCGTGCGGTCGATCATCGAGGATCTCGCGGCGCGGCGGAATGCGCCGGGGAGCCTGGAGCAGCGGGTCGCCGACATGTACCGGGCCTATCTCGACACCGAGGCGATCAACCGCGCCGGCCTCGCGCCCGCCAAACCCTATCTCGACCGGATCGCGGCCCTGAAGTCGCACGACGAGCTCGCCGCGCTGTGGGCGGTGGACGGCTTCCCGGCGCCGATCGGCGAGGGGGTCAGCATCGACCGCGGCGATCCCAAGAGCAACATCGTCTTCTTCGGGATCGGCGGCCTCGGCCTTCCCGACCGCGACAATTATCTCGTCGACAATCCGCGCAACCTCGAGATGCGCTCCAAGTATCTCGACTACCTCACCTTCGTGCTCGGCAAGGCCGGCCACGCCTCGCCCCGCTCGGCGGCGGAGAGCGTCTACGCGCTTGAGCGCAAGATGGCGGAGGCGAACTGGGACCGGGCGCTGTCGCGCAACCCGGAGCTCACCACCAACCGGATGGGCTATTCCGATCTGGTCGCGCTCGCCCGGCCCTTCCCGATCGAGCGCTACCTCGCCGCGCGTTCCATCCTCCCGACCGACCGATTCAACGTCGTCAACGTGCCGCCGAGCGCGGAGAAGATCGCCTCGCAGAAGCTCACGCCCGAGCAGCTCGCCAAGCTCGGCACCGGCCTTCCGGCGATGATGAGCCTGATCATGGCGACGCCGCTCGACACCTGGAAGGCGTGGATGAGCGCCCAGCTCCTCTCCCAGAACGCCGACCTGCTTCCGAGCGAGATCGACGAGGCCCAGTTCGCCTTCTACGGCAAGTATCTCCAGGGCCGGGAGCGCCAGCGCGACCGCTGGCAGCGCGCCGTCGGCGAGGTCGAGGGAAGCCTCGGCGAGGCGGTCGGCAAGGTCTATGTCGAGCGCCACTTCCCGCCCGCCAGCAAGGCGGCGATGGAGGAGCTCGTCGCCAACCTGAGGCTCGCCATGACCGAGAACCTCAAGGACCTCGCCTGGATGACTCCGACGACCCGGGCCGCCGCCAAGGCGAAGCTCGACGCGCTGAGGGTCAAGATCGGCTATCCCGACAAGTTCAAGACCTACGACGGCCTCGCCGTCACCGCGGGCGACCCGATCGCCAACCGCCTCGCCGCCGCCCGCTGGTCCTGGGCCGACCAGCTCGACGAGCTCAGGAAGCCGGTCGATCCCGCCAAGTGGCTGATGACCCCGCAGACGGTGAACGCCTATTACATGCCCACCGCCAACGACATGGCCTATCCGGCCGCCTATCTGCAGCCGCCCAATTTCAACCCGAAGGCCGACCCGGCGGTCAATTACGGGGCGATCGGCGCCACCATCGGCCATGAGATCGGCCACGGCTTCGACGACAACGGCTCGCGCTACGACGGCACCGGGGCGCTCAGGAACTGGTGGACCCCCGAGGACGCCGCCACCTTCAAGAAGCTCGGCGACCGCCTCGCCGCCCAATATGACGCGATCTGCCCCCTCGACTCCGGCAAGAAGTGCCTCAACGGCCGGCTCACCCTGGGCGAGAACCTGGGCGACCTTGGCGGACTGTCGATGGCCTACAAGGCCTACCGGCTGTCGCTGAAGGGCAGGGAGGCCCCGGTCATCGACGGCCTCACCGGCGACCAGCGCTTCTTCCTCTCCTACGCCCAGCACTACCGGACGATCTACCGCGACCCGTTCCTCCGCCAGCTGATGGAGACCGACCCGCATTCGCCCGGCTTCGCCCGGGTCAACGCGGTGCTTCGCAACTTCGACCCCTGGTACAAGGCGTTCAACGTCAAGCCCGGCGACCGGATGTATCTGCCGCCGGAGGAGCGGGTTCGGGTCTGGTGAGGGCAGGGGGCGCGGCTGGCTTTCGGGCGGCCGCGCGGCCATAAGGCGGCGATGTTCGTCGCCCCACTCCTCCTCCTCGCCGCCGCCGCGCCCGCGACCGCCCCCGAGCATTTCTTCGTCGGCCGGACCGAGGGCGCCGGGACGGTGCAGATGATCATGGCCGGCTCGCACAAGGTTCGCGACGTCAGCCGCGGTCGCCTCGACAAGAGCGGCGCGCTGATCCTCGAGCAGCTGGTCTACGAGGAAGGCAAGCCGGCCCGGCGCCGTTCGTGGCGCCTCGCCCGCGCCGGCGGCAACCGCATCGCCGGCACCATCTCCGACGCGGTCGGGCCGGTGACCGGCGAGATCAGCGGCAACGTCCTCCACCTCAAATATCGCGCCCGGGAGGCCAGCGCCCAGGTCGAGCAGTGGATCACCCTCCACCCCAATGGCCGGACCGCCTCCAACCGGATGATCTTCCGCAAGTTCGGCTTCAAGGCCGCCACCCTCGAATCGACCATCCGCAAGCTGGACTGAGGCCCTGCCGCCGCGGCGGGCGGCAGGGCCGGGCTCAGTTCGTGACGTAGCCGTGGCTCAGCACGTTGCGGTCGCCCTCGCAGCTTTTGACGTAGAGGCCGAGGGTTCGGCCCGTCTGGTAGGCGGTGAGGGCGACGTCGGTCATCTCGCGGAAATTGGCCGAACTGCGCTTGACGTGGAAGAAATTGGAGCCGCACGAACCGGCGACGGTCATCAGGATGACGAGGTCGCTCGGGTCGGCATAGACCGAGCTGACTTTCCCCGCGGAATGGGTCAGGGCCAGTGCGGGAGTCGCGGCCAGCGGGAGGGCGAGCAAGGCGATCAAAAGGTGGCGCTTCATCTCTCTTCTCCTTCGAAAGAGCCTCGACCCCCCAAACGGCGGCTGCGGCCCGTGTGAAGGCGGTAGCATAAGAGAAGTGCGACGCTCGTGACGCCGGTCACGTCGGCCGGTCGCGCCGACGCGGCCCCGGGGATTGGCCCGGCCGACCGGCCTCGCAAGGCGAATTCTAGTCCGCCTCGACCCGTCCGACCTTGTCGGCCCACATCTCGGTGAACCACATCGCGCCGTCGCGGCCCTCGGCGATCCGGTGCATCACGGTCATCCGGGTCGGCGCCGGATGGTAGGCCAGGTCGAGCGCGGCGGTGTCGGCGCCGCCGGAGGCGGCCCAGGCGGCGAGGCCCTTGCGGCCGATCCTGACGATCCAGTCGGTGCCCGCCGGAGCGGGGGCGTTGTTGCTGACATATTGCTGGACCCACAGGTCGCCGTCGCGGTCGAAGGCCAGGCCGGCGAGGATGAGGTTGGGCTGGGCGGCCGGAAGCGGCAGCTCGAGCACCCGCCAGGGGCAGTCCGGGCGCCTGTCGACCAGGCCGATGCGGCCGCCCGCCTGCTCGCGGGCGCAGTCCGGGCGGCGGTCGATCCGGCCGATGCGTCCGCCCGCCTCCTCGCTGTACCACATCGCCCCGTCCGGCCCCCGGGCCACCGCGATCGGCCGGGAGAGGGGCGTCGGGATGGCGATCTCCTCCACCTCGCCCGCCTCGGTGACCCGCGCGATCATGTTGCCGGTCAGCTCGGTGAACCACATCGCCCCGTCGGGGCCGAGCGCGGCGTAGATCGGGGTCGCCCCGGCCGTCGGCAGCTGGAAGTGGGAGACGATGCCGTCCGGCGCCACCCGGCCGACCGTTCCGGTCGCCTTGCCGGTGAACCAGAGCGTCCGGCCGTCGCGGCCGACGGCGAGGCCGTGGGGGCGCGGGTTGAGCGCCGCCGAGCAGGACGGGCAGGGGATCGTCACCGGCACGGTCTCGGCGATGCCGCGCGCCGGATCGATCCTGACGATCTCGCCCTTGCCCTCGAGGGTCGCCCAGAGCCGGCCGAGGCGGTCGAAGGCGAGGCCGTGGGGCCGGCTACCGTCGCCCATGTCGTAGAAGCGGATCACCCGCCCGTCCTGGCCGATATGGGCGATATGGTCGTAATTCTGGCCCGAGATCCACCAGCCGCCGCGCCGCCCCGGATCGGCCGCCATCTCGTGGGTGGAGCCGGGGTGGGCGCCGTGGCCGGCGCCGCCGCCGTCGCCGAGGGCGGCGCGATGGGCGCTCGGCCCGGCCGCCGGCGGCTCCGCCTTGCCGGGCCAGGGGATGGCATATTCGGCGATCGGCCCCGCCGCCGCGGCCGGCGCCGGGACCGCGAGGCCGATGCAAAGCGCCGCGGCCGCGGCATAAAAGGTCTTTCGCAACCGTCCCTCCCGTTGGTCGGGCGAGCCTAACATCGATCGGGAGCGACCCTTTACAAAATAAACAGTTCATGTTATGTTCTAAAGATGCAGGACGCACGTCCTCTTGGCGGAAAGAGGCTCGGCTCGCCCCCTCGGCGCCGCGGCGCGAGGCCTGTGCGAAGATCGGCCCCGGCGGTTACCGGTGATTCTCGTCTTCGCCGCCGGGAAGCGCGGCTTGGGCTAGGGCCGGATCGCTTCCACCCGGAAGGTGGCGATCAGGCCGACATGGGCGCGCGGTCCGCCGCTCTCTTCGATCGTAATTCGCGCCCGGGGCAGGGTGAAGATCGCCTCGTCGCCATAGCGGCCGTTCGTTCGGACCGCGCTCGGCAGGCAGGCGGCGGTCCGGTGGGCGAGGCTGTCGAGGCCGAGCTCGGGAGGCGCCAGGCTCTGGTGGCACCACCAGGCGGCGGGCGACCGCTCGGTCGCCGCGAACGCCCGGCAGCCGTGGCGGAAGCCGAAATGGGGCGGCGCCGCCCGGCTCCGCTCGAGATGGGCGAAGTCGCCGTCGGTCTGGGCGACCTGGACGACTCGGTTGAGGGCCTGGCAGAAATCCTGGCTCACCGGCCCGGCCTGGCCCCGGCCTGCCGCCGGCGCCAGCAGCGCCAGCAATGCAATCGCTCCGCCGAACCGTCTCATCGCCGCCTCCCGCGCTTGAAGGGCGCAGGAAGGAGGAGCGCCGATGACGCGCGGCTGAACGGCTCGCCGGCCCAGCTCGTGAAAACGGGCCGAGCCGTGTCCACTTCGTCCACTTCGTCCGATTCCGGACAGTCGGCGAAGGATCGGCGTGTGTCCACTTCGTTCACTTCGTCCGGATCCGGACAGCGGACCCTCAGAGCGGCCCCGGTCCGTCGCTCCGGCGGCGGGCCTCGTCGCGGGCGGCGGCGTTGCGGAGCGTGTCCATCTCGGACGCGTCCTTCTGGAGCCGCCGGTTCTCGGCCTCGAGCGAGTCGGCTCGGGCCCGCTCCTCGCGGTAGCGGCGCTTCCATTTGCCGCCCGCCATCAGCGCGGCGCCGAGCACCAGGCCGAGCAGGAAGACGAGGGCGACGATGAGCCACTGGTCGGGGGTGAAGAGAGTCACGGGCCGCTACCTTCCGAACGCTTTGGGAGACGGCGGATCAATGAAGGATGACCCGAGATTGTTCCGCCCCGCCAACGAAAGTCGCCGCTGCTCCCGGCGAAGGCCGGGGTCCAGCGGCGCAGGCTTTCGGGCTGGGCCCCGGCGTTTGCCGGAGAGCGCCTCACGTCTTGAACAGGTTGTCGGAGATCGAGCAGCTCGCCGGGCCGAGGATGACGATGAACAGCACCGGCAGGATGAAGAGGATCAGCGGCACCGTCATGATCGCCGGCAGCCGCGCCGCTTTCTCCTCGGCGCGCATCATCCGCTCGTTGCGGAACTCGGCGGCGAGGACCCGCAGGGCCGAGGCGAGCGGAGTGCCGTATTTCTCGGTCTGGATCATCGTCGTGACCACTCCGCGGACCGCGTCCAGGTCGATCCGGTTGGCGAGATTCTCGAAGGCCGAGCGGCGGTCGGTGAGGAAGCCCAGCTCGATCGAGGTCAGGGCGAACTCGTCGCCGAGCTCGGGATAGGCCTTGCCGAGCTCGCGGGCGACCCGGTTGAAGGCGGCGTCGACGGTGAGGCCGGCCTCGGCGCAGATGACGAGCAGGTCGAGAGCGTCGGGAAGGCCCTTGCGGACGTTGTTCGAGCGCTTGGAGATCTTGTTCTTCAGCCACAGGTCGGGCGCCTTGTAGCTGAGCAGAAGCGAGCCGGCGACGAGGGCGTAGCGCTTGAACGCGCCCCAGGCCGGGAACCATTCGAGGAGATAGACGCCGACGATCACGGTGGTTCCGATGACGAGCGGAAGCACCAGCCGGGCGAAGATGACGACGAAGGCGAGATCCTTGGAGCGGATGCCGGCCTGCATCAGCTTCTTCTGGGCCTTCTCGACCTGCTCGTCCTGGAGCATCTTCAACGAGCCGAGCACGCCGCGGACCTTGTCCGCCATCTCGTTCTTGTTGGTGATGTTGCGGCGCCGCTTCGAGGTCGAGGCGACGATTCCGGCCTTGAGCTGCTCGCGCCGCTCGTTGAGCGCCTTCACCCGCTTGGCCATCGGGTCCCTGACGGTGGTGGCGGCGTAGATGGCGACGAGCACGGCGAAGGTGGCGACGGCGGCCATGAAGGTCGCCACCATCACCACGTCGATCCCCATGATGGTCGGGCCGGCTGCGGGTACTGTCATCTCAAACCGCCCCTAGATCTCGAAGTCGACCATCTTGGCCATGATGAACACGCCGATCCCCATCCAGACCAGGCCGCCGCCGCCCGCGATCATCAGCCGCTCGTCGACGAAGAAGGTCTGCATGTACTTGCCGTTGATGAACCAGATCAGGATGAAGACGATGAAGGGCAGGGACCCCACGATCCAGGCCGAGGCCTTGGATTCGGACGACATCGCCTTGATCTTGAGCTTCATCTGGGCGCGCTTCCTGAGCACGTCTGAAAGGTTCGCCAGGGTCTCGGCGAGGTTGCCGCCGGTCTCGCGCTGGATGGCGAGGGTGATGACGAAGAACTGGAATTCGGGGGTCCCGAGCCGGTCGGCGGTCTCCTGAAGCGCCGCCTCCATCGAGCGGCCGATCTTCATCTTGTCCGAGACGGTCCGGAACTCGTCGCCGATCGGTCCGGGGATCTCGTCGGCGACGACCCCCAGGGTCTCGGAGATCGGCAGGCCGGAGCGCAGGCCGCGGACCATCAGGTCGATCGCGTCGGGGAAGCGGGCGGTGAACTTGGCGACCCGGCGCTTGATCAGCTTGCCGACGACGAAATGGGGCAGGCCGACGCCGATGAACAGGCCGATCAGAACGGCGAGCAGCAGCGGCAGGCCCTTCACGATCAGGATCGTGCTGACAACGACGACGAGCCCGAGCGTTGCAAGCCCATATTGGGCGAGCGACCAGGTCCGCCCGGTCTGCTGGAGCCGCTGGCGAAGAAGTGCCGGATTGGGAATCAGGCGTTGCGCCAGCCCGTCCATCTTGGTCTGGTTGCGCCTCTGCAGGATGCGCTTCATCTGCGCCTGGGCGGCGATCTCGAGGGACTTGCTGTGGCGTTCGCGCACGCTTTCGAGGCGCCGGTTCTGCGCCTTGGAGGCCGACGGGCCGCCGAAGGCGAAAGCCGTCAGCGCAAGCACCAACAGCGCACCGCCGGCCAGGATCAGCATCGGAAAGCTCAGCACCCTTAGCTCCTATTCCACAGGTCGGCCATCGCGCGGCGCCTCAGGCGGCCGCCGCCTTGGGCTTCTTGGCGACCAGCGACTTCAGGTTGAGCTTGTCGAGCAGCGACTTGCCGCCGGTCGCCGGCTTCAGCTCGGCGCTTTCGACATTCTCGACCGTCGAGGTGGTGAGGGTCACCAGCTGGGCGAGCGGCGCGCTCACCCGCGACGAGTTCGCGACCTTGGCGAAAGGCTGGCCGAGCTTCGCCGCCTGCGAGGCCGCCTTCGGATCGAACGGAATGACGATGTCGACGGCCCGCTCGATCGACTGCTCGAAATCCTTGCGGGTGATCTCCGGCGCGCCGGCGGGGACTCGGTTCGCGACCACCAGGACCCGGGCCTGAGGCGCGTTGGCCTTGAGCCAGCTGAGAATGCGGATCGTGTCCCGGGTCGCGGCGAGGGTGAACTCGACCGTGACGATGGCGACGTGAATGTCCTGGACCAGATGCGGATGCTGGACCAGCATCGAGCGCGGAAGATCGAGAACCGTGCTCTCGAAGGCGTTGCGAAGCTCTTCCTGAAGCTGGAAGAAGGCGCTGCCGTCGTTGAGCAACGGCTGGTTGAGCGGCGCCTCCGCCGACAGGATGCACAGCTTCTCGTTGGCCCGAACCATCGCCCGTTCGATGAACAGGCCGTCGATCCGGGCCGGATTCTCGATCGCGTCGGTGAGGCCGCGGCCGGGCTCGAGATCGAGGGCCAGAGCGCCGGTCCCGAAATGAACGTCGAGGTCGAGTAGCGCGGTTGAGCGCCCAGCCTTGTCGCCGAGGAGCCAGGCGAGGGAAGTCGCAAGGGTCGAGGCGCCGACCCCGCCGCGGACTCCGATCACCGCCGCCATGACGTGCGGCTTCTCGCTCTGGGTCTCGTTCACCTTCGGGCCCGAGATGGTGAGCTGGGCATGGGCGAAGGTGTCGCGGAGCTGGTCGGGCGTGAAGGGCTTCAACAGATAATCCTGAAGCCCCGAGGCGACCAGGTCGCGGTAGAGCCGGACGTCGTTGACCTGGCCGGCGGCGATCACCACCGTGCCGGGCTCGCAGACCTCGGCGAGGGCGTTGATGTCGTTCAGCGGGTCGCCCGATTCGGACAGGTCGACGAACAGGATCGCCGGGCTGGCCGAGACCGACAGGGTCTGGACGGCGTTGCGAAGCCCGCCCTTGTTGACCTTTTCCGGCGCCCAGCCGTGCTCGACGGCGATCGGCCTCAGCATCTCGGCGGTGACATCGTCGCAGACGAACGCGCTGAACGGGTCGCGAAGCGCGGCGGTGCGGGAAGCGTGGAACGGCGCGTTCATTTAGTTGCTCCTGCCACTGGTGCTGACGCTGGAAAGACCCTTCGTCCCGGTCGGGGCGGCCTCGCGGTAGACCTTGATCGCCTTGGCGCCGCCGTCGCCCTTGCCCACCGCTCCCTGGCGGCCGAGGACGAGATCGTTGGGATCGGCGATCATGGCGGCGAGGTTGGAGTTCATCGCGCAGCCGTAATTGGACGAGAGCGAGCTCGCGCCGCCGGCGCCGTCCCAGTTCGGGCAATCGGGTACGCTCGCGCTGCTGCGGCTGACGACGACCCGGACCGAGCCGGGCTGGACCGTTCCGGCGGTGACCGGAGCGCCGTCGCTGAGCAGCAGGCCGTAATCGGCGGCGACCCGGGCGACATGGTCGCGGGCGCCGCCGTCGCCGTCCACCCACACCTTGTCGCCATAGCCGACTCCGATCGAGGCGAACCAGGAGTCGAGGCGTGCGCGCTCGCCGGCGCCGAGGCCGTCGCCATGGGTCTGCAGGTCGAGCACGTAATCGGTGCGCTGGACGACCGGCTGGTTGACCGAATCGAGGCTGCGATTGGCTTCACCCACCGCCATCTGGTTGGCGGCGCACCCGCCGAGCGCGACGCCGAGAGTGGCGAGGATGGCGATCGATTTGATCCGGGCCATGATGAAGCTGTCCTTTCGGTCCGACACGATTGTTAGAAGCTGAAGCCCGGAGCCGCGGACGGCTGTTCGGGCCGGGTCGCCTGCTGGCGCTGAACGCTGCGCTTCTCCGGGGCGGCGGGGCGGTGCGCCGGCGCCGCGCTGAGGCCGCCCATGCCGGGCGCGGTCTGAGGCTCGGCGACGGTCGGGCCCGGACGCCCGGCGCCGCCGCGGCCCTGCTCCTGGCCGAGCATGACCCGCTCGCTGGTGGTGGCGCTTCGGAAGCCGTCGGTCGGCAGGGCGATCTGGTTGGCGTTGACCGGCCGCACCAGATAGGGGGTGACGACGATCACCAGCTCGGTCTCGTTGCGGCGGAAGCTGTTCGAGCGGAACAAGGTGCCGATGATCGGCAGGTTGCCGAGACCCGGCGTCCGCTCGATCGAATTGTTGCCGCCGTTGCGAAGCAGGCCGCCGATCATGAAGCTCTGGCCCGAGCCGAGCTGGACGGTCGTCTCGGTCCGGCGGGTGGTCAGGCCCGGAATCTCGAAGCCGTTGAGCTTGATCGCGCCCGCCGACGACAGCTCGGACACTTCCGGACGCACTCGCATCGAGATGCTGCCGCCTTCGAGGACGGTCGGTGTGAAGGCGAGGCTGACGCCATATTGCTTGAACTCGACCGAGGTGCCGTTGAGGCCGCTTGCGGTCGGGATCGGGAACTCGCCGCCGGCCAGGAAGCTGGCGGTTTCGCCCGACACGGCGGTCAGGGTCGGCTCGGCCAGCATCGTCACGATGCCGTTATTCTCGTTGAGATCGAGCGCTCCGGCGACGTTGAGCCCGAACAGGTTGTTCAGCCGAAGGCCGATCGAGCTGAGGCTGGTCGGCCGGGTGAACTCCATCGTCGTGCCGGCCGGGCCCCAGTTGCCGACGTCGCGGCCGCGGCCGAAGACGAAGCCGGTATTGCCTCCCGTCGGGTCGAGATTCTCGAGGTTGACTCCGATGTCCCGGACGAGGCTGCGACTGACTTCGGCGATCTTGACCTGGAGCATCACCTGGAGCGGGACGGCGCTCTTGAGGCGGCTGAGCACCTGGGTCCCTTCGCCGACATAGGCCTGGACGAGCCGGGTCGCTTCCTCGACCTCCGAAGGCGCGGCGACGGTGCCGGTCAGCAGCACCATGCCGTTGATCGGGCGCGCCTGGATCTGGGCGTCGGGCATGGCGAGGCGGAGGAGCTCGTCGAGCGAGCCGATGTTGGTGCCGACCCGGACGTTGGCCGAATAGACGGTGCGGCCGGCCCGGTCGGTGGCGAAGACGGTGGTCTCGCCGGCCGACTTGCCGAAGATGTAGATCTGGTTGGCCGACCGCACCTGGACGTCGGCGATCGAGTCGTTGGCGACGAAGAGGTCGGTCATCGCGGTGTCGAGCCTGACCATCCGGCCGGTGCCGACCGAGAGCGTGACGTCGGAGCTCGGCCGGACCGCGGCCGGCTGGGCCAGCGCCGGGGCTGAGACCGGGCCGGCGAGGGCGGCGGCCACGATCGCGACGATCGCCGTGCCGACTGTCGCTCGGCGCATGATGTTGACCTTGCTCATGTTACTTGGCTCCGACCGGAACGAGGGTGACGTTATTGCCGCGGGCGACCCGGACGACCGGACCCGTCGGGACGGGCGCGGCGGCGGCGCCGCCGGGGGCGCGGCCCGAGGCCGCAGCGGCCAGCGAGCCGATCGCGTCCGCGATCCGGCTGCCTTCCGACGGCTCCTTGGCGGTCTTGCCGGGGACGGTGCCGCGCTGGAACCGGGAGACATCCGAGCCGATGGTGTAGGTGGACGCGGTGTCGACCGGCTGGTTGGCGATGGCGAGAAGCATCCGCCGCTCGGCCTTGGGATCGTCGGTCTGGGGGACCTTGACCTCGCCCGAGGCGATGGCGCGCTCGAGCTCGGCCGAATTGTCGGCGATCGAGCGCAGCGACAGCGACAGCGAGCCGATGGTCTGGGCGACCGCGATCTTCTCCGCGATCTTGGGGGTCGCCTCGAGGGTCACCATCGAGAAGCGCTGCACGACGGCCTTGCCCTCCTCGTTCTTGGCATCCATCCGCTGGTCGGTGGCGAGCACTCGAACGTTGCGGAGCACGGTCTCGGAAACCTTGAGCGGCGTGCCGTCGCCGCCGCCGGCGACCTCTTGGGTGAGGACGATGTCGACCCGGTCGCCCGGAAAGACGAAGCCGGCGACTCCGCTGGTGGCCGAGACGGCGACGGTGACCGCGCGCATCCCCGGCCCGAGCGCCGCGGCGAGGAAGCCGCGCTCGCCCGGCTTGATCAGCGAACCCTGGGTCAGCGGCTGGCCGGCGGTGATCTCGTTGCGGACGACGGTGCCGATCAGCGACTGCGGGCTGACGCCCGGCTTGTCTTTGATGTAATAGGCCGGCTGGACGAGGCCTTCGGGCCAGCGTTGGAAGCGAAGGGCCTCGGCGTCGATGATGGTGCCGACGGGAAGCGAGCGGGTCGCCACCAGCACTTCCGGGCCGGCGGGGACGGCGGGCTTGGCGGAGGCCGAGGGCGCTCCGGCCCCGCTGAACATGTTCTTGGCGGTCACCGCGGTGACGGCCGCGACGATCAGCGCACCGATCAGCAGCACGAGCTTTTTAACATCCATGACGCCAGTCGCCTCCTAGCCCGCTCAAATTGCAGGCTCCCATGTCAGACAAATTGGTTAAGAAACCGTTCGCCAATCAGCCAAATCCCGCCGAACGCGATGGCGATGCCGTACGGTATCTCCGGTTGACCGGCGGCTTTCGCCATCCGGTGCGCGGCCAGCATCGCCAGGGTCAGGACCCCGCCCGCGATCGACATGATCACGAGCAGCTTGACCACTCCGGCGGCCGGCAGCCACAGGGCGAGGGCCGCGGCCATCTTGACGTCGCCTCCGCCCATCGCGCCGAAGCGGAAGGCGATCGCGAACAGGCCGAACACCCCCGCGCCCAGAGCGAGCTGCAGCGCCACGCCCGGCCACAAAGGCAGGCCGACGCTCCACCAGAAGGGGATCGCGAGAAGGGCGATGCCGGCATTGAGCCGATTGGGGATGATCCGGCTTCGCCAGTCGCCGATCGCCGCGACCAGCAGCGCCGCGGCGAGCAAAGCGATGAAAAGCCAGGAAAGTCCCCCTTGCATGAGGAGCAGGACTAGACGGAACAGCTTTCGAAACCGTAACCGGCGGCGATGCCCAGCGAAGCCTTCGACCGACGCGCCATTCCCGCCGACGCCCGCTTCACGAGCTGGACGGCCGGCGACGGCTGGTCCCACCGCATGCTCGAGCGCCGGCCCGCCGGGCGCGCGCCGGTGCGGGGCAGCCTGCTCTTCGCCGGCGGGCGCGGCGACTTCATCGAGAAATATCTCGAGGTCCACGACCATTGGCTCCGCGCCGGCTGGAACGTCACCGCCTTCGACTGGCGTGGGCAGGGCGGGTCGCAGGGCGACCGGCCGCGCGGCTGGCTCGACCGTTTCGAGACCCTGGTCGAGGATCTCGCCGGGCTCATCGAGGAGTGGCGGGTCCGGGCTCCGGGGCCCCATGTCGTCGTCGCCCATTCGATGGGCGGGCACGTCCTGCTCCGAACCCTGGCCGACCGCCGGCCGGCGATCGACGCCGCCGTGCTGGTCGCGCCGATGCTCGCGATCAACAGCGGCGCCTTGCCGCCTTTCGCCGCGCAGTGGCTCGCCTCGACCGCCTCCATGCTCGGCTGGAGCGACCAGCCGGCCTGGCAGCAGCCCTCGCCGCTTCAGCGGTCGGGCTCGGTCCGCCAGTCGCTGCTCACCGGCTGCCGCGACCGCTACGAGGACGAGCTCTGGTGGTGGGAGAAGCAACCCGGCTTCAACCTCGGCGCTCCGACCTGGCGCTGGCTGAGGGCCGCCTACGCCTCCTGCGCGGCCCTCACTCCGGCGAAGCTGGGCGCAGTGAGTATCCCGGTGCTGCTCATCGCCACCGAGCGCGACCGGCTGGTCAGCGCCGCGGCGATCCGGCGCGCCGCCTCGCTGCTTCCGAAGGCCGAGCTGGCGATGTTCGACGAGGCCGCCCACGAGATATTGCGCGAGCGCGACGAGGTCCGCCTCCAGGCGCTGGCGCGGATCGACGCCTTCCTCGAACGCCACGCCGGGCGATGAGCTTCGACGTCGCCATCGTCGGCGCCGGCATGGCGGGGGCGAGCCTCGCCGCGGAGATCGCCGGCCATGCCTCGGTGCTCCTGCTCGAGGCCGAGGATCAGCCCGGCTATCATTCCACCGGCCGCTCCGCCGCCTTCTGGGCGGAAAGCTACGGCGGGCCCTTGGTCCAGCCGCTCACCTCGGCCTCCGGCCCCTTCCTGGAGCAGCACGGATTGCTCGGAGCGCGGGGCGCGCTCCACCTCGCCGACTCGCAGGGGCTGGAAGCACTCGCCGCGCTCGAGGCGGAGTTCGGCGACGTCGGCTTCGAGCGCGTCGGCCGCGACGGGCTCGAAAGGCTGGTGCCAGGCCTTCGGCCCGGCTGGGTCGCCGGCCTGCTCGAGCCGAGCTGCGCCGACATCGACGTCGCGGCGCTGCACGCACTCTATCTCGCGCAGGCGAAGCGGCTGGGCGCGACGCTCGCGACGGGGGCCGAGGTTCGCGGGCTTCGGCGCGAGGACGGCAGGTGGACGGTCGAGACGGCCGCGGGCGTCTTTCGCGCGGGCCTCGTCGCCGACGCGGCGGGGGCCTGGGCCGACCGGGTCGCGGCCCTGGCGGGGGCCGAGCCGATCGGCCTCCAGCCCAATCGCCGGACCCTCATGCAATTGCGGGTGGCCCCGCCGGCGCCGGCCGGCCTGCCCCTCGTCATCGACGCGCTCGGCCGATTCTATTTCAAGCCCGAGGCCGGCGGCCGCCTGTGGCTCAGTCCGCACGACGAGACGCCCTGCGATCCGTGCGACTGCGCGCCCGAGGAGCTCGACGTGGCCGTGGCGATCGACCGGCTCGAGCGGACGGTCGACTGGAAGGTCGAGCGGGTGGAGCGGAGCTGGGCGGGCCTCAGGACCTTCGCGCCCGACAGGCGGCCGGTCTACGGCTTCGACCCGGTCGTCCCCGGCTTCTTCTGGTGCGCGGGGCAGGGCGGCTTCGGAATCCAGACCGCCCCGGCGGCGGCGAAGCTGGCGGCGGCCCTGCTGCTCGGGCGGGCGCCCGAGCTCGACCCGGCGCCCTACGCGCCCGCCCGCTTCCGCTAGCCCTCGCATAGCCGAAGCCGCCGCCGCCGCCGGCCATGAGCCGGCTAGTGCATCGGCCTTGCCTGGCTGCCCTTCAGTTCCGCCAGCTTGAGCTCGAAGGCGTCGATCGCCGCATCGAGCGGGATCTGGGCCTGGACGATGGCGAGCTCCTTCTGCTCGTTGGCGATCAGGTCCGTCATCTTGTTCAACGTCGGATTTTCCGGGTCGAAGCCCTCGGGCTCGGAGAGCTTCTGGAGCACCGCCGCAGCTTCGTCGATCGCCTGAATCTGGGCCGCGACGGCGGCGACTTTGGTTTTGTATTCGTCGAGCAGGCCCTGAAGCTTGGCGACCTGCGCCTTGCCCTTGTCGGCCAATTGGGGATTGGGAGGATCCGACTCCTTCATCCGCTCGACGTCCGCCTCGTCGCGGATCCGCGCCAGGGCCCTCTGGGCGGATTTCAGATCGCCTTCGAGCTTCGCCTTGGCGGCGATGTAGTAGTCCTTCGCCGCCTCGAAAGCGAGCCTCGGCTTGCTCTGCTCCTCTTCGGCCGCCCTTACCGCGGCCTCATAGGCGGCCTGGGCCTGGACCAGCGCAAGCTTGGCTTGCCGGTAGGCGACCCGGTTTTCCGGGGAGAAATCCCGGAGATGGCGGTCGTGGCTGTCGGCATCATATTTCTTGGCGGGGGGAGGCACATTGGTGGAGGTCTCCGAGGCTTTGGGCCTGGTCTGCGGCGTGGCCATGTCATTCTCCCTGTCGGTGGGCCTTTTGTGGCCGAGTGGTTGAAACCTCTACTCCTAGGTGCCCTCGCCGATCTTCGGCGCCGGACCGGAAATGGATCGGAACGCGTAACAGCGGACGTACAGCTACTCGAAAGCCAACCGGAATCGAGGCGGCGACCGATCGGGCCGGGTGCGGTCGATTCGTCTAAAGAATATTTTCTGATGCACTTTCAAGCCCATTGCAAGCTCGTAATGAATATGCGTAAATCATGTCTATCGAGGGTCGAATCCGCCGGGCGCTGATTCGCCTTGAGAAGAGTTTTGCGTATATCCGTTGTATTCGGAGTCGGCGCGAGCCGACCTTTAATGGCGCGTTCCTGTGATTATGATCAACCATGTGCTGACTGTCCTGCGGGACAGGCTGGAAGAAGTATTGCAAACTGCACATCCGCAAGGAGAACGATGGGTTCTGCTTGGGAACGTTGGCGTACGCGAGGATATTGACTTGCAGACTGGCAGTAACAAATTGGTGATATCCTTGGTTAGCCTGCAAAGTGATAGCAGTACTGGTACCTATGAACCACCAAGCATCACCAGGGACGACTGGTACACTTCGAAATTTCCGCCTCTATACATTGACCTCTATTTCGTCATCAGGGCCGATTTTTCCGACATGAACTATGAAGCGGCCCTTGGAATGTTGTCACGCGTCATTGGATATTTTCAGGAGTCTCCGGTCTTTACTCATGACAATTCCGCGTCTCTCCCAGCCGGCCTCGACAAGCTCGTCGTGGAATTCGTCAACCTCGACTTCGCGCAACAGAGCCATCTGATGACCTCGACGGGGATGAAATATGTCCCGTGCGTGCTCTACCGAGTCCGCCGGCTGCCCTTTGCCGGCGCCGCGATTTCGCAGGCCGCGCCGTCCGTTCGCTCCGTCGGCGCGGGCGATCCTCCCGGCGGCCCGGCGCGATAGGATGGCCATGGCCGATCCCCCGAAAGCGCTTGCGACACCATCGGCGTGGAACGGGCCGCCGCCTCGCTACCGGCGGGCCATCGCGATCGCCGCGCGCCAGCCTTATTACAATCTGCGCTCCGACGCGGCGTGCTTCGACCTCGCGATCGCTCCGACCGCCGGCACCGCGGAGCGACTCCGCCGGCACAGCGTCCTCTGGCGGCCGCGCCGCGACGGCGGCGATCTCCTCGTTCCGGGGGGCGCCCCGGCGGCTCTCGCCGGCGAACCGCCGCTGATGTTCACGGTCGAGATCGAGCGTCCCGCCTTCAGCGCCGTCACCGACCTGCCGCCGGGCTTCGGCGGCGGCGCCGCGACCCTCTGCCTCTCCAACCGTCACAGCCGCGCCGGCACCGGCGACGAGGCGGCGATCACGCCCGACTGGAGCCGCTCGATCGGAGTAGAGGCGGCGCTGGAACGGGCCGCAAGCCTGCGCCGGAACGAGCCTCGGCCGTCGCCCGCGCCGAAGGACTCCCGGATCGAAGGCTGGGCCGCGAGCGGAGAGGCCGCCGCTTTCCTCGACGAGGCGGCCCGGCAGGCGACCGGAACGAGACTTCGGCGGCTGCCCTTCGCGCTCCTCGAGATTCACCTGTCCGAACCGGTCGACGCCGCCGGAGACGGGGGCGTCTATCCGCTGAGTCCGGGCCCGGCCGCGGACCTGGCGCCGGTGCAATACCAATTGCAGTTCGAGCCGCGTCGGACCCGCTGGCGCTATGTGATCGCCATCCGCGGCAACGCGGTCGACGCGGCCACGCTCAGCGTCGGCGACGCCGCCGAGAAGCCGATCCTGTTCGAAGCGGACGATTCCGGAGTCGGCCCGCTTCCGGGTGCCGATCAGACCCGCGCCTTTTTGAGCGCGGAGCCGATCGCCCTGGCGCAGCGGCCGCTCCGTTCCTTCTACCTGCAAGGCGAGCGCGGCGCGGGCCGCCGCGGTCTCGCCAAGCTGGTCGATCCGCTGCCCGGGCCTGGCCCCGACGCGCTCCTCCACCGCGGCGGAGGCGACGACGCCTCGGCCCTGGTGTCGGAAATCTATGTGTATTTGTGACCCTGCCGCGCCGCGGCTGCCGATTGGGAGAAGATGAATGGCCACTGTTCAGCACAAGACGCCCGGCGTCTACATCTCGGAGCCCGATTCCTTCCCGCCGGCGGTCGTCGGCGTCGAGACGGCGGTGCCGGCCTTCATCGGCTATACGGAAAAGGCGTCGGACAAGGGCAAGAATTTGAACATGGTCCCGACCCGGGTGACCTCGCTCGCCGACTACGCCTCGAAGTTCGGGCGCTATTTCTCGGAAAGCTACTACCTTTTGCCGGTCGGCAAGAAAGCCACGGACGGCGACAAGGTGATCGTCGAAAGCTTCAGCCTCCACGAAGGAGGCGATGCCTTCCAGCTGGTCGAGAGCGGCCAGCTCACCTTCAGCCTCTACAGCAGCATCGAGATTTTCTACGAAAATGGCGGCGCCGACTGCTATATCGTCTCGTGCGGCACCTATAGCGAAGCAGCGGTCGCGAAAGGCCCGCTGAACGCCGGCCTCGACGCCGTCCAGGATGTCGTCGGCCCGACCATGCTTGTGATCCCCGATGCCAGCTCGCTCGACCGGGATTCCTACAATGCCCTCGTCGTCGCGATGCTTCAGCAGTGCCTCAAGAAGCAGGACCGGGTCGCCATCCTCGACGTCTGGGGTACGCGCGACGTGACCGACAACGGCAGCATGTGCAAGGTCGTCGATGACTTCCGCAGTGGCATCGCCGGAGCGCCGCCCGAGGCGCTTCGCTACGGAATCGCCTATTTCCCCTTCCTCAGGACCTCGTTGGTCTCGGCCGACGAAGTCAGCATCTCGGCCTTCGCCGGCCCGGCGGGTCTCGACACCCTGACCGGCGCGCTCGGCAAGGCGGTGGATTTCCACTTTCCCGCCACCGACCCGCGCAGAGCGACGGTGACCGAACATGTCGCGATGCTGGGCAAGACCCTTCCCGACGATCCGCTCATCCGCCGAACCCCGGTCGCCCAGCGCACGCCGCCCGGCCGGTTGACCCATGGCGAGCTCGGCCAAGTGCTTCGCGCCGCCATCCCCGGCCTCGGCGACATGTTCCATCACGCCGCGGAAAGCCTCAACACGATCCCGCCGAGCGGGGCGATGGCGGGCGTCTTCGCGATGACCGACACGACACGCGGCGTGTGGAACGCGCCGGCCAACGTCGGCATCGCCGGACTGATCGAGCCGACCTTTCCCGTCAACGACGATCAGCAGGCCGACCTCAACGTCCCCACGGCCGGCAAGGCGATCAACGCGATACGGACCTTTCCCGCGCGCGGCTCGCTCGTCTGGGGAGCCCGGACGCTCGACAGCAACAGCAACGACTGGAAGTACATCCAGGTTCGCCGGACGATGATCTACGTCGAGCAGTCGGTGAAGACATCGCTCAACAGCTTCGTCTTCGCGCCGAACACGGCGGCCACCTGGACGACCGTCGTCTCGATGGTCGGCAGCTTCCTCCACGGCCTCTGGGCCGCGGGCGGCCTGATGGGGGCGACTCCGGCCGAAGCCTTTTCCGTGCGTTGCGGGCTCGGCAGCACGATGACCGCCGACGACATCCTGAACGGCAACATGATCGTCCACGTCGTGCTGCAGATGGTCCACCCGGCCGAGTTCATCGAGCTGGTCTTCAAGCAGCAGATGCTCGGCGGCGCCTGAGCCCGGCTTCCCGCAAACATCCCCACGATAGGAGACCATCATGGCAGACGACGGCAGCGCCCAGGGCGCGATCTGGCCCCTTCCCAAATTCTATTTCAACATCGACCTCGGCGACGGCAAGAAGCTGGGCTTCTCCGAGATCACCGGCCTCGAAAGCGACATCAAGCCGATCGAGTATCGCCACAGCGACAGCAAGGTGTTCTCGACGCTGAAGATGCCCGGCCTGCGCAGCGTCGGCAACGTGACGTTGAAGAAGGGCGTGTTCACCCAGGATTCGGTGTTCTGGAAGTGGTACGACGAATCCCAGCTCAACATCATCAAGCGCCGCACGGTGGTGATCAGCCTGCTCGACGAGAAAGCCACGCCGAAGATGACGTGGACGCTCACCAACGCCTGGCCGACCAAGATGAAGGGCACGGACCTCAAGTCGGACAGCAACGAGGTCGCGATCGAGGAGCTCGAGCTCGCCTACGAGACCCTGTCCGTGACCGCGGCCTGAGCGGGAGTCCGAGATGCCGCCGTTCGGCCAGCCGGCCGCCTCCTTCCATTTCACCGTGGCGATCGGCGGCATTCCGGGCGAGACCAGCTTCCAGGAGGTCTCCGGCCTCAAGGCGGAATGGACCGTGGAGGAAGTCGCCGAAGGCGGCCAGAACCGCTTCGTCCACAAGCTGCCGACGCGCACCCGCTACAGTCCGCTCGTGCTCAAGCGCGGAGTCGTTCCGGGCGAGTCGAAGCTCGCCGACTGGCTGACCGCGTCCTTCAGGAGCGCGGTGACCGCCAAGCGAGTCCAGCCGAAGAACCTCGTCATCCTCCTCCTCGACGGGCGGTCCCGGCCGATCGTCAAATGGTGGGTGGCGGACGCCTATCCCATCGTGTGGGATCACTCGGCTTTGGCCTCGATGGAGAACAACCTTCTGGTCGAGACGGTCGAGCTTTCCTACTCCTTCTTCGAGAGGACGACGATGCGGAGGGCCGAAAATGCCGCTTGAGGTGCGCGAGATCGGAATCCGCTTCTCGGTCGATCCGGCGGCGGAGGAGGAGCGGGGCGAGGAGCCCCGGGAAGGCTGCGGCGGCCCCGCCCGGCTCGGCGGGCGCGACCGGCAGAATCTCGTCGAGGAATGCGTCCGCTCGGTGCTCGACGTGCTGAAGCGGGGACGGGAGCGCTGAGATGATGGAGGGGGGGACCATCGTCGGCGGCATCTCCAAGCTGACCATCGAGGCGTTCACGGACGCCCTTTGCACCAAGCCCGCCGGCGAGGACCCGATAGTCGTCCTCATCAACCCGGAGAGCTATTCCCAGTCCTGGGGGATACTCTACACCGACAACGAAGCGGCGGGCTCGCACGGTGAGAAGGTGGCCGAGCGCGAGAAGCCCGGCTGCCTGACCCTCGCGCTGGTCTTCGACGGGACCGGCGCGGTCCCCGGAATGCCGAAGAAGAGCGTCTCCGTGCAGATCAAGGAGCTGCGGCGGATCGGCATGACGCTGAAGAAGCGCCGGACCAATTATCTGGTGCTGAGCTGGGGAACGCTCCGCTTCAAATGCCGGCTCAAGTCGCTCGAGGTGAACTATACCCTGTTCAATCCGGACGGCACTCCGCTCCGTGCCAAGGTCAACGCCAATTTCGAGAGCGCCCATGCCACCGCGCCGGCCGGGGCCCAGGGCCCGGCTCCCGCCGACTCCGGCAGCTATGTCGCGGTCGGACCGGGCGACGATCTGGCGGCGATGTGCGCCGAGATCTACGGCGACCCGGCAATGCTGGTCGATGTCGCCACGGCCAACGGGCTCGACAGCTTCCGGGCGCTTGGAGCCCAGGACGTCCTCTATTTCCCGCCGGCGAGCGAGATGGGCCGTTGAGCGCGAGCGACCCCGCCGCCAATGCCGGCCTGGCGCCCGAGATCCGGCTCACGGTCGAGGGCGCGCCGTTCGATCCCGAAAGGCTGGTCTCGGTCGAGACCTGGAGCGAGGCCAACCGCATCCCGCGCGCTCGCCTCGTCTTCTTCGAAGGCGCCGGCGACGACGGCAAGGACTTTCCGCTCAGCGCCGCCGAGGGGCTGCTGCCCGGCCGGACGATCGTGGTTTCGGCCGGCTACGGCAGCGCGGTCGAGCCGATTCACACCGGCGTGATCGTCCGCCACGCGATCCGGATCGATCCGGGATCCTCGCCCCAGCTCATCATCGAGACGGCCGACCCCCTGGTCAAGATGACGCTGGCCCGGGGCAGCGCGGTCAGCGAAGAGAAAGGCGACAAGGACCTGATCGCGGAGCTGGTCGCCGCGGCCGGCGGGACGGTCGGCAAGAACGAGGCAAGCGCGGCGCCGCACGAAGCGTTCGTGCGCTACCAGGCTTCCGCCTGGGACACCCTCATCCTGCGCGCCGAGGCAAGCGGCTGCCTCGCCTTCGTGGAGGCCGGCAAGGTCGACATCGTCACCCCGGCCGGCGGCACGGCGGTCGCGGCGCTCGAATATGGCGATGACGTGATTTCGCTCGAAGCGGTGCTCGACGCCGGCGCGCCGGTGCCGGAAGGCGCGGTCAGGAGCCGGTCCTGGAGCTATGCCCAGCAGGCGCTGGGGGAGGGGGCCGCGAGCGGAGCGAGTCCCCCCGCGCCCGGCGATTTCGGCGCGGATGCGCTTGCCAAGGCGCTCGGGCTGGACGCTTTCGAGCAGCGCAGCGGAGCGGCGCTCGACGATGCCCGGCTCGCCGATTGGTCGAAGGCGGCCGTGATGCGCGGGCGGCTCGCGGCCGTGCGCGGGACGGTGAGCTTCAACGGTTCGGCCGCGGTCAAGCCCGGCACGCTGATCTGCCTGAACGGGGCCGGGCCGCGCTTCGAAGGCGATGCGTTCGTGACTTCGGTCGGGCACCTCTTCCGCGGTGGCACCTGGCAGACCAGCGCCGGCTTCGGCATGGCTCGGGAGGGCTTCGCGGCAGGCTCCGACGTCGCCCAGCCGGGGGCCGCCGGCCTGGTCCCGCCGATCCGCGGCCTCCACACCGGCCAGGTGACGAAGGTCGCTCCGGATCCGGCGGGCGACTATCGCGCCCAGGTCACCCTCGCGCTGATCGGCGACGAGAACGGCGTCTGGGCGCGCCTCGCCGGCTTCTATGCCTCGAACGGCTTCGGCGCGGCGTTCTGGCCCGAGGTCGGCGACGAGGTCGTGCTCGGCTTCATGGACGAGGATCCGGCCCATCCGGTCATCCTCGGCAGCCTCTATTCGAACCAGCGCAAGCCCGACGAGTCGAAGGCTCCGGCCGAGGCCAACGACCTCAAGGCGATCGTCAGCCGGACCAAGCTCGAGATCAGCTTCGACGACAAGGACACGGTGCTCACCGTCAAGACTCCGGGCGGGCGGATCGTCAGGCTCGACGACACCAAGGGCGAGATCGAGGTGGCGGATTCGGACGGCAACAAGATCCTGATGGACAAGGACAAGGTCGCGATCACCAGCGCCGCGGAGCTCAGGCTCGAATCCAAGACCAACCTGTCGATCGTCTCGGGCGCCAAGCTAACGATCGACGCGAAGGCCGCCTATGCCCTGTCGGCCGCCAGCATCGAGGAGAAGGCGAAGTCGATGCTCACCATCGAATCGAGCGGCAGCGGGCAGATCAAGGCGGCGGCGCCGCTGACCATCAAGGGCGCCGTGGTGATGATCAACTGATGCCCGCCGCCGCCCGGATCACCGACATGCATGTCTGCCCGATGATGACTCCGGGGGTGCCGCCGATTCCCCATGTCGGCGGTCCGATCACCGGTCCAGGCGCCCCGACGGTGCTAATCGGCGGGCTCCCCGCCGCCAAGGTCGGCGACCTCGCCGTCTGCGTCGGTCCGCCCGACAGCATCATCGCCGGCTCCTCGACCGTCCTCATCGGCGGGGTTCCGGCGGCGCGGATGGGCGATGCCTGCGCCCATGGCGGAAAGATCGTCGCCGGCTTCCCGACCGTGATCATCGGCGGCTGACGGTGGCTCCGCGGAGAGACGCCTTCCTCGGCACCGGATGGGGCTTCCCGCCCGAGTTCAGCGCGCGCACCGGATCGGTGCGCATGGTGAGCGGCGTCGCCGATATCGAAGAGAGCCTCCACATCCTCTTCTCGACCGTTCCCGGCGAGCGCGTGATGCTTCCCGATTATGGCTGCGACCTGCGCCGCTTCCTGTTTCGCCCGGCGACGACGGCCTTGTTCGAAGAGATAAGCGACGCCGTCTCCGTCGCCGTCGATCGCTGGGAGAAGAGGATCGATCTGCTCGCCTGCGACGTCCGCCCCGACGGCGACGAGCCCGCGCTCGTCCATGTCGAGCTTTCCTACCTGGTCCGGCGCACGAACCGGAAGGGCAATTGGGTCTATCCTTTCTATCTCGGCGAAGCGGCGCCGGCGGAAAGGCCCTGAAATGCCGCCGCGGCCCAGCCCGCTGATGGTCACCCGCTGGCGGCGGCAGGACGACCGGGCCGCGGCCGCGCTCGCGCCCGGCTACGCCCGGCTCGACGACCGGGAGCTTCCCGATCTGCTCGCCGAGGCGGCCCATTTCGCCCGCCACATCCGCTTCGTCGATTCCACCGGCGTCGAGGACGGCGACTGGGGCGAGATGCTTGCCACCGATCCCGCGGTGCGCCTCGCGCAGGCGGCGACCTTCCGGTTCGAGGACGAGGCCGCCGCGATCCGGCGCCGGTTGCCGGGGCTTCGCCGGCCGTCGGGCGACATCGCGCGCCGCGAGCGGGCCCTGCGCGACGTCGAGAGGATCCTTCTCCATCTCATGCGCAGCGTCGACCGCTGGATCGGCGCCGCCGCGGGCGGGGCGGCACCGCTCCTCGCCAGCCTCGTCGAGGACCATCTCGCGCCGCATTTCCGGCGGCTCCACCGACTCTTCGCCGCGATCGACTCGGGAGGATTCGCCGGCGAGCGCTTCGCCATCGTCTTCTATCCGTTCGGCGCCGGCTGGCGCCTCTCGGAGGCCGAAGCGGAAGCGATCGCCTGGGATATCGAGCGGGAGTGGCTCGATTCCGTCTCCGAGCCCCTCGCTTCGGGGGTGGAGGCATTCCTCGCCGGCCTCGAGAAGCTAAAGGCGCAGGCCGCGGAGGCGCTCGCGGTCCGGCTCGCCGAGCCCGGACATCCGCCGCATACCGGCCTGCTGATCGCCTTCCTGGAGCTGTTCGGCCATGAGCAGGCCCGGCTCAACGCCGTCCTTCCCCGGCTCGCCCGATATTATCACGAGCGCAGGATCGGGGCGGTGCCGCGTCCGCCGGCGCCGGACCGGACCTTCCTTGCCTTCACCCGCGCCGGCCCCGCCGGCCCGGCCCCGCGCATCCCCGCGGGCCATTTGTTCGAGGCCAAGCCCGGGGCAAGCGGCGCCGCGCCGCGCTTCGCCGCCGATTTCGCGCTGACCGTGACCGGCGCCAAGGTCGAGGAGCTGCGACTTTGGCAGGCAGCGCCCGACCGGGTCGGCCTCGAGGTTCGGGCGGCGCCCTCCGAAGCCGCGCTGGCCGAGGCCTTCGCCCGCCAGGCCCGATCCCCCTTGCCGGAGGCGCCGGCGGGACTGATCGTGGCGGGGCCGGCGGTTCGCGCCGAGAGCGGCCTGCGCCGCTTCCGGATCGCCCTCGATCTCGCCGACCTCGACTGGCCGCCGGAGGCGCCGGCCGACGGCTTCGCCGCCTTGGTCGAATCGGCTTTCGAGGTCGCTCTGCTCACCGGGGAGGGCTGGCATATCGTCGCTGACGCCGAGGGGGAGGGCGCGCTCACCGGGCCGGGCACGGCTTCGGCGGCCTTCCGTTTCACCCTGCCTGCGGACGCACCCGGGACAGCCCCCGGCGTTCCGGCCGTGCGCTTCCTGCTCCGCCAGGGCGGGTCTGGAACCGGTCCCGCCCCGCTCCCGGTCTTCGCCGGCGCCCGCGTGGTCGGAATCGCCGTCGAGCTCGCGGTCGAGGACCTCGGCGGGCTGGTCCTCTCGACTCACGCCGGTCCCGCCGCCTCGCCGGCCGGCCTGGCGCCGTTCGGCGCTCCGGCGGTCTGCCGCGGCTGGCTCGACATCCGGCACCCGGCTCTGGAACGGGGCGTCGACCAGGTCGCGCTCACGCTTCGCTGGGCCGAACCGCCGCCCCACCCGGACGGTTTCCACGGCTATTACCGCGACTATGTCGTCGATCTCGACCGGACGCTCAGCCGTCGCGGTTTCCCCCTGTTCCGAAACGACGTCTTCCGCGTCACGCTCGCCGCCGCCGGCGTCGGCGCCGCTGACGACCTGCCGCTCTTCCCCCAGGCGCAAGCCGAGGGCCCGGTCGGGCCGATCTCGCGGTTCGAGCTTGCCCGTCCCCAAGGCGGGGAGCTTTCCCCTGGGTCGGCGCCGGACGGCGTCCGCCTCACCCTGACTGCGCCGGAGCATGCGTTCGGCGATCTCCTTTATCAAAGCAACGTCCTCTACGCGAGCCGGCGGGCCGCCGGCCGAGCGAAGCCGAGGCCGCGCCGCCACCCGATCTCGGCCTGGCTGTCGGCCCTCGCCGCGGGGGTTCGCAAGCTGGTCCGCACCGACGAGCGACTCTGGGACCGGCTCGTGGCGCTGCTCACCGGCAAGAAGACCTTGCCGGCCGCGCCGTCGCCGCCGAAGCCGCGCCCGCTTCGGGCCCCGGGCCCGGTCGTCGAGCTGATGCCGAATCCGCCGTGGCGCGCACTGCTCGCCGGCCTCCGCCTCGATTACCATGCCCGGTTCGAGTTGCGCGCCGACGGCGCCGGCCGCGAAGACCTTTCGGTCGGGCACTGGACTCCGCTCGGCGTGCCCGTCGAGGTCGAGTGGCGAGACGGCGCGCGACTGCTCCCTGACCTTCCCGACCGGCCCTGCTTCGACCTGACCCTGAGCCCCGGCGCGGCGGGCGAAGGCCTGTCGCTGCTCTTCCTCGTCGAGAGCGGCCTCGAAACCCCGCCGGTGGCGTGGCTCGAGCAGACGGGCGAAGGCGAGCCGTGGCGGCCGGCCTCGATCCTCGACGACGCCACCCACGGTCTCGAGCGATCGGGAGTCCTTCGGCTCGCCGGCACTCCGCAGCGGCTTCGGGCTATCTCGTCCGGACCGCTGCCGCGCGTCGAGGGCATCCTGCCCGATGCCCTCTCGGCGACGCGGGTGCTGAGCGGCGGCGACGACCCGGTGGAGCCGGTGCCGCCCGGCGGGATCGCGAAGGTCTCGGGGGTCAAGGGCGTCACCGGGGTGCGGCAGCCGATGCGCTCCTCCGGCGGCCGCGGCGCGGGCGGGCCCGGCTCGCTCGCCACCCGGACGGGGGAGCGTTTGCGGCACAAGGGACGGGCGATCCTCGCCTGGGACGACGAGCGGCTGGCGCTCGACCGCTTCCCCGAGATCGAGCGGATCCGAGTGCTGCCTGCGCGCGGCCGCGACGGGAATCCGTGCCCGGGATCGGTCCTCGCTCTCGTCATTCCCGTCGGCGGGGACGCTGTGCGGACCGACACCGACCGCCCGCGGGCGCCGGTCTGGCTGCTTCGCGCGATCGAGGCCGAGCTCGCCGCCCGAGCGCCGATGTCGGCGGCGATCGCCGCCGTCTCGCCCGATTACGTCGCGGTCGACATCCGGGCGAAGGTCGCCCTCGCCGGAAGCGGCGACCAGGCGCGGCTGGAGGCCGACATCCGCGCCTTCCTCGCGCCTTCGACCGGACAGGGGCCGGACCTTCCCGACACCGCCGGCACCGACGATCTCGCCGCCGCCCTCGTCCGCTTCATTCGGGCGCGGCCCTATGTCCTCGCCGTCGCCGAAGTCGCCGCCGAGCTTCGCCACGGGGCCGATCGGCCGCATTGCATGGTTCCGGTCGCCGGCACGCTCGAGATCGAAGTGCTGGCCCTCGAGAGCTTCGGCGCATGACGCCCCGCCTTCCGGCGACGGTCGCCCTCGAGCGCCGCTCCTCCCGCGAGACCGCCGTCGACTATACGGCGCTTCGCGACGAGGGGGTGCGGCTCGCGCAGCTCCGCTCCGGCGGCGTCTGGACAGACTATAACGAGCACGATCCCGGCGTCACCATCCTCGAAATCCTCTGCTACGCCCTCACCGAGCTCGGCTATCGCGCCGGCTTCCCGGTGGAGGATCTGATCGCCGCTCCCAGGGACCAGGGGGATGCCGGCGAAGTCCTCATGGCCCCAGCCGCCCTGTTCGGTTGCGAGCCGGTCACCGAGGCGGATTTCCGGCGCCTCCTGATCGATCGAGTCCACGGCCTCGCCGACTCCTGGCTCGAGCCGGCGTCGCCGGGCCTCTACCATCTGCGCGTCTACGCCCGACCCCGCCTGCCTGGGCTGATCGAGGACGAGGCGAGCGGAGAGGCCGTCCTTCGCCGGGCGCGCCGGGCCTTCCTTCGGCACCGACCGCTTTGCGAGGACCTCGCTTCGGCGACCCTGCTTCAGCCGCGGCCCGTGAGGATCGCCGGGGCCGTGGCGATCGAGGCCGGCGCCGACCCCGAGGAAGTGATGGCCGAGATCCTCTACCGGCTCGGGGCGCTCGTCGCCCCGGAGCCGCGCCGGCGCCCCGTCGCGGCCCGGCCCGGAGCCTCCCAGGCGGAGCTGATGGAGGGCGTGACGGTCGCCAACGGCCTGGTGGCCGACGACGAGCTCCATCCCCGCCGGCTCACGCTCGACGAGGACGAGATCGCGCGCCACATCTCCGCCGTGCCGGGCGTGCTCGCGGTCCACGGCCTGGCGCTCGCCCCCGGCCGGCCCTGCGCGGCCGCCGACGAATGCCTCGCGCTCGATGCCGGGCTCGCCTCGGGCGACGTCCCGCTCGCCCTCACCGTCGACGGCGCGGGCGTCGCGATCGATGCGCTGGAGGTCCGCCGCCGGCTCGAGCAGCGCTGGGAAGAGCACCGCCGGACCTGGCGCACCGCCGCCGAGCTTGCCCGCGCCTTTCCCGACCGGCCCGGCCGGGCCCGCGATACGGCCAGCCATGTGCCCCTCGCCCAGCACTTTCCGGCGATATACGGTCTCGGTCGCGACGGCCTCGCGGCGGGCCTGCCGGCGCATCGCGAGGCGCTTCCCAAGCAGTTGCTCGGCTATCTCGCCATCTTCGAGCGCGTGATGGTCGATTATCTCGATCGCCTTTCCAACCTGCGCGCGATCCTCTCCGCGCATGCGCTCGACGAAGCCGTGCTGGGCCGGAGGCTCGCCGACGCGCTCCCCCAGCTCGCGCCGCTTCTGATCGACGGCGGTCCGGACGCCGACACTCTGTTCGGCCGCGAGGCCTATGGGGTCGACCAGCAGAACCGGCTGCTCGACTTCCTCCTCGCGCTCTACGGCGAGGAGCGGGGTGCGTTGATCCCGGCGCCGCGCGGGGCGGCGGGCGAGCGGCACCGGCGCTCGGTGAAGCGCCGCTTCCTGCTCGTCCTCGCCAACGCTTCGCGCCGCCGCGGCCGCGGCCTCGACTATGGCGGCAGCCCGGGCCGCCGCCGCGCGCCGGGAGTCGAGCAGCGCGCCCTCATCCTGATCGGCCATCACGAGGAATCCAATCGCCGCCGGCCGCGCCTGCGCGTGCTCGAGCAGGTCCTGATGCGGCCCCGGGGAACGGTCGAGGCGTCGTCCGAGCCGGTCGAGCCGCTCGCGATCAGCGTCGTCGTCCACTCCGGCGATCCCGATACCCGCGATGCGGCCTGGCGGCGCCAGGCGTGCGAGATGATCCGGGCTGAGACGCCCGCCCATCTCGCGCTCGCGATCCACTTCGTCGACCGCCGCGGCTGGGTCCGTTTCAAGCGCCTCTACCGGCTCTGGCGCGGGGCTCTGCGCGGCGGCTATGACGAGGCGGCCGACCTTTTGTCGCGCGACCTCAGGCGGTTCCTCGCCGAACATGACGAAGGAAGCTGGCATGGCTGAAGCGGACGGGCCCCGGCCGGCCACCAACGGCGCCGCGATCGAGGCCGAGATCGCCTGGTTCACCGAGGTCCTCGACCGGCGTTTCAGGATTCACGGCGGCGAGCTGGGGGATGACGACATCCTCGCCGCCCTGCCGCCGCCGTCGGTCGCTGCGGCGACGCCTTATGGAGAGGCGGCGCAGGCCCTCTCGGCCGGCGAGCGGCTGGTCCTGATCCTCGCCGTCCTGCCGCTGCTTCGTCCCCAGGCGCTCGATTCCCTGCTCATTCCCAACAGCCAGTCCGGCCGTCCCTTCACCGAGTTCGGCGGCGCTCCGGCGGGCAGTCGCAGCGGCTTTCAGCCGACCCGCGAGACCGCCCTGTTCCTGATCGCCGGCGAGAACATGGACCGCCGCCTCGCCGCGATGGCGCTGTTCGACCCTGACTCGCCGCTCCACGCCCGCCGGATCCTCGACCTGCCGTCCGAGCCGGGCGAGCCCGGCCCCTGGACCGCGCTCCACGTCAATCCGGCCTGGCTGGGCCGGCTGACCACGGGCCGCAAGACCATGCCGCGCTTCGGCCCCGATTTCCCCGCGCAGGAGATCGCCACGGCGTATGAATGGGACGACCTCGTCCTCCCCGAAGAGGTGAAGGAGGAGATCGAGGATCTCGTCGCCTGGGTCGAGAACGAAGCGAAGCTGATGGACGAATGGGGGCTCGGCAAGCACCTCAAGCCCGGCTATCGGGCGCTCTTCCACGGCCCGCCCGGCACCGGCAAGACGGTGACCGCGGCGGTGCTCGGCAAGAGGCTCGGCCGGCCGGTCTACCGAGTCGACCTCTCCCGGGTGACCTCGAAATGGATCGGCGAGACGGAGAAGAACCTGGCCGCCCTGTTCGACCACGCCGCCGAGGGCGACATGATCCTCTTCTTCGACGAGGCCGACGCCCTGTTCGGCAAGCGCGGCGACACGAAGAGCGCGAACGACCGCCACTCCAACCAGCAGATCGCATACCTGCTGCAGCGGATCGAGGATTGTCCGGGCGTGGTCATCCTGGCCTCGAACCTGAAGGCGAATATCGATCCCGCCTTTGCTCGGCGCTTCCAGGCGATGGTGTCCTTCACCGTCCCGGACGCAGGCGCCCGGCGGACGCTCTGGGCCAATGCATTCGGGGCGGCCGGCGCGTCGCTGGACGCCGCGTATCTCGACGAGACGGCGCGCCGGCACGAACTGGCCGGCGGGGCGATCGTCAACGTCCTTCGCGGCGCCTCGGTTCAAGCCGTTCGACGCGGCGCCCGGATCTCACCCGACGACGTCGACGCCGCCATCAGACGCGAGCGGCTCAAGGAGGGAAAAGTCGGGACGTGAGACCGAGCCCCCCTGTCACCGCGGACGGTCCGGTCAGTCGGTCGCTTCCGGAGTCGAGGGCAAAGGAACCCTCTTCTTCGATCCGACCCCCACGTTCACCGATTCGATCAACTCGAGCATTTCCGGCGCCTGCTTCGCCTTGGCTGCGGAGGATCGCGTCGGACTGAGGTAATTGACGGCCGCCCTGGGCGGCGGGACGTAGAAATGCGCGAATTTGTCCTTTCCGCGGCGTCCTGCCGGAAGCGGGCTCGCTTCGCGCTCGGGAAGGACCTGCCCCTGAAGGCCCGTTGCCGTACCGAAAAAGTCTCCGCCTCGCTCCTTCAGGCCGGCGGTGCCGAACGTCCCGGCGCCGCCCGGCTGTGACGGCCTGGGCATGCGCTCGGCGCGCCGCTCGAGCGCTTCGTGCCTGGCCGTGCCGACCCCCGTTTCGCTGCGCCGCGCCCCAGCGCCGTCCGGAGCGGGCCTGCGCTTCGGTTCCTTATTTTCCGGCATGTTCGGTTCCCCCCATCGACCGCGCGTTCCCGGCTGGCTTTCGTCGTGAACAGAGCGCAGTCTTTGTCCTCTCGCGGGGAGCCGGGCGCATGGAAACGGACAAGGGCATCGGCGACGCCTCCCGAGGGACTCTGGTCATGCGCCTGCCGGCGACCTCTGCAAAGTGAAAACCGCACGGTCGCGAAACCCGGTTCACTTCGCCCATTCCGTCGGGAGGCAGCGCATCGACGTGCGCGTATCCGGCGAGGCCCAGGCGCATGCGCTCCTCGAGCGCGTCGGAGCGCTCAACCGCGATCGCCTGCTGCCGGCGATCGAGCGGGTGTTCGACGAGTTCGACCGGCCCGGGGAGGTGATCCGGATCGATGAGCTCGAGCTCGACCTCGGCCGAATCGCCGAGGGCCGGCTGGGCGACCTGGAGGCTCGGCTCACCGACGCGCTTCGCGCCGCCTTGCGCCGGTCGCTCGGGACGAGTGCGGCCGTCTTCTCGACCGCCGCGAAGCAGGCACAAATCGCTCCGGCCCGGCTCGTCCTGGCCGAGGCGTTCGGCCATTATCTCGACGCCGGCGCCTGGCCCTATCGATCCGTCCTCGATGCCGCGACCCGGCCGGCGGACCTCTTCGCCCGCCTGCTCGACGAGGCGCCCCAGGGCCTCGTCTCGACGCTCCGCGCCCACCGCGGATCGGAGGGGGCGCTCCGCCGGCTCGTCCGGCAGGTGCCGGGACCGCTGCTCGAACGCCTGCTGGGCCTGCTCGACCCGGTCAGCGCCCACTGGATCCTTCCGTACATGGCGCAGACCCGCGCCGCCCATCGCTCGAGGCCGCTGGTGGCGGCGCCGCCGGACGAGTTCGACCGGACCTTGTGGCTCGTCGTCCTGCGCGACGCGCTCCAGCGCTCGGGCCTGCGCTCCAACCGGCGGGCCTTCGTGGCGAAGCTGATCGCCGACCTCGCTTCGTCGCTCGGGGCCGATCCCGCCGATCTGCTCGACGCTCTGCGCCGAGGCCTCGAAGCCGCTCCGCCGGCGGCGCTCGGCGACTCGTCGCTCCTCTCGATCCTGGCCGAGATCGGACGGGCCGGCACCGGCGCGGACCGGGCCGGTACAGGCTCCGACGCCCCCGCCGGGGGACCAGGCGGCCTCGCCGATCCCGACGCCGCGTTCGAGGCGCTGGAACGGGCGCTCGAACGCG
>DASVVX010000170.1:0-54512 GCA_036386295.1 Allosphingosinicella sp.
CGCCGGGTGCAAACCCCCCTCCCTGCACGCAGGGAGGGGCCGGGGGTGGGTACGCTTTCGAATAGGCGCTGCCGCGACTACCTCACCCACCCCTAGCCCCTCCCTGCGTGCAGGGAGGGGAATCAGACTCGAAGCTTCGCCACCGCCGCGATCCGCTCCGCCGTCGCCGAGGCGAAGCTTCCGGCGTCGCCGAAGGGGGGCGCCGGGTCGTATTCCATGCTGAGCTGGACCGCCTCGGCGGTCTCGCGCCCGGCGATCTCGGCGCACAGGGCGAGGCCGAGGTCGATTCCGGCCGAGACCCCGGCGCTGGTCAGATATTTGCCGTCCTCGGTGATCCGCTCGCCCGACCAGATCGCCCCGAAATGGCCGAGATAGTCGCGCGCGCCCCAGTGGGTCGAGGCCCGGCGCCCCTCGAGCAGCCCGGCCGAGCCGAGGATCAGCGAACCGGTGCACACCGAACAGGTCCGCTTCGTCGTCGCGTCGATCGCCCTGATCCAGTCGCGAAGCCCCTCGTCGCCGAGCTCGCGCCGGACGGCCTCGCGCTGCCCGCCCGGGACGATCAGAATGCCCGCCTCGAGCTCCTCGTCGATTCCGCTGTCGGCATGGAGCGAGAGGAAGCCGTCGCCGGTCCGCACCGGCCCGGCCCGCCGGCCGACGAAGCCGATCTCGACCTCGGGAAGCCGGCTCAGCGACTCATAGGGCCCGATCGCGTCGAGCGCGGTGATCCCGTCGAACAGGTAGATGAGGATTCGCATTGTCTTCTCCTAAATTCCTCCCCGCGATTTCGCGGGGAGGGGGACCGCGCGAAGCGCGGTGGAGGGGTTCTTCGGACTCGGTAAGGCCCCTCCACCACCCTTCGGGCGGTCCCCCTCCCCGGCAAATGCCGGGGAGGAATAGGTGCCGCGCCGAGGTCCCCCTAATTCCCGCCTCCCAAAGCCCGCCCGATCAGCGCCCGGGTCGACGCATCGAACTCGATCTCGCCGCCCTCGCCGATCGCCCTGGCCATCGCCTTGCCGAGCTCGACCCCGAACTGGTCGAACGGGTTGATCCCGAGCAGAACCGCATTGGCGAAGGTGCGGTGCTCGTAGAAGGCGATCAGCGCGCCGAGCGTCGAGGGATCGAGCCGGTCGAGCAGGATCGTCGTCGACGGCCGGTCGCCGGGATAGGCCCGGTGCGGGTCCTCGCCCGGCTTGCCCGACATCAGCGCCGCGCCCTGGGCGAAGGCGTTGATCAGGAGCTGGCGGTGATGCTCCTCGTCGAGGCCGTGGCCCGGCTCGACGCAGGCGACGAACTCGACCGGAACGAGGTGCGTGCCCTGGTGGAGGAGCTGGAAGACGGCGTGCTGGGCGTCGGTCCCGACCCCGCCCCAGACGATCGGCGAGGTCGCCCGCCCGGCCGGCGAGCCGTCGAGCCTGGCGCTCTTGCCGTTCGATTCCATCTCGAGCTGCTGGAGGTAGGAGGGCAGAAGCCGGAGCCGCTCGTCATAGGCGAAGACGGCCCGCGTCGCCGCGCCCCGGACGTTGGCATAATAACGGTCGGCGAAGGCGGCGAGCAGCGGCGCGTTCGCGAGCGGCGGCGCCAGCCGGAAATGCCGGTCCATCGCCGCCGCCCCCTCGAGCAAAGTCTCGAACGCCTCCCACCCGAGCGCGAGCGCCGCCGGAAACCCGATCGACGACCACAAGGAATAGCGCCCCCCGACGCTCTCCGCGAACGGCAGGATCCGCGTCTCGTCGATCCCGAACTCGACCGCCCGCTCCGGCGCAGCGGTCAGAGCCACGACCCGCCCGTAGGGATCGGCGACCCCGCCCTGCTCCATCCAGGCCAGCGCCGAGCGCGCGTTGAGCAGGGTCTCGAGCGTCGTGAACGTCTTCGACGCGACGACGAGCAGGGTGGTGTGCGGGTCGAATCCCGCCACCGCCGCCTCGAGCGCCGCCCCGTCGACGTTCGACACCACGGCGCAATCGTACCGCCCCGAATCGCGCCCGAGCGCGTCGACCAGGAAATCCGGCCCGAGCGCCGACCCCCCGATCCCGAGATGAAGGACCGACCGGACCGGCCCGAACGCCTCCGCCTCGATCGCATCCACCAGCGCCCGCATCCGCGCCCGCAGGTGGGCGGCCCGAGCGACGCTCTCCGGCGCCCCCTGCCCACGCTCCGCGCTATGCTCGGCGGCCCGCCCCTCGGTCGGGTTGACGACCGCCCCGGCGAAGAGGGCGTCCCGAGCCGGTGCGAGCCCCCGGGCCGCGGCAAGCGCCTCGAACCCGCCGAGGAGGGGAGCGCTCAAATGGGTCTTGGAGAAATCGAAATGCAGCCCGGGCAGGTCGACGGTCAGCCGCGACAGCCGGTCCGGCTCGGCGGCGAACAATTCGGTGAGGGTCAGCGGCTCGACCGCCTCGATCGCGCTCCAGGCCTGGGTTTCGTCCATCCGGCGCTCTTAGTAGGGCAGCGGAGGCCTGCCTAGCCTTCCCCCTCCCTGCCCGAAGGGAGGGGCCGGGGGTGGGTGCATCTCCACCAGAGGCGCCACCCTCCGGTGACATACCCACCCCCGACCCGTCCCTGGGGGCAGGGAGGGAAATATGGCGCGCACGACCCGCCCAGTGCCCCGCGCGAGCGGCGCGACGGCGACCCCCGGGAAAACAGTGACACTATACCTTTTTGGACCCCGGCTGCATCGGCCGGAATAGGGGATGGTTCCGGTGACTGTCCCCTAGGGAATAGGGGACGGTTCCGGTGACTGTCCCCTATTCGGAATAGGGGACGGTTCCGGTGACTGTCCCCTTTTGGAGTAGGGGACGGTTCCGGTGACTGTCCCCTATTGTTTCCTCAGTGGGACAGGCACCGGCGCGTCCGGACGCGCATGCGGTCATCGGCGCCGGGAGCCGCGTCCGCGAGTCATCGGGTCCGGCTTGGGCGGAGGCTTCCAGCCGGCCGGCGGCTCGACCCTTTGCTGGCTCGTCCCAAGCCCCATCGCCCCGGGCCGCTGGCGCGCCAGCCCCGAAGTATCCGCCGCCTCCGCCTCGTCCGCCGTCGCGCCGCCCCGAATCAGGCTGATCTTGTCCCGAAGCCTCTTCGCCTCCTCGAAGTCCAGCGCCTCCGCCGCCGCCTCCATCCGCTCGCGCAGGGTCTCGATCGTGTCGGTCATGAGGACACCTAAATCAGGCGCAGGCGCCGGGGCGTGGCGGTGCCTGGCACCGGGGCATATTGTCGAAGAGCAGACGTTGCTTCAATCCCCTGCGGGTGGCAGACTCAGGGCGTGATTGGCCTCACCGCACTTCTGCTGCTCCAACCTTTAGCGACCGGCCATCAAGCCACCCTGCCCATCATGGGCATCACGTCCGCCGTCGGCGGTACCCAAGCGCCTGCGCTGCCTCCTCCGCTTCCGGCGTGCCTCGGCGGATACCTGGTCCTCTTCGAATGGGCGAGCGACGACCTCAGCGCGCAAGCCCAGGCCGTCCTGGACAACGCGGCGTCGACCTATCGGATTTGCCCCCAGGCCCAGGTGATGTTGACCGGCCACGCTGACCGTTCGGGTTCCGACCAGTACAACCTTGGCCTGTCCCAGCGTCGCGTTGCGAAGGTACGCGCCTATCTGGCCGGTCGCGGCATTCCGGACCGTGCGATGACCACCGAAGCCCTCGGCGAGAGCCTTCCGCGGGTCGAAACCGCCGACGGAGACCGCGAGCCTGAGAACCGGCGCGTGGAAATTATTTTCGAACTCCGCTCCGGACGGTGAGAAAGCCGCGAGTAAACAGTGACACTATACATTTTCCACCCGAGGCTTAGCCGCCTGCCAGACCGATAATTGTATACTGTCACTGTTTTTCCCGACGCCGTCATGCGATCATCGACGCCGGGAGCCGCGTCCGCGGGTCATCGGGTCCGGCTTGGCCGGAGGCTTCCAGCCGGCCGGCGGCTCGACCCTTTGCTGGCTCGTCCCAAGCCCCATCGCCCCGGGCCGCTGGCGAGCCAGCCCCGAAGTATCCGCCGCCTCCGCCTCGTCCGCCGTCGCCCCGCCCCGAATCAGGTTGATCCTGTCCCGAAGCCTCTTCGCCTCCTCGAAGTCCAGCGCCTCCGCCGCCGCCTCCATCCGCTCGCGCAGGGTCTCGATCGTGTCGGTCATGAGGGCACAAACGCCTGGCCATTTCCCCGGTGCCAGGCGGCGCCAGGCCCCAGCGCTTGTGCGGCCGGGCGTCCGTGCCAGGCCCGTAGCTGGCACCGGCCTTCCCCAAAGTAGCTGCGCACGCACCTAGCGGCCCACCTACCCAGCTGCAACATTAAGGCGCTTCAGTGCATCGATACGGCGCTTATATGCATCGCTGGGTCTTGACATGCAACAAGGCAAGGCTTATTCGCATCATCTTACGATGTTGCTGCACATTTCAAGGGACAGGCGCAATTGGATCATTTTCCCATCATTCAAGCGTTGTGCCGCTCGGCAATCGCAGACGCGTCGCCTGCTGTTCGCAAGCAGATCGAACGTCTCCGCGATGCGTTGCTTAAGGACGGGGAGGAGACGCAGGCTGCCTCCATCGCCGGCATTCTGACCGCCTCCCTGCGCGTTAAGGAGGTGGCACCAAGCCGGATCGAACGATCGCGCGTGCTCGTGCCGAGTGAAACCCTTGGCCGTAACACGCCTATGCCTGTCGACCGGGAGACCTCGGCTCCGCTTGCTGACGTCATCTTTCCCGGCGAGAGTGCGCCGCGCGCGCCGCTATTTAACGCCACGGTATCGCAGGCAATCACAACGATCATTGAAGAATGGATGCATTACGACGGCCTTTCGGAACTCGATATCGCGCCGTCAAAGACCTGTCTCATCTATGGCGCGCCTGGGACAGGAAAAACTCGCTTAGCCTTGTGGATCGCGCATGAGCTAGGTCTACCGGTCGTGCTCGTGAAGCTCGATGGTCTAGTTTCATCTTTTTTGGGTACGACAGCACGGAACATCGGCAATCTGTTTAGCTTCGCTAATCGCTACCGTTGCGTTCTGTTGCTCGACGAGTTCGATGCCATCGCTAAGGTGCGCGACGATCCGCAGGAAGTTGGCGAGATCAAGCGCGTAGTAAACGCCCTCCTCCAGAATCTTGATACGCGTCGCGATATAGGTTTCACGATTGGGATAACCAATCACCCGAAACTCCTCGACTCAGCAGTCTGGCGGCGTTTCGAAGTTCAGCTCGAAATCCCAAAACCCGACTTTGCCATGCGCAAGGCTATTGCCGAACAATTCATGCCGCCAGTCCAAGCTCCCGACCGCCATCTGCAGCTGATCGCCTGGTTTACAGAGGGATCAACAGGCGCCGAAATCGAGTCATTGGTGCGGACGTACAAAAAGGCGATGAGCTTGCGGGAGACTGATCGGCTCGATCTGTTGGGGACGCTGCGTCAGTTCGCCACGCTCAACGCTGCCCGCGTTCAAAGCGAGCGCCGCGCCCTTCTGTTCGACGAGCCGATTAACCTGTTCCGTGCGATGCGCGATGATCCAGTACTTGGGTTCTCGATGGCCGATATCGGCGAAATCGCCGGCAAGGATAAGTCCACGGTCAGCCGGCAAATCGGCAAGGCGCTCAAGGCTGACGAGGAGCACTGATCATGGCGAGTCCGGTACAGATCGTGCTGAACCCGGAAAATTACGAAGAAGCACGCGAAGCCGGTGGCGGGGGCAGCAAGAAGGACTTCTTCGCCTACCGCGATCGGGACTTTGCCGCGCATCGCGCTGCATTGACCGCCCAGCTCGACTCAATTTCGGGCGTGCTTGCTGCTCAAGCTCAGGGGCCAGTTGGCTTTATCAAGGTGATTCTTCGTCGGGAAGCATGGGCCAAGAGCCATAGGCCGGTAACCGCACTGTTTCGTCAGGATCGGGCGCCGGTGGTGGGCGGCGGTGATCTTGGAGTCCTCATTGTTGAGGCACAGCCCACCAATCTCCGCCAGGTTGCCGCTGAGATGGCGCGAGCAGAAACGCATACTGACACGAAAATTGACCCGGAGACGGGCAAGGAGGTGCCCAACCCCACTGCGCGCAAGAGTGAAACCGGTGCGATCGAGCGGATCACGGTGCAGCTGACCGCCGCAATTTCTCAGTTGAGGAAGCCGTGGCCTGGCTGTCCAATCCGGTAACGGGCAGCAGCTACCACGTCGAGCTGTTCGATGCCGTCCCGCCTCGCGGGGACTGGGATCGGCTCGATGCGGGTCATCGTCAGCTGGCGGAATCCTTTCTCCTCGGTTTCAACGCTCTCGGGTTCGGGGTATCTGTCGAACGCCTGCCGCATTTGGGGCGCCATCACCCGCTACTATCGGTAAGGGTCGATCGCGGCGCCGACGGCGCGGTGCTCCAGTTGATGGATCCGCCGACGAACGATCGTCGACGCGAAGTGGCACCGTTCAGCCCAAACCTAGATCAACATGTGCGATTGCTACATTTCCTTGAGAAGCATCCCTTGGTCCGACGAATAAACCTACCTGGCATCGTCGTCCGGTCGCAGCCGGTGGCTGGCGCAGGTCGCGCGCGCCCAGAAACCATCACCATGCCGGTCCGTGACACGCGGCGCTCGCATCCGAGGATCGGAATCATCGACGGGGGGATTGGCGATACGCTGTCCGACTGGGTCATCGATCGATGGGACGTGCTCGCTGATGAACACATCAACCAAGCACATGGCACGTTCATCGGTGGACTTGCTGTGGTGGGCGCCAGCTTGAACGGCGCCGCAGTCTGCCCGGAGGCCGACGGCGCCGAGCTTGTCGATGTCGCCGTCTTCCCGGATGAAGCGAGCGACTCCTTCGCTACGTATTATTCGGGGGGCTTACCTCAATTCTTCGACGAGATGGAAGCGGCCGTGGCTGACGCACGAGCGCGCCATGGCGTTCGTGTCTTCAACATGAGCCTCAATATTCTACAGCCGGCCGCCCCCGACACCTACAGTCCCCATGCTGTGCGGCTCGATCGGATTGCTGAAGACAGTAATGCGGTGATTTTCATCTCCGCAGGCAACATCAGACCACAGGACTTACGCCCCGAATGGGCGGCCGACCCTGCCTCGGCTTTGTCCGGGCTGGCGCTTGCCCGCAACGATGGCTTGCTCACGCCGGCTGAGAGTGCACGCAATGTCGCGGTGGCGGCGCTTAACCCAACCGGTCACAATGGATGCGTGGCACTTGCTCCGGCTCGCTACAGTCGGCGCGGCCCCGGCTTGCGCGCGGGCGTGAAGCCTGATTTGGCTCATATCGGAGGATCGGGCACGCAACATCCGACGCTCGGCCACGGCCTATTCTCCATCCTGCCGGATGGGACGATTATAGACGGCTGCGGCACTAGCTATGCGGCCCCTCTCGTCGCCAAAACAGCAGCGGCGCTCGATCACGCAATTGAAGGCGAAGTGTCGCGTGAGACCCTGATTGGCCTGCTTGTTCATCACGCCCAACTGCCCGAGCCGCTGCAATCGAAACTCCTTGCCCCCGTCGCGCGTCACCTCGTTGGATTTGGCATGCCGCCGTCGGCTAATCGGATTATGGAATCCGGCGATCACTCGATCACCCTGGTTTTTGCCTCGCGCATCCAACAGGGCCAGCAGATCAACTTCCGGTTTCCTTGGCCCTCTTCCCTCATCGGCCCGGGTGGCAAGTGCCGTGGCCGAGCTCGCCTGACCCTCATTTCTACGCCACCCCTCGATCCGAGATTCGGAGCGGAATTCGTCCGTGTCAATGTCGATGCAAGGCTTCAGCAGGAACAGGATAACGGGCGTTGGAAAGGCAGGCTTGAAGCGCTTTATCTACCCTCGAGGCGAGACTCCCCAGCTATCGAGGCCGAACGTATCGAGCACGATCTCAAATGGAGTCCGGTAAAAGTTTACGAGAAGACTTTTCCGCAAGGGGTGGGCCCGTCATCGAATTGGCGCCTGTTCGTCGATTATCTGACTCGCGCGGGTGAGGTTATGCCCGACGGAGGTGTACCCTTTACGGCAATCTTGACGATCAGCGATCCTAGAGGCGACGCGCCTGTGTTCAACGACATGCGGCAGAATCTACAGGCGCTGGGGGCAACCATTGCCGACATCCGCACCGCCGCAAGGATAACATCTCGAGTTTGATGCGCTGTGCAAGGGGCCCAAGCGGCCCACCACCCTCACGAGGGTCCGTTTTCCCGATTGCAGCTCTCAACAGCGCCCCCCCAAAACCCCCGCTTGACCCGCCCCCCGCCCCAAGCGAAAGCGCGCCCATGGCGACCGGCGCGGCAAGGCCCACAAAAGCGAAGAAGAAAGGCGGCGCCGGCGAGACCACGCGGTTCCTCCTTCTCCTCCTCCTGTTCGCCATCCTGCTGCGCAGCTTCGTGATCGCGCCCTTCTCGATCCCGTCGGGCTCGATGATGCCGAGGCTGATGATCGGCGATTATCTGTTCGTCGCGAAATGGCCCTACGGTTACTCGCGCTACTCGATCCCGTTCGGCCTCGCCTCGTTCGGCGGCCGGATCTGGGCGGGGGAGCCGAGGCGCGGCGACATCGTCGTCTTCCGCTATCCGGGCGAGGACGAGGATTGGGTCAAGCGGCTGATCGGCCTGCCCGGCGACCGGGTGCAGATGCGGCGCGGCCAGCTCTTCCTCAACGGCAGGGCGGTGCCCAAGGTCAGGATCGCCGACTGGCTGATGCCGGTCACGCCCAACAGCCCCTGCCGCTACGGCGGCTACACAAGGGCTCCGAGCGTCGAGGCGGGCGTGAAGGTCTGCCGCTACCCGCGCTTCCGCGAGACGCTTCCCGGCGGCCGCTCCTACGAGGTGCTCGACCAGGTCGACGGCAATGCCGACGACACTCCGGTCTACGTCGTCCCGGCCGGCCATTATTTCATGATGGGCGACAATCGCGACGACAGCAGCGACAGCCGCTTCAGCCTCGAGCAGAAGGGCGTCGGGCTTCTGCCCGGGGATTATTTCGTCGGCCGGGCGCTGATCAATTTCTTCTCGACCGACGGCTCGGCCGAATGGCTCAAGCCCTGGACCTGGGTCTCCGCCGCGCGCTGGGACCGGGTCGGGGGGACCTTCTGATGGAAGGCTCGTAATGGATCGGGCGACCCTCGCCTGGCTGACCCGGGTGCTCGGCCGAAAGCCGGGCCGGCCCGCCTTGTTCGAGCGGGCGCTGACCCATGCCAGCTTCGGCGGCGACCAATATGAGCGGCTCGAGTTCCTCGGCGACCGGGTCCTCGGCCTCGCCGTCGCGGCCTGGCTCTACGAAACGTTCCCGGACGAGCCCGAGGGCCAGCTGTCGAAGCGGCTGAACGCGCTCGTCGCCCGCGACGTCTGCGCCGAGGTGGCCCGCGAGCTCGGAATCCCCGAGCGGGTGAGGCTCGGCAAGCAGGCCCGCGACGACGGCGCCTCGGACAGCGACAACGTCATCGGCGACGTCGTCGAATCGCTGATCGGGGCGCTCTTCCTCGATGCCGGGCTGGACGCCGCCGTCGCCTTCGTCAAAAGCGCCTGGGGCGAGCGGGTCAGCACCCGCGACAAGGCGCCCCAGCATCCCAAGTCGGCGCTCCAGGAATGGGCCGCCGCGCAGGAGAGGAAGCCGCCCGCCTACCGCCTCGCCGAGCGCTCCGGGCCGGCGCATTCGCCGACCTTCGTCGTCGAGGTCGAGATCCGCGGAGTCGGCTCGGCCAGCGCCGAGGGCGCCTCGAAGCAGGAGGCGGAGACGGCCGCCGCGGCGAAGCTGCTGGAGCGGCTGGAGCAGCTGAGGTGATCCGTTCCCAAATCCGTTCGTGTCGAGCGAAGTCGAGACACCCTGTCGAGCGAAGCCGAGACTGGCTGTTCGAATCGTTCTCGGCTTCGCTCGAAACGGCCCCTCGACGGAGTTTATCCAGAGCGTCGCCGCAGGCGGCGTCGAAGGGCTCGACACGAACGGGTTTTCCCTCGTGACCCGGCGCTGCGGCCTCGTCGCCGTGGTCGGCGCCCCCAACGCGGGCAAGTCGACCCTGGTCAATGCGCTGGTCGGGCAGAAGGTCGCGATCGTCAGCCCCAAGGCTCAGACCACCCGGACCCGGCTGATGGGAATCGCGATCGAGGGCGAGGCCCAGATCCTGCTGGTCGACACGCCCGGGATCTTCGAGCCGAGGCGGCGGCTCGACCGGGCGATGGTGGCGGCGGCGTGGAGCGGAGCGGCGGATGCCGACCTGATTGCCCTCGTCGTCGATTCGAAGACCGGCGATTCCCGGCGATTGTCGGCGATGCTCGAGGCCCTCGAGAGCCGGCGCGAGCCGAAGATCCTCGTCCTCAACAAGGTCGACCTGGTCCGCAAGGAGGAGCTCCTTGCCCTCGCCTCGAGACTCACGCTGCGCGGCACCTTTGACAACATTTTCATGATCTCCGCCTCGACCGGCGACGGAGTCGCCGACCTCAAGGCGGCGCTCGCCGCTCGGGTTCCGGAGGGGCCGTGGCATTTCCCCGAGGAGCAGGTCTCCGACGCCAGCGAGCGGCTCGCCGCCTCCGAGGTGACTCGCGAGCAGCTCTACCTCCAGCTCCACGCCGAGCTTCCCTATGCGAGCGCCGTCGAGACCGAGAAATATGAGGAGCGCCGCGACGGCTCGGTCGCCATCCACCAGCAGATCCTGGTCGGCCGCGCGACGCAGAAGGCGATCGTGCTCGGCAAGGGCGGAAGCCGGATCAAGGCGATCGGCGAGGCGGCGAGGAAGGAGCTCGAGGCGCAGACCGGCCGCAAGGTCCACCTCTTCCTCCACGTCAAGGTCAAGCCCGACTGGGAGGAGGATCGCGGCCTCTATCGCGAGATCGGGCTCGACTGGGTGGAGTGACGGCCCGGCGAGGCCGGCTTTTCAGCCGCCGCGCAGCTGCTAGACTGGCTCCTCGTCCGGGGGTTTTCCATGACTCGACTTTCGATCGCCGCCGCCGCCGCCGCTTGCGCGCTGCTCCCCGCTCCGCCCGCCTCGGCGCAGCCGCGCGCCTACGAGGTCGCCGAGATCGCCGGCGACCTCGCCTACGGCTTCTGCCCGCTTTTCCTCGCCGACATGTTCCCGCTCGACGATCCGCGGCTGGCCGAGCGCGGCTTCTCGCCGGCCGTCGCCACCCAGGCCAATGCGCGCTTCGGCGAGCTCCGGATGGTGAGCGCGAAGCGGGCCGACGGGGAGGTCTCGTTCGGTGGGGTTGCGGGCCGGATCTGCACGGTCGTGGTCACCGGCGACAAGCGCTCCGCCGCGCTCGCCAGGCTGCGCGAGGCGATGTCGTGGACCGGCCTCGACTTCAAGCCGGCCCCGCACACCGGAGCGAAGCTTCCCGGCGTCGCCGTCGAGACCTTCAAGGCGCCGGTCGACGGGCAGATGCTCGTCCTCCAGCTGATCGAGGCCGGCGGCGCGACCCCGTCGGTAAGCGCGCAGCTGTTCGGAATGGCGGAGTGAACTCGAGTCAGCCCGCCAGCACCTCCTCCACCCACTCCGGCACCAGCAGGCCCGCCGGCCCGGTCCGGGTCTCGCTGAAATATACGTTGCCGAGGCTCGGTTCGAGGTTGAGCTCGAGGGTTCGAGCGCCGGCATAGCGGGCGGTCTGGACGAAGCCCGCCGCCGGATAGACCGCGCCCGAGGTGCCGATCGAGACGAACAGGTCGGAGTCGAGCAGCGCCCGGTCGATCCGCTCCATCCCGTAGGGCATCTCGCCGAACCAGACGATGTCCGGCCGGAGAGCGCCGGCCTTCCCGCAGGCGGGGCAGGGCGGGCCGCTCGACATTTCCGTCTCCCAGGGCCGGCGCGAGTCGCAGGCGAGGCACCAGGCCGACTTGAGCTCGCCGTGCATGTGGAGCAGACGCCGAGCGCCGGCCCGCTCGTGCAGGTCGTCGACATTCTGGGTGACGATGAGGAGGCCGCCCGGCCATTCGGCATCGAGCCGGGCGAGCGCACGGTGGGCCGCATTGGGCTCGACCGATTTCAGCCGCTCGCGCCGGGCGTCGTAGAAGGCCTGGACGAGCGCCGGATCGCGGCGGAAGGCTTCCGGCGTCGCGACCTCCTCGACCCGGTGGCCCTCCCACAGCCCGTCGGGGCCGCGGAAGGTGGCGAGGCCGCTCTCGGCCGAGATGCCGGCGCCGGTGAGGATGACGATGTTGCGCATGTCTCGCATCCGGCGTCCTTATCCGCTTCGCGCCGGGCAGGCCAAGGCTGGAGGAGGGGAATATTTCGATGGGAAAGAAGGATCTTTCGCCGGCAAGTGACTCGACTCCATTCAGCCCGAAGCGTAATCTTCCTGCCGGTTCGTTTTTAATGAAAAACGGCAGGTAATTTACTGCGGTCTGGCGAACTTCGTTCTCAGGGAGGCTGGCAATGACTAAGCGTCCACATACGCCCCATGGTGCAGCATCCTTTCGCGGCGGTATCCGCGCCGGGCTCTCCGTGACGGGCATCATCGCGATCATGCTGTGCGGCACCGGCGTCGCCAACGCCCAGCGGCACGACGAGCGCCTGAGCCGGGTCCACGACGAGCGGCTGAGCGTCGGTCACGACCGTCGGCGCAGCGAGGGCCACGACCCGCGCCTGAGCGCCGGCCACGATCTGCGCCGAAGCGAAAGCCACGACCGGCGCGAAAGCCTCACTCACGACGCCCGCCGCAGCGCCGGTCACGACCTGCGCCGCAGCGCGGTTCACGACCGCCGCCTCAGCCCCTTCCACGATGTCCGCCGCAGCGACGGCCATGACGAGCGGCTGAGCCTCGGCCACGACGGCCGCCGAAGCCTGGGCCATGACGAGCGGCTGAGCCAATATCATGACGAACGGATGAGCCTCGAGCACGACCGCCGGCGCAGCGAGGGCCACGATCCGCGCCTGAGCGCCGCCCACGATCTTCGGCGCAGCGAGAGCCACGACCGGCGCGAGAGCGCTACCCACGACGCCCGGCGCAGCGTCGCCCACGACCTGCGGCGCAGCGAAGTCCACGACCGCCGCCTCAGCCCGTTCCACGATGTCCGCCGCAGCGAGGGTCATGACGAGCGGCTTAGCCTCGGCCACGACGGCCGCCGAAGCGACGGCCATGACGAGCGGCTCAGCCAATATCATGACCAGCGGATGAGCCTCGAGCATGACCGCCGGCTCAGCCTCGAGCATGACGCCCGGCGCAGCGCCGGCCACGATCTGCGCCGAAGCGAGAGCCACGACCGGCGCGGCAGCATCGCCCACGATCTCCGGCGCAGCGCCTCCCACGACCTGCGGCGCAGCGAAGTCCACGACCAGCGGCTCAGCCCGTTCCACGATGTCCGGCGAAGCGACGGCCATGACCAGCGGCTGAGCCTCGGCCACGATGCGCGCGAAAGCGAGGTGCACGATCGAAGGCTCAGCCCGGTGCACGACCAGCGCCGAAGCCTCGGCCACGACCCGCGCCGCAGCGAGGCTCACGACCTCAGGCGCAGCATCGGGCACGATCTGCGCCGAAGCGAAGGCCACGACCAGCGGCTCAGCCCGGGTCACGACATCAGGCGCAGCTCGGGAGACGACGGTCGGCCGTAATGGGATCGGAGCCGTCGGCGCGGGAGCCGTCCGGGCGAAGGGCGGCGGGAAGGCTCGCCGCCAATCTTTGGCCCGTTGCGATGGCGCTGGGCCTCCTGGCCTCTGCCGGATCGGGCCGTGCCGAACAGCCGCTCAATCCGGTCCACTTCGCCGAGACCGAAATCGCTTCGCTGGCGCGCGCGCCGGTGGATGCCGCGCGACCGATGGACGTCTTTCGCTATGTGCTGGCGGCGGCGGGTGACGAGATCACCGTCTATCCCTCCGAGGGCTATTATTACTTCCAGTTCCAGAACGGACCGCAGCGGATACTCGGCAACATCCGCTTCGACCTGGTCGACGCCGCCCAGGGCAAGCTCAATTTCGGCTATTCCTCTCCAAGGGCCTTCGGTTCGGAGCTCGTGAACCATTTCAGCCAGTTGACCGCCGCGGACGGAGTCAGCCTCGTCGCCGTCTCGCGGTTCGAATATCGACTGGGGTTCGAGGGCCGAACGATCAGGGTTCTGATCCACGACGCTCGGCAGGAACTCGCCGGGCCCAAACCGCTGGCGGCCGGCGAAACCTACGTCGGCCCGGTTTTCGACGAATCGGGCGTCCGCATGCATCTTCTGTTCGACGAGGTGGAGAACGCCTTCCTCTTCGTCCGCAACGACGGCGCGCCGCCGGCCGAAACCTATTCCGCCGATCCGCGGTCGGATCGCGTCGAGATCGGCGACCGGACGGGCTACGCTTTCTACCTCGACACGGCCCGCAAGCGCCGGATCCTGGTCGGAGTGAGCTATGCGAACGTTCGCTCCAACAGCTATTATGACGGGCCCTTCGATCAGCTGCCCGACCGGTTCGTCGATCCCAAGACGATGCAGGCGCTGCTGGAACGGGCCTATCCGCATCTCAGGGGGCGGATCGGCCCGCGCGGTCTGTACCTCGATTCCACCTACATGCGAGCGATGGTCGCCCCCTACCGGCAGTATGAATCGCGCTCGCAACTCGACGAACTGGCCTATTGCGACGCCGCCGCGGCGGACAATCACGCCTTGACCCGCTGCCTGCGGACGTTCGCCGACCGGTAGGCCGCCAGTCCAATCCGGCTTCGCGCGCCGCCCAGGTCGCGGTCGAGCAATTGCCCGACCCGCTTAACAGGGGCTGTCGCCTCGCCTCACGCGCGGTTCACCGGCCCTGGTCCTTAACGGCCGCGGGCGGGGCACTGGAGAATGTAAAGTGCTTGACCTCAAATCGCCGCCCGCACGGGCCCTCGCCCTCGCCGCCGCTCTCACCGCCCTCGCCACTCCCGCCCTCGGCCAGGAGCGCTTCGACTGGGGCGGCGGCCGCGGCGGCGAACGCGACTATCGCCTGGTCGGCGCCGGCGTTCCCCGGCTCCTCCCCGAGCTCAAGCGCAGTGCCCGCGGCCGCGCCTTCGTGATGCGGAATTTCGATCGAAATGCCGACGGCCGGATCGGCCCGCGCGAGGCGGACGAGGCCAACCGCGCCTTCCTGCGCCTGTCCGGCGGACGCCGCGACCGGTTCGATTGGGAGAGCCGCGACGTCGACCGCCCGGTCGCCCGCCACCGCGAATGGGACCGGCGCGGAATGCGCGGCTACCGGATGCGGCAAACGCAATATGGCGCGACCTTCAACATCGAGGACGTGCTGTTCGAGACCGGCAGCGCCCGGCTTCGCCCGGCCGCCCTCGAGCGCCTGCGCCCGCTCGCTTCCTATCTCGGCGCCAATCCGGACGTCCCGGTGCGGATCGACGGCCATACCGATTCGGTTGGAAGCGACTCGGCCAACCAGTTGCTCTCCGAACGCCGCGCCGAAGCGGTTCGCGAGGCGCTCGCAGCGATGGGCGTCGACGGCAACGAGTTCGTCGTCGCCGGCCATGGCGAGACGATGCCGGCCGCCAGCAACGCGAGCGCGACCGGGCGGCAGCTGAACCGAAGGGTCGAGGTCACCCTCGTCGGCCAGCAGGCGCGCAGCTTCTCCGAGTGACGAACGGGGGCCGGGGTGACCGGCCACTCGGCCGCCCCGTCCTCGTCCGGGGGACCAGGACGCCCGGCGCGTTCCGGCCGGCGTGCCTCCCGATCGAGTCAGGCGCTGAACGTCGCGGCGTAGCTCTGGACGCCCTGCGTTCCCGACACCGCGAACACCCCCATCAGGGTGTCCTGGTAGACGGTGTTTCCGGTGGTGAGCGCGCTCCCCGGGTAATTGAAGGCGGTCCAGGCCGCATCGCTAAAGGCGCCGTCGGGATTGACCTCGATCGCCGCCACGAGGGCGCAGGTGGCGGTCATTCCGGCGAGGTGGAAGCCGCCCGGAGCCGCGGTGATCCCTTCGAAATGGGTGAGCAGGCCCGGGTGATTCATCGCGCTGTAGAGCTTCAAATTGCTGAAAGCGCCGCTCGCCCGGTCGTAGCCGACGACGAAGCCGCGGTTGATGCCACGGCCGTCGCGCGTCCCACCGACGATCGTGTAGCTTTGGCTGCCCGGGCCGCTCTGCCAGATGCCGTAGGCGGTGGTGAGCGAGCAGCCGGCGAAGTCGAAGATCGTCCAGCGGTCGCGGACGAGGTCGTAGACGAAGGCGTTGGCCGACAACGGCTCGTCCTCGAGGTCGTAATCGCCGACGACGAGATCGCCCATCGTGCTGTGGGGGATGGTGTTCCACACCGCCGCCCCCCCGACCGCGCTGCTCGGCACGTCGATCTGGGTCCAGCTGCCCCCGCCGGCGGGCGGACCGTCGTAGAGCATGCCGTGATTGCAGGCGCTGCTTCCGGAATATTGATAGCTGCCGACCGCCCGGACATTGCCCTTCCCGAGCGACGGATTGAACAGGAAGGTGTCGGGCCCGTAGAAGGTCGAGGTGGTGACGTCCTGGCCGGCGAAGGTGGGGGGCAGCAGGTAGATGCCGGCGTCGTCGGTCGGAGCGATCGGGCCGACGTAGATCATCGCGACGGTGGCTCCGCCCGAGACGCTGCTTCCGGTCAGAACGACGTCCGTGCCCGTCCAGCCGCGCACTCCCGTGACGAACTGGTTGAAGCCGAATATCTCCGTCGAATCGACGGAGGTCGGCGTGCCGCTTCGCTGTCCGAAGGCCATTGGTCTCTCCCAGGATGGCCGAAGCGGCCCCACCGCTCCCAGCCTCGCGACGGGGATATCCGAGCCCCCACGTCGATCAAACCTGAATTGGGTCCGCAACGGGCCTAGCCGCCCGGCCGATCGGAGTTGCGATCCCGCTCGCGCTCACGCATGGATGCGGAGGTGACGGGTATCTCGATCTTCGGGGCCGGCGGGCGGATGGGGCAGGCGATCGCCGAGGCCGTGGAGTTTCGCGACGACGTCCGGATCGCCGAGCATCATCCCGACGTGTTCGTCGATTTCTCGGCGCCCGCGGCGGTCGGGGCGCACCTCGCCCAGGCGCGCCGGGCCGGCAAGCCGATCCTGATCGGGACCACCGGGCTCGAACCGGACCACCACCGGCTGATCGACGAGGCCGCGGCGGAGATCCCGCTCGTCTACGCCGCCAATACTTCGCTCGGGGTCAATCTGCTCGCCCATCTGGTGCGCGAGACGGCGGCCCGGCTGGGCGAGGAGTGGGATCTCGAGATCGTCGAGATGCACCATCGAATGAAGGCCGACGCCCCCTCCGGCACCGCCCTCATGCTCGGGCGCGCCGCCGCCGAGGGCCGCGGAGTGGCCCTCGAGGCGGTGGCGGAGCGCGGCCGCGACGGGATCACCGGCCCGCGCCAGCCCGGCCGGATCGGCTTCGCAGCGCTGCGCGGCGGCTCGGTCGCGGGCGAGCATCTCGCGATCTTCGCCGCGGAGGGGGAGCGACTGGAGCTCGGCCACCGCGCCGAGAGCCGGGCCATCTTCGCCCGGGGCGCGATCGCGGCGGCGCTGTGGCTCGTCGGCAGACCGGCCGGGCGCTACTCGATGGCGGATGTGCTGGGGCTGAAGTGACCAGGGCCGAGATCGCCGAACTCTACCGGCGGCTGCATGAGCGGACTCCGAACCCGGAGACGGAGCTCGACTATGTCAACGATTATACCTTGCTGGTCGCCGTGGTGCTGTCGGCCCAGGCGACCGACGCGAGCGTCAACCTCGCCACCCGCGAGCTGTTCGAGACGGCGAACACGCCGGCGGCGATGGTCGAGCTGGGCGAGGAGGGGCTGAAGCGCCACATCCGCACGATCGGCCTGTTCAACACCAAGGCGAAGAACGTCATCGCCTTGTCCCAGGCGCTGATCGACCGGCACGGTGGCCAGGTGCCGGCCGATCTCGACTCGCTCCAGGCGCTGCCGGGGGTCGGTCGCAAGACGGCCAACGTCGTCATGAACTGCGCATTCGGAGCCGAGACCTTCGCCGTCGACACTCATGTCTTCCGGGTCTCCAACCGCACCGGCCTCGCGCCCGGCAAGGACGTGCTCGAGGTCGAGCGAAGGCTCGACCGGGCGACCCCCGGCCCCTACCGGCGCGAGGCGCATCATCTGCTCATCCTCCACGGCCGCTACGTCTGCAAGGCGAGGAAGCCCGAATGCTGGCGCTGCGTCATCGCCGACATCTGCCGCTACCGTCCCAAGACTCCGCCGCCCGGCGACGAGCCGCCGCTTCGCCCCTATCGATAGCCTCCGGCCGATAAAGGCTGGCGAGGCGAGCGCGCCTTTGCTAAGCGCCGCCCTTCCACGCACCCGTAGCTCAGCTGGATAGAGCGCTGCCCTCCGAAGGCAGAGGCCACAGGTTCGAATCCTGTCGGGTGCGCCATTTCTCGTGGCGTGAGGGTCCCGATCCATTCACTGTCGAACCAGCCGCCCCAATCAGGTTGGCGACTCGGCGGCGCCGGGCCGGGCCGCCGCCACCTCGCCATAGCCGCCGCAATAGCGGGCGCCGGCGGGACCGCCGTCGATCAGCACTCCGCAATAATCCTTGCGGCGCATGACGACGTCGCGAAGGACGAGCATTCGCCCGTCGCGAAGCTCGACCACCAGCCGCCCGTCGGGACCGACCATCACGAAGGCGGTGGACAAGGTCCGCCGTCCCTCCGCCTCCGCGGGCGAATCCGCCGGCGCGGCCGGGCTGCTGTTCCCGGCCGCGGAGGCGGGCTCAGGGCTGGGCTCGGCGGCGGCTCCCCGCCCGGCTCCGGACCCGCTCGAACCTTCGGTTGTGCCCGGATCCGGGCTTGGGCTGTGCATCGCGCTTTCCTGGGGCGAGGGAGTGCAGGCGGCCAGCGCCGCGGCGAACGATAGCAGGATGCGGACCATCGCGCTCTCCGTGGCCTGAGCCGGATCCGATACGCCAACCCGATTGTCGAGTCACGGGCCGACTGAAAGGTCCGTTTCGCCGAATCAGGCGAACAGGATTCGGCGCTTTTTCAACAACTTAACTTGCCAGCCAGTTGGAATTCAAAGCGTGCCGCGAAACGGGTTCCTCCGTTCGACGCCGATGCGCATCGCTTCGTCCCGTTTCCGGTCGGACCGCTCGGGCCGAACCCGGCTTCCTGCTTGACCGAAATCAATTTTCCGTAAATAGGCGAGGCACTTAGCCGCCAACCCGCGATTGAAACGGACCGCATGACTGCGGGTTCGCGCGCCATTTCTCATGCCATCGCCATACAGGGGGACCACCAATGAGCACTTCCGAACTCGGCTACAATCCGTACGCCGGCGACCTCGTTTCCGGCTCCTCGATGGAGGAAATCATTGTAGCGGGGTGCGGATGCGCAGCCTGCCAGGCCGCCCGTGAGGCCGGCTCGACGTCCAAGGACGATATCAACTCCGCCAATCCGGAATCGGGCGGCATCGGCGTGCTTCTGCCCCTGGTGAACAATCCCGCCGGAACCCGCTCCTTCACCGGCGACCGCAACGTCGACGCCATCCTGATCGGCGCCAAGTGGGGCGTGCTGAACCTCACCTTCAGCTTCCCGGACTCGGGCTCGAACTACAACGGCACCGGCTACGACAGCAACGGAGTCAGCGCCTATCACCTCGACCTCGGAGCGCTTCAGCAGGTGGCGGCCCGCGCCGCCTTCGCCAAGCTATCGGCCTATACCAACCTGACCTTCACCGAGATCGCCGAAACGGACTCGGTCCACGCCAACATCCGCATTTCGCAGAGCGCCGACAACGACGCCCCGACCGCCTACGGCGGATTTCCGTCCGACACGCGCGGCGTCGCGGGCGACATCTGGTTCGGCCGCACCGGCCAGTCCTATTACGACACGCCGTATCAGGGCTCGTGGGGCTTCGCGACCATGATGCACGAGATCGGCCACACCATGGGCCTCAAGCACGGCCACCAGGATTACACCAACTCCGATCTTTCGGCCTATTTCGGAACCTCGCCCCGCAACGGCACCCAGTCGCTGACGCCCGATCGGGACGGCCAGTCCTGGTCGCTGATGACCTATACGTCGGCGCCCTTCACCACCGGCAACGGCGCCGACAAGGTCAACCAGCCCCAGTCGTACATGCAATACGATATCGCGGCGCTTCAATATATGTACGGCGCCAACTACACGACCAACGCCGGCGACAGCGTCTACACCTTCAGCCCGACGACCGGCGAAATGTTCATCAACGGCGTCAGCCAGGGCGATCCGGCGGGCAAGAAGATCCTGCTCACAATCTGGGACGGTGGCGGCAACGACACGATCGACGCCAGCAACTACACGGGCGGGGTCACCATCGACCTGCGTCCCGGCGGCTTCTCCACCGTCGACCAGTCGCAGCTGGCCAACCATTTGGCGGGCCAGAACCTGACGGCGATGGCGCCCGGCAACATCGCCATGTCGCTGCTCTACAACAACGACACGCGTTCGCTCATCGAGAACGCCACGGGCGGCTCGGGCGACGACGTGTTCGTCGGCAACACCGCCAACAACGTGCTGGACGGCGGCGCCGGAAGCGACTCCGTGGTCTTCACCAACCCCACCGGCATCACCGTCGCCCTGAACGACACCGGCGCCGACGTCATCGTCGCGCACGACGGCGAAACCGACACCCTGCGCAGCATCGAGAACCTCGTCGGCACCAGCGGCAACGACACGCTCACCGGCAACAGCCAGGCGAACATGCTTGCCGGCGGCTCGGGCGGGGCGGACAATTTGTCGGGCGGCGGCGGCGACGATCGCCTGTTCGGCGGCAGCTTCACCACCACCACGACCTACTCGGCGCCTTCGCAGGCCGACATCACCAAGCCGCAGTCCGTCAACAACGGCAGCATCGCGACGGCCGTGGCCACCGCCGGCTCCTTCGACGTCGACGCCAATCCGGATATCACCAATGCGTCCAGCCTGCCACACGCGACGATCAACGCCACCGCGGCCGGGGGCTCGGTCGAATATTACCGGATCGACGTGACGGTGGCCGGTTCGCAGGCGATCTTCGACATCGACACGGGCCCCACCGGCACTCTGACGGACAGCATCATCGAGCTGGTCAACAGCACCGGCACCGTGCTGGCCTCCAACGACACCGGCAATGGCGACGTGTCGGCCCCTGGGCACGACGATTCCTATCTGACTTTCACCTTCGCGACCGTCGGCACCTATTACATCCGCGTCGGCAGGTTCACGAGCGCCACGGGGACCGTAGCCCAGCCGCTGCTGGCCGGGCAGACCTACCAGCTGAACATCTCCCTCCAGAACGCGGCGGTCGTGACGACCACGGTCACCGCCAACAACACCAGCAGCGCGGTGCTTGACGGCGGCGAGGGCAACGACTTCCTCCAGGGGACGATCGCCAGCGACACCATCACCGGCGGCGACGGCAACGACACCGCCTCGTTCGCTTATGCCTTCAACGGCGGCGCCGCCACGGGCGTGACCGTCGATCTGAATCTGCAGGCCTCGGCCCAGAACACCGTCGCGGCGGGCAACGACACTCTGACCGGAATCGAGAATCTGGTCGGCTCGTCGCTCAACGACACCCTGACCGGCAACGGCGCCGACAACGTCATCGAAGGCGGCTCGGGCAATGACGTCATGGCCGGCGGCGGCGGCGTCGACACCGCCTCCTATGCGGGCGCCACCGCCGGAGTGACCGTCAGCCTTGCCACCGGCTCGGCTCAGAACACGGTCAGCGCGGGAACGGACACGCTGAGCGGCTTCGAGAACCTGCTTGGATCGGGCTTCAACGACAGCCTCACCGGCGATTCCAACGTCAACACCCTCTCGGGCGGCGCCGGCGACGACACGCTCAATCCGGGCTCGAACTCGGCCGGAGCCGTGGACCTGCTCGACGGCGGCGCCGGCCTGGACGTCGCTTCCTTCGCGGGCCAGACCGCGGCCGTGGTCGCCACGCTGAACGGCGCCACGGATGCAGTCGCCACTGTCGGCGGAGTGGCGGTCGCCACGCTGCGCAGCATCGAGGGCCTGACCGGCGGCACGGCCGCCGACATCCTCACGGGTGACGGCAACGCCAACGTGATCGACGGCGGTCTCGGCGACGACACCCTGGTCGGCGGCGCCGGGATCGACACGGTCTCGTTCGCGAGCCGCGGCTCGGCGCCGGTCACGGTCAACCTGGCCACCCTGACGGCCCAGAACACGGGCGCGGGCACCAAGACCATCACCGGCTTCGAGAACGTCCGCGCCACCTCCGGCAACGACAGCGTCACCGGCGACGGCGGCGACAACGTCTTCTTCGAAAGCGGCGGCAACGACACCTATAACGGCGCCGCCGGCTCGGACACGCTGGACTATTCCGCCGCGACCTCGACCGTCTCGGTCAACCTGAACACCCTCACCGGCCAGAACACCGGCACCTACGGCGGGACGGACACGATCACCAACATGGAGAATGTGGTCGGCGCGGCGTTCTTCGCCAACGTCCTCCAGGGCAACACGGCGGCCAACCGGCTGGTCGGCGGCTCGGCCGCGGACACGCTGGTCGGCAACAACGGCAACGACACGCTGATCGGCGGAGCGGGCAACGACACGTTGCTCGCGGGCAGCAACCAGGCGCTCGACGACGGTTCGGCCGACGTGCTCGAGGGCGGCGAGGGAAGCGATTTGCTCGCCGGCGGGCAGGGCAATGACATCCTGCGCGGCGGCGATGGCAACGACACCTTGATCGGCGGCATCAGCAACACGGCCGGCCAGGCCTTCGTCAACGATGGCGGCGACGACGTCTTCGACGGCGGCGAGGGCACCGACGTCGCCTACGCCCACTACACCGATCACGTCGGCGCGATCGGCTTCGACCTCGCCAACATGGCGGGCGACAGCATCATCACGGTCGACGGGGTCGCCAAGGGCTCCTTCACCAGCATCGAGCTGGTCGCCTTCCGCGGCGGTCTGGGCAATGACAATGTGCGCGGCGGCGGCTTCGGGGACAGCCTCGTCGGCAACGCCGGCAACGACGTCCTCGACGGCTGGTACGGTAACGACTCGCTCTCGGGCGGCCTCGGCGCCGACACGCTGATCGGCGGCGAGGGGCTGGACACGGCCACCTACGTCAACTCGGCGGCGGGCGTGACGGTCGACCTGCGCATCCAGGGCGCCAGCCAGAATACGGGCGGCGAGGGCGTCGATACGCTGATCGGTATCGAATATCTCGCGGGGTCGAACTTCGGCGACACCCTGATGGGCGACGACAGCTTCAACCTCATCACCGACGCCGGCACCGCGGCGACCAGCGTCGCCGGTCAGACCGACAGCCTGTTCGGCTACGGCGGCAACGACACTCTGCTCGTGACCCGCGCGGCGACGGCGCTGGCGACCAACCTCAACCTGGACGGCGGCACCGGCGACGACTTCATCGAGGTGCGCTCCGGGACGCTGTCGGCCGCCCTGCTGACCGGCGACTTCCGGCTGCTGACCGGACTCTCGTCCACCACCTATGCGGCTCTGGGCACCACCGGCACGCGCTACCTCGACACCGTCACGGTGGAAGGCGGCGCCGGCAACGACCGGATCGTCCTCACCGCGGTCAAGTCGGCGGTGGTCAATGCCGGATCGGGCGACGACACGTTGAGCCTCAGCCTGCTCGGCTCGGCCAGCGAGTCGAAGCACATCGTCACCCTGGGCGACGGGCAGGACATCATCCAGCTCGCCGGCATCGGCTCTCCCGCCAGCACGGTGGACCATGGCAACGTCGTCACCGACTTCCAGGTCGGCAACGCGGGCGACCGGTTCGAGATGACGCAGTTCCTGAACGGCGTGATCCCGGCCAGTACGCCGCCGGCGCCCGCCGCGCCGATCCCGGAGAACCCGACCCTGGTCGGCTACACGGCGAACTCCGACGGCTTCGCCAGCGGCCACCTCCGGCTGGTGCAGTCGGGGACCGACCTGCTGCTTCAGGTCGACCGTGACGCGGGCGGCGCGGCCCACGGCTTCGTGACCCTGTTCACGATCGCCAACGGCTACACGGGCGGGTTCACCACCTTCAACTTCGACGGCTTCATCGGCGCCCTGAACCTCACCGGCTTCGCCGCCGACGAGACCCTCACCGGAGCGATCAAGAACGACACCCTGAGCGGCGGCGACGGCAACGACGTGCTGGTGGGCCTCGCCGGCGACGACACGCTCGACGGCGGCAACGGCAACGACTTGCTGCTCGGCGGGACCGGCGACGATACCCTGACCGGCGGCGACGGCGTCGATACGGCCAGCTACAGCGACGCGACCGCCGGCGTAACGGTGAACCTCGGCCTCACTGGCGCGCAGGCGACCGGGGCGGGCTCGGACTCGCTCAGTGGGATCGAGAACCTGACCGGATCGGCCTTCAACGACGTTCTGACCGGCGACTCGGGCGCCAACCTGATCGGCGGCGGAGCCGGCAACGATCAGCTCGACGGCGCTGCCGGCGCGGACACCATGGCGGGCGGCCTCGGCGACGACAGCTATGTCGTCGACGATGCCGGCGACCAAGTGGTCGAAGCGGCGGGCGAAGGCACCGACGGCGTCAAGAGCTCGATCAGCTACACGCTGACCGCGAACGTCGAGAATTTGACCCTGACCGGCACGGCCGCGAACGGCACCGGCAACGGGCTCGACAACATCATCACCGGCAATGACGCCGCCAACATCCTCGACGGCGGTGCCGGCGCGGACAAGCTGGCCGGCGGCAAGGGCGACGACACTTATTATGTCGACGACTCCGGCGACCTGGTCACCGAGGCCCTCGACGAGGGCGTCGACCGGATCATCGCTTCGGTGAGCTACGCGCTCGCGATGAATGTCGAGGATCTGATGCTCGCCGGCACGGCGCTGAACGGCACCGGCAACGACCTCGGCAACGTCATCACCGGCAACGCGTCCGACAATGCCCTCTCGGGCGGTGCCGGCAACGACACGCTCTACGGCATGGCGGGCAACGATATGCTCGACGGCGGCACCGGCGCTGACGCCATGGTCGGCGGCACCGGCGGTGATACCTATGTCGTCGACAATGCCGGCGATCAGGTGGTCGAGGCCGGCGGCGAAGGCAGTGACACCGTCCGCAGCTCGATCAACTACGCGCTCGGGGCCAATGTCGAGGACCTCGTCCTCACCGGCGCCGCGCTGACGGGCACCGGCAACGGGCTCGACAACGTGATCACCGGCAACGAGCTCGGCAACACCCTCTCGGGCGGCGCCGGCAACGACACTCTGTACGGCATGGCCGGCAACGACGTCCTCGACGGCGGCGCCGGCGCGGACAAGATGTACGGCGGCACCGGCAACGACGCCTACTATGTCGACAATGTCGGCGACCTGGTGATCGAGCTGCCCGGCGAAGGCACCGACTCGGTGTCGAGCTCGATCAGCTACACGCTGACCGACAATGTCGAGAACCTGACGCTCACCGGCACCGCCGCCAACGGCACCGGCAACGGGCTCGACAACGTCCTCACCGGGAATTCGGTCTCGAACCGTCTCGACGGCGCGGGCGGAAACGACCGGCTGATCGGCGGCGACGGCGTCGACTACTTCACCGGCGGCGCCGGTGCGGACACCTTCGTCGGTGAGATCAACGCCACGAAGAGCCCGGCCAAGGGCGGGTCGATCTCGATCGACATGATCCTCGACTACCAGCCGGGCGTCGACAAGATCGACCTCAGCGGGATCGATGCGAACACGGGCGTCGCGGGCGACCAGGCCTTCACCTGGACCAATGCCGCCAACCCGGGCGTCGGCGAGCTGTCGATCCGCCACTTCGGAAGCATGACCGCGGCCGAGGCCAGCCTCGGCTTCGACATCGACGGAGTCGCGGGGACCAGCCCCTTTGCCGGGCCGGTCGACGTCATCTTCGGCAATGTCGACGGGGGCGCGGCGGACTTCATGCTCGTGTTCGCCGGCACCCAGCAGATCCTGACCGGCGACGTCTACCTCTAGTCCGGAGGGGAGGTTCCTCGGATATGGAAGGGGAGGGCGGGGGAAACCCCGCCCTTCCTGTATCCGAGGTTTCGGCGACCTTTTTCGGCATCGCCACCGGTTTCTGACCTCCGCCATTCTACCAAGAGGACGGTTATGCAACTGTCCCTTCCTGCCCTGGCCGTCACCCACCGGCGAAGTCGCCTGCTTCCCGATCGGCTCAGCGCTCACGCGCCCTCCTTATCGCCGACTGGCCCGGGCCGAGACTTCGCCCCTCGCCCCGGGTGCAGGGGAGGCCAATCCGCGGCACCGTAGGCGCGGCCGGGAAGCGGCCTTGATGAAGGCCCGCATGGTTACGATCTTGCGAGAATGACCGACCCGAACGCCCGCCTACCTGCCACCGTCCCCGCTCTGACCGGCGAGGCGCTTGCCCGCGCGGTTGCAGCCGATTTCGAGAGCTTCTTCCTTCCATGGCAGCCGATGAAAGTCCGAATCGCGGTCGAACCGGCCCGGAGCCCTTGCATCCGGGGTGTCGGCGACGATGCCCGGATCGTCATCACTCCGGATATGGCGTCGGACGTCATCAGAGACTCCGACACCTTCTTTTTCCATCTGCTCATCCTCGGCCACGAGATCGCCCACCTTGTTCATCGGCATCTCAACGCCAAGGATGTCGGTTCGGCCGACGACCGGGCGCTCGAATTCTGGGCAGACTTCTACGGCGCGAAAGTGCTGATGGTGCTGGTGACCTACGGCGACCGCTGCAGCGCCATCTTCAGAAGCTATTTCGGAGCGGCGGGTTTCGAGACGCCGCTGGAAAGTGTCGGGCGCGCCGTAGGGCGGATGGTCGAAAGCGGCATCTACAACGAGCATCCGCGCTATCCGAAGCCCCTGCTGCGCGTCGGCCTGGTGTCAAACGGCATCACTTCCTTTCTTCGGCTCAACATGGAGAGCCCGCCGCCGATCTGGTACTTCAGCGTCTTCAAGAGAATTTTCGGCACTCCGTCGGTTCGTGAGCTGATGCTGCTCCACCCCGAGCATGTCGAACTCGACTTCGATCCGATCCGGCGCGCGCAAAAGTGGCATCGCTCGATGCAGGGGGACGACATTGCGATTACCCGGGGGTTCAAGCTGAACCTCGCGCGCTACCTCCACACGACCTTCGACCAGACGGTGGAAGAACGCAGAGCCTCGCACCATGTACGGCTCGCCGAATTGCAGGCCGCGGGATTCCTGCTCGATGTGTCGCCCGACGAGCTGTGGAGCGAGGACGAGTAGAAAAACCGGCGAAAACCGTGGAGTTCCGGGCAGGACAGCCCGCACGACGTCGTCCCCCTGGGCGGCGGCTCCGGCTTCCGGCTGCCCAATGGAGCCACCTTTCGCGACTTCGGATCGGGCATCGAGGACGAGCGGCAGAGCGCCTTGGCCTGGCGGTCCCACGGCTCGGGCCTCTGGTCGGTTGAGCAGCAGGTGGTGCGCCCGAACGGCTGGGCGCTGAGCGCTCTACGCCGATCCTCATCGGCGGCGACGATGGCGAATCCTGACGTCGGGGCTCCCCAAAGCGTCTCGACGCGCGGCCCCGGCTCCGCCATGTTGAGGCGATGATGACCGGGGGGTTGGAGAGCGTCGGCGAAGCGGTGACGGGCGGGCTCGCCGCGCGCGCCGTCGAGCCTGCCGCCGGCGAGGGCCATGGCGAGGGCGGCGCCTGCCTCAACTGCGGAACCGAGCTGGTCGGCCCCCATTGCCACCGCTGCGGCCAGGCCGCGCACGTCCATCGCACGCTCGGCGCCTTCTGGCACGATCTGGCCCACAGCGTCCTCCATTTCGACGGCAAGCTCTGGCGCACCCTGCCTTTGCTCGCCTGGCGGCCCGGCGAGCTGACCCGGCGCTACGTCGCCGGCGAGCGCGCCGGCTTCGTGTCGCCCATCGCCTTGTTCCTGTTCTCCGTCTTCCTGATGTTCGCCGTCTTCTCCTCGATCGGCGGCCCGTTCGGGAGCGATTCCACGGCGAAGCTGGACCGCACTCCGGCCCAGGAGCGCGCCGAGGCCCGGCGCGATTTCGAGCGCGAGCGGGCCGAGTCGCTGGCGGAGCTGAAGCAATTGCAGGCGGAGCGGGCGAGGCTCGCCGAGGCCAGGCAGCCGACCGCGGACTCCGACCGCGAGATCGTCCAGCTCAGGGCGAAGCTCGCGCTCGAGGAGAAATTGTTCAACCAGGCGCTCGCCCTGATCGCCGCCGACGAGCAACGGGAGATCCGCCAGGCCAAAGCGGAAGAGGAGGCGACGGTCGTCGGTCCCGCCCGAAAGGCGGCCGAGCAGGCGGACGGCAATTTCGTCGTCGTCTCCGGCGCCGATTCGGTCAACGAATGGTTCCGCCACGCCTACAAGAAGGCGAAGGACAACCCCAAGCTGCTCGCCTACAAGCTTCAGACCAACGCCTACAAATTCTCCTGGGCGCTGATCCCGATCTCGGTGCCCTTCCTGTGGCTGCTGTTCCTCCACCGGCGCCGCTACCGCCGCTACAAGGCCTACGACCACACCGTCTTCGTGACCTATTCGATCGCCTTCATGAGCCTCGGGGTGATCGTTCTCAGCCTGCTTCGGCTGATCGGCGTTCCGGAGGTGATCGCGGGCTTCGCGATCCTCTTCGTTCCCCCGCTGCACATCTACCGCCAGCTTCGCGGCGCCTATTCCCTCTCGCGCTGGAGCGCGATCTGGCGCACCCTCGTCCTGATCGTCTTCGCCTTCGTCGCGGCGGGCCTGTTCTTCACCCTTCTGCTGGCGCTCGGCCTGCTCGGCTAGATCACCCCCGGCAGGGGAATTTGCGGGCGAGGAGGGCTCGGAGCGCGTCCTTGACGTCGGTGCGGGGCCGCTGGGCGGCGGGGATGGAGCGGAAGGCGGCGAGGATCTCGTCGCTGTTGAGGCCCGACTTGGCGGGCGGGCAATAGGCCGGCCTTCGCTTCGCCTTCTCGGCGGCGAGCCGCTCGGCGCGAAGCGTGTTCGAATGGGTGACGATCTCGTTCTTGAGCAATTTATAGTCGCTCGACATCAGCGCCATCATGCCCTTCTTCTTGAGCGCGTCGGCCTTGGCGAGGAAGGTCGCGACGTCCATCGCCTGGGCCGCGCCCACCGGGACGACGGCCAGCATCAAGGCGGCAAGCAGCTTCATTTTCACGATAAATTCCCTCCCACGGTGCGCGCGGAGAGGAGCGCCCGCCGCCTGAACGCGGGTTGAACGGGGCCTCAAATCCTCCCCGCGATTTCGCGGGGAGGGGGACCGCGCGTAGCGCGGTGGAGGGGTTCTTGCGGCGTTCGAAAGAACCCCTCCACCAGCCTTCGGCTGGTCCCCCTCCCGGCAAAGGCCGGGGAGGAATTAGAGAGTTCTACGCCCCCTGCGCCGCCGGGCCGCCGATGCCGCCGCCGCGCGGGCGCCGGGTCGAGGGGATGGAGGTGCCCGCCGCCGGAATGAGCGGCTTGCGGTTGTTCGGGTCCTCGCGGCCGATGTCCTCGCCCTTGATCGCCTTCTTGGCCTCCTCGCCGTTCAGGGTCTCATATTCGAGCAGCGCACCGGCGAGCCGGTGCAGCTCGTCGAGATTGTCGGTCAGCACCGAGCGCGCCGTCGCTTCGGCCTCCTCGATCAGCCGGCGGACCTCGGAGTCGATCAGCCGCGCCGTCTCCTCTGACACGCTCTGGCTCCGCGCCACGCTGTGGCCGAGGAACACCTCCTCCTGGTTGTCGCGATACCTCAGCCAGCCCAGCTTCGACGACATGCCATATTCCATCACCATCGCCCGCGCCATGTCGGTCGCCTGCTGGATGTCGTTCGACGCTCCGGTGTTCAATTCCTCGACGCCGTAGATGAGCTGCTCGGCGATCCGCCCGCCGAAGCACAAAGCGAGCCGCGCTTTCATCTGCTTCATCGACATCGAATAGCGGTCCCGCTCCGGCAGGTTCCAGGTCACCCCGAGCGCGCGGCCGCGCGGGATGATCGTCACCTTGTGCAGCGGGTCGCAGCCCGGAACGTGGAGCGAGACGAGCGCGTGCCCGGCCTCGTGATAGGCGGTCGCCTTCTTCTCGTCCTCGGTCATCACCATCGACTTGCGTTCGGCGCCCATCATGACCTTGTCCTTGGCAAGCTCGAGCTCGGACATGGCGACGAGGCGCTTGCCCTTGCGGGCGGCGAGGAGGGCCGCCTCGTTGACGAGGTTGGCGAGGTCCGCGCCCGAGAAGCCCGGCGTTCCGCGGGCGATGGTGCGGGCGTCGACGTCGGGCGCCAGCGGCACCTTCTTCATGTGCACGGCGAGGATCTTCTCGCGCCCGTCGATGTCGGGGCGCGGCACCACCACCTGCCGGTCGAACCGCCCCGGCCTCAGCAAAGCCGGATCGAGCACGTCGGGCCGGTTGGTCGCGGCGATGATGATGATGCCCTCGTTCGCCTCGAAGCCGTCCATCTCGACGAGCAGCTGGTTCAGGGTCTGCTCGCGCTCGTCATTGCCGTTGCCGAGCCCCGCCCCGCGGTGCCGGCCGACGGCGTCGATCTCGTCGATGAAGACGATGCAGGGCGCGTTCTTCTTGGCCTGCTCGAACATGTCGCGCACCCGCGACGCTCCGACCCCGACGAACATCTCGACGAAGTCGGAGCCCGAGATGGTGAAGAAGGGCACGTTCGCCTCGCCGGCGATGGCCCGGGCGAGCAAAGTCTTGCCCGTGCCCGGCGGGCCCACCAGAAGCGCCCCCTTCGGGATCTTGCCGCCGAGCCGGGCGAACTTGGTCGGGTCCTTCAAAAAGTCGACGATCTCCTGCAATTCCTCGCGCGCCTCGTCGATCCCGGCGACGTCGTCGAACGTCACCCGCCCCGATTTCTCGGTGAGCAATTTCGCCTTCGACCGCCCGAACCCCATCGCCCCCGAGCCGGCGTTCTTCTGCATCTGCCGCATGATGAAGAAGGCGATCCCGAGGATGAGCAGGAAGGGCAGCGACTGGTAGAGCAGGATCAGCCACACCGAGGTCTGCGGCTCGGGCTCGCCCTGGAACGCCACGCCCTTCTCGCGAAGCCGCCCAGTCAGCTGCGGATCCGGAATGAAATTGGTCTTGAACGCCTCCCCGCTGGTCAGCTTGCCGGAGATCACCTCCTTGCCGATCGACACCTCCTTCACGGAGCCCTCGTCGACCCGGTTGAGGAACTCGGAATACGGCATGCTACCCGCGGCAGCGGAACGCGACCCGCCCCCGTCGACGATCTGAACGAACAGGATGAGCGCGAGCAGGATCCCGGCCCAGATGAAGAGAGACTTCATCCACGGGTTGCCGGAGGGGTCCTTGTCGGGCTTGCGGGGGGATTCTGACAATTCGCTTCTCCTGGGCGCCGCACGCGCCGGCGCGGCTCGGGCCGCTTCGGCCCTAAAATAGGGTTTGGCGCGGCTTTGGCAATGTCGCCTCGCTTGTAGTCGAGGCCGGTGAACGGGGCCTTAGCGTGTCAAACGACGCTAGCGGCGGATTTCCTCGCAGAGATTTGTGCGAGAAGCGTCATCCCATTTGCAGCAGCGTGCACCCTTGTAGCGGGCTGCGCAGGCGGCGACGTGCGGCGATCGCGGCTTGCTGACCTTGCTCGAAACTCCGAAACCCGGCGAGGCTGCTTCATCGCCATCCTAATAACGCATCTTGAAACCACAGCGACACACCGCGACGCGGGAGGGACCGTAGCAGGGGCCCTGCCGATCGCTATGCTCACGCTAGCCGGGCCGGCTCGCGCAGCCAACAATCTGGTGGGAGGTGAGGGTGAATATGAGCCCCGCCTCAAAGTCGCTCATCACCATTTTCAAAATGAGGGACGAAAACGCGTTAGTGCGATTAGGCCTCGCAAACGTCCCTGCACACCCCAGTCGACTTGCAACGCCTAGGCTAGAGAAGCTCTCGCATTTGATGCTGTCGAGTTCAGTGAAGAGGCTGGCAGGTGGGGCCGGAGCACTGACTCACCGCCCTTGGCCGAAAGGGGCCGCACCATGAAAAGGTGGCAGAGACTATTTACGGTAAATATAGCAAGTACGAGATTGTGGGAGACCTCGGAGACCTGCTCACCAGCACGAGCTTCTACATCCACAAGGATGGCACCTATCGCCGCGGCTTTTTCGCATCGCTCCGCGGCCGTCGCACCGGATAGACGCGATGGTTAAGTCGATTGCCAGAACGTCGCAGACCCCATATTATGTATGGCAACTTGGAGACTCGGTGATGGCTGAGATACCAGATGCGCGAAAATTTGATGCGGCCTTACGGGCCATGCGCCGGACATCTCCCCGTCGGCAAACACCCACTTCTGTTGTTCATACTAGGGCTACCCCAAGGCCTCAACCGGGTCCGGCAAGTCAACTGCCGCCCGAATTTATGGCTTGGGGCGTCGGTGGCTTTGTATTTCTTATTATTTTGCTGGCAATTCTATGAAAAACCTTGTGCCATCCCAACGGGTTGCGGTGTTTGTCGACTATGCCAATGTGAATCGATCAGCGTCGGATGCCGGGATAAGTCTAAACTACGAAGACTTGCTGACGTACATCACTGCCAATCGTCACTTAGTGGAGGCGGTTGCGTATGTTCCTATTGACCCTAACGCACCCGCTGCTAGAGACGGACAATGCGAGGACTTGTGGCTCGGCGGCTATTTCGTAAAGACAAAGCTCGGAAAGGCTGTGGGAGACTCCTACAAATGTAATGTAGATGTTGAGATGACGATCGATATCCTTAATGCAGCGCTAGTCATGTCAATAGACACTGCAGTTCTAGTTTCCGGAGACGGCGACTTCGTCCCAGTAGTTGAGTATCTGAGAGGTCGAGGTATACGAGTTGAAGTGTGTGGCTTTCAGGCTAATACGGCTCGCGAGCTTATTCTTAAATGCTCCGGCTATGTTGATCTAGACTATTATCTTAGCGAGCAGGAGTCAGGAGATGTCAGTAATGGTGGCGACCTGGGCGATCTAAATGACCTCGGCTTGGACGAATAGTAGTAAAGAAAGTGACAGGAGAGGATAACGATAGAGGACGATCAATGGCGACGATAAAAAATGGACGACTCGTCGGGCAAATTCCTGATAGTGGGATTTATGGAGCGGACCTCATTGCGGGCCTCCAGCCCAAAAGTGGACGAAGAGCGGTAATTGGGCGGGGTGTAAAGGTCGAGGAGATCAAGCCACAGAAACGGTATACAAAGGCCGATCTAGTGTCGATAAAGACCGGTAAGCCTGTAATGCTTCGAACCATGCCAGACAGAACCAAGGGTAAATGACCAATATCACTCGCTGATCTTAAGGAGTAGTCATCGCTACTAGCTGAGGAATCGGGTATGCCGACTTTTGACCAAGTGCGTTCGGAGCTGTCAAAGAGAATTATCTTCGAGCAGATTGCCAGTGTGTCGGAGGGCTTTTATAAAGACAAGCCATTGGAATTCGACGAAGACAACTTCAATTGGCTTGTCTTTCCAGACTTTATGTTGCCGCCCCGGTGGTCGCACATTGCGCGCACCTCGCCGTTGCTAATCTCCTTCCCGATGGAGTACCCTACCCTGCCGCCCGTGGGTTTTTATCTTTCGGCCGCCCTGCCTAGCTCCCCGAATGGACACTTGTACCCAGATGTGTACCACTCGGCAAATCAATCCCCAACTGAAAAGAACTGGGCTTGGTATTGCGTCTACATTGATGCGGTCAACTGGAATCCGTCCGTTTATCGTCGACCAGGTGATTGGCGTGATGGTGATAACCTCTGGGACTATATTACGCTGATCAACGAGTCATTGCAGAGTGTGGACTAAGCGCTTCTGGCGCAGTCGGCCTAGGGCGGGCAGCGATAAGCTGCTCCGACTTTTGAGGTTCCCGCAGTCATATTTGTCTTCCCTTAGGCAGGACGTGCTTGATGACTTGAGCCGAGAGCAATTCTGCCTGCTTCTTGGAAAGAAGCAGGAGTTCGAAGGCGGATTCTGCATAAACGTCATTGAGGTCTTGTCGCCTGGCCCAGAGGGCTACCAGTCCCACAGCTTGGGCCACGTCTCTCCCCGGAAAGACTTCATCCTCTACGCCCTCGGGGAGCTCCAGGAGCGGTGGGACGTGGATACCCTCATCGATGTACACACCCATCCCTTCAGCGTAGACGGCGTCCGCTTTTCCTCGATCGACGACCGGGACGAGATTGAGTTTCTGAGCTTCATCAACAAGAACTTCGACGATATCCACTATGCGTCCGTGGTCTTTTCCCAAGAGGATTACGAGGCCCGCTATTGGGATCAAGTGAGCGGGAAGGCCACCTGGTTCCCGTTGATCATCAGGACGCCGACCTTCCCAGAATCGATCAAGGCATCCACCGGCGAGGATGAACAGCCGCGCAATCAGGAGGACGGATTCAGCGACCGGACCGCCCTCGCCCTGGGGCGCGCGGCCTTTGAATCCATTCTTGCATCCAACTCGATTCTAGTGGTGGGCATGGGTGGCCTTGGGTCCGTCATCGCTGAAAACCTGGTTCATATGGGCTTCCCGAAGATTATCCTGGTTGACGACGATATAGTCGAGGAGAGCAACCTCAACAGAATCGTCGGAGCCTATTGGGAGGACGCGCAGCTGGGCACATCGAAGGTGGATGCCGTTGCCCGGCATTTGAGAGCAATTCGTCCCGACGTCGAGATCATTTCGCATCAACGAAAGATTGAGGATGTAGACGTCGATGCTGAAATCGCTTCAGTCGCCTGGATAGTGGCAGCAACCGACAATCATAGCAGCAGGTTCTATTCTCAACAGCTTGCCTTCCGGTTCTTCATTCCTTTGATCAGCGCCGGAGTCTCCATCACGGTCAAGGACGACAGGATTGCCGACTATAGCGGAGAGGTCATCGTAGTAAGGCCCGGAGACAAACTGTGTCTGGTTTGCCTGGGCCGGGTCAACCCAACTAAGATTGCTGCCGAGCGAGCGACCGAGATCGACCAAGGGCAGCCCAGCCGTGACAGCGATGCCGTTAGACCTGACCTTGAACGGCTCAGGAGCTACGTTGAAGGTGCCGAAGTCGCGGAGCCGGCTGTAAAAACCCTTAATAGCGTCGTGGGCGCGCTAGCCGTCGAGCAGCTTATCAATCAATATACCCGTCGTGTACGGCACGAGCCCATACTTGTGTATGAGATCAACAGAGTAGCCTCCGTATACGCGGACCAAGATAGCCTGCGTCTTCGCAATAAGACGTGTTCCGTCTGCGGTGTAATAGCTTAACTCATAGCCGCATCGTGGTGGCGGTACACGCGTGACGCCGGGAATAGACACTTAACAGCAAGAACGATAGTTACGGAAACTCTCCCTATGTCTCTCGGCCCCACAGGCGAAAGCAGGAATTAAGCCCTACTTATCCTTCCGCTTTGGCAGCTTGAACGGCGGCGCTGAGGCTTGAGAATGAGCCCCGGTGATATTTGCCATCCCTGTAGATGGAGAAAGATGTGCTGCTCAACAGTCCTCCGTCGGTGCGGACGATTTCAAACTTGCTGTACTTCCCGTAGATTGTCTCCACGACCTTGCCCACTGTTGCCTCCCTCCTAGACTACAAGGAGGTGCCTAGCATTACATCTGGAGAGCGTCATCCGGGACGAGTGGGTCGGCGCTTGTAGATCTGGCGCAATAGGGGGAATCAGCCGACGGCCGCGGCACGGATTCGGCTGCGAAAAATGAGGACAGTCGCGCAACTGTCCCCTCCGGGCAAAAACCGATCTTCGCATTTTCGCTGCTACATAATTGCCGGGCGCGTGCTATGGGCGTAGGTCGAGGCCGTGGAGATCGGCTTCGACCCGGCCAAGCGCGAGTGGACGCTCGAGCATCGCGGGCTCGATTTCGCCGACGCCGCCGAGGTTTTCGACAGTCGGGAAGTCACCCTCGATGACGACCGGCGGGATTATGGCGAGCCGCGCTATCAGACGTTCGGTCTGCTCCGCGGGAGGCTAGTGGTTTTGATCTGGACGCCCCGTGGCGACGTGCGCCACGTCATTTCGATGAGGAAGGCCAATGAGCGTGAGGGAAAGCGATACGACGCCCGGATGGGATGATCCCGATGAGGCGCCGGAGTGGACCGATGAGATGTTCGATCGCGCCGAGATCGCCATCGGCGGCAAGGTGATCCGGCCGGCGACGGGGACCGTCACGCGCGACTTCACGCCCGACGAGATCCGCGCCCGGCGCGGGCGGCCGCCGCTCGGCAGCGAGGCGAAGGTGCAGCAGTCGCTTCGGCTGTCGAAGCAGGTGCTCGACCATTTCCGGGCCACTGGGCCGGGATGGCAGGGGCGGATCAACGAGGTGCTGAGGCGGCATGTCGAAGCGGCCGCCGAGGCCGGGCGCCGGGTCGCGGAGGAGCGGCCGGACTATCGCGGGGAATGAGGCGCGACTCGGGGTCGGGGCGAACCTTCCTGGGCGCCTGGAAAGGGGCCTGTTTCGGGCGTTGGAAAATATTCTCCCGCGCATGAAAAGGTAGAACCCATTTCCTACAAATATCAGCGCTAAGCCGCAGGAATCTGCGCCGGACTGCGGACTTTTGTAGGACTTTTTCGAGCGGAAAAAACCTATTGACAGCGTGACGCTGCATGGGTACAAAAGAGGTACGGTTCGAGAAGTGTAGCTGACGCTTCGGGCCGCTCGTTGCCGTCCGGGCCCTGGGGCCGGGGCGGCTTTTTCATGAGCATTGAGCGAGGCAGGCATGCCCTCACCCAGCCTCTCCCCTCGAGGGAGAGGAGGGAGGGTCGGCCTGTGCCTTCGGCGGGGCCGAGGGGTCTCGCTCCGGGAGGCGAGACCATGTCTAATGACGAAGACCCGATCGTGACCGGGCGCAACGGCAAGCCGCAGCGCAAGCGGCGGACCCGGCGCAAGCTGTTCGGGAAGAAGGCGAAGGCGGCGTTCCTGGAGAGTTTCGCCTGCACGGCCAATGCGGCGGCTTCGGCCGAGGCGGTCGGGTTCGCGGTGGGGACGGTGTTCACGCATCGGCGCACCGATGCCGAGTTCCGGGAGCTTTACTGGGTCGCGTTCGAGCAGGCGCTTGGGAAGCTGGTCGCGCTTCGGGTGCAGCGGGAGATCGAGCGGGCGGAAGGGACGCTCGATCCGGCGATCGAGGCTCGGATGGACGGGCCTCCGGACGCGCGGCAGATCGCCGATCTCGTCAAGCTGATGCAGGCGATGCGGGATCTGACCCGGAACCTGGGCGGCGGGGAGCGGCGGGGCGGGGAGGGCGCGGCGCCTCAGCATGCCGGGCTGGACGAGGTTTGCGCCGCGCTGGCGAAAAGGCTGAAGGCGTTCCCGCCGACGCCCGAGGCTTCGGACGGGTCAGCCCTCGCTTTGCCCTCACCCTCCCACCCGGCTGACGCCGGGCGGGCCCCTCCCTCTCCCCTGGAGGGAGAGGGGGATAAGGAGGCGTCTGATGAGCAAGGAGCTTGAAGCGCGGGACCTGCTTCGGCGGGCGTGCGAGCTGCCGGAGGCGGAGCTGGCTCGGTTCCTCAAGGGGCTGACGGGGCCGCAGCGGCGGGCGATCGACGAGGGGTGGTGGGCGAAGTGGCACGAGGGGCAGGTGCCGGTCGGCGACGACTGGGACGTGTGGCTCCTTCGCGGCGGGCGCGGGTTTGGGAAGACCCGGGCGGGGGCGGAGTGGGTGTGGGAGCGGGCCCGGGAGGATCCGGGCGCCCGGATCGCCCTCGTCGGGGGGAATCTCGACGACGTCGTCAAGGTGATGGTCGAGGGGCCGGGCGGGCTCGCCTCGGCGGCCCGGACGGGGGAGCAGGCGAAGTGGGTGGCGAGCCGGCGGCGGGTCGACTTCTCGACCGGGGCGCAGGCCTTCGCTTACTCGGCGGAGCGTCCCGACAAGCTGCGCGGGCCCGAGCATGGCTTCGCCTGGTGCGACGAACTCGCCAAATGGGCCCGGGGCGACGAGACCTGGGACAATCTGATGCTGGGCCTGAGGCGCGGGGAGAGGCCCCGGACGATCGTCACGACGACTCCGCGGACGGTGGCGCTGATGCGGCGGATAAGGGGGCTGGCGGGGTTCACCGAGACGATCGGGCGGACGGCGGACAACCGGCATGTGGCGGAGCGGGTCAGGGCGGGGCGCTACGCGGCCTATGGCGGCTCGAGGCTCGGGCGGCAGGAGCTCGACGCCGAGCTGTTCGAGGACGTCGAGGGGGCGCTGTGGACTCCGGCGCTGTTGGAGACGTGCCGGAGCGGCGATCCGGGCCGGGCGTATCGGCGGGTGGTCGTCGGCGTGGACCCGCCGGCTTCGCTGGGGGGCTCGTGCGGGATCGTCGTTTGCGCCCTGGGGGCGGACGGGATCGGCTATGTGCTGGCCGACTGCACGGTCGGCGGCCGCTCGCCGGACGGCTGGGCCCGGGTGGTCGCGGCCGCGGCGGAAGGCTGGGGCGGGCACCGGGTGGTCGCCGAGCGCAACAACGGCGGGCTGATGGTCGAGACGGTGCTGAGGGGGGCGGACGTCGGGCTCCCGGTCAGGCTGGTCCATGCGGCCGACGGCAAGTCGGCCCGGGCGGAGCCGGTGGCGGCGCTGTTCGAGGCGGGACGGGCTCGGCTGGCGGGGGTGTTTCCCGAGCTCGAGGACCAATTGTGCCGGATGATCATGGGCGGCGGCTTTGACGGGAGGGGGAGCCCCGACCGGGCCGACGCGATGGTCTGGGCGCTGACCGAGCTGATGCTGAGGAAGGCTCGGGGCGAGCCGCGCATAAGCTTGCTCTAGGCGCTCGCTCGGGCCTAGGAAGGGGCTCGGTCGAAGGAGGATGCGATGGGCTTGAGGCTCGGGGCTTTGGCGGCGCTGGCGCTGGCGGGATGCGCCCGGGACGCTGCGCCGACGGCGGGCGCGGGCACGGCGGCCGCCGGCCAGTCGCCGCAGCAGCTGGTCGCCGCTCGGCAGGCCGCCTTCCACCTCTCCGGGGCGGCGATGGGCAATATGAAGGCGGCGATCGAGCGGGGGGACGATCCCAAGTCGCAGGCCTATGCGGCGCGCGGCGTGGCGCGCTGGGCGAGGGCGCTGCCGACGATGTTCCCGGCCTCGACCGAAGGGCTCGGGCCGACCCGGGCGAAGGCCGGGATCTGGGCTTCGAAGGCCGATTTCGAGGCCAAGGCGGCGGCCTATGCCGAGGCCGCCGAGGCGCTGGCGGCGGCCGCCGCGGGCGGGGACAAGGCGGCCTTCGCCGCCGCCCATGCCGCGACCGGGGCGACCTGCAAGGCCTGCCACGACCTCTACCAGGCGCCGCCGGGGCGGTAGGCGGGGCGATGGGCAAGAGGTCGGGCGTTCCCCACCGCGACGGCGAGCTGGCGGCCCTGCGGCCCGAGGCGCTGGCCGCGGAGATCGCGCGGTGCCTGGCGCGGCTGAGCATCGCCACGAGCGCGAAGCAGGCCCAGGCGTGGCGCAAGCGGCTTCACTGGCTGGAGAGCGCCGAAGCTCGGGCGCGGGACTAGGAGAGGCCCGTGGAAGCGGCGGTCGAGCGGCTGGCGGCGCTGGTCTTCCTCGTCACCGGCCTATCGCACCTGCTGGCGCCGAGGGCCTGGGTCCGGCTGTTCGCCGCCTTCGCGGCGCAGGGCGAGTCGGCGGGACTGCTGAACGGACTCCTCCACCTCCCGCTCGGCCTCGCCATCGCCGCCTTCCATCCGGTGTGGAAGGGGCCGGGCCTCGCAATCACCCTGATCGGCTGGGCGCTGCTCGCCAAGGCGACGGCGCAGCTGAGCTTCCCCCGCCTCGCCGAGCGGAGCCTGGCGCTCGCGGCCGGCGAAGGGGCGGAGGCGCGGCTGCGGCTCGCCGGCCTCGTCTCGCTGGCGGTCGGGTCGGCGATCGCCTGGGTGGCCTGGGGCGCGGGCGCCTAGTCGAAAATCTCCTCGAGCCAGGACTTGCGCCGCTTGTGGGGACGGTGGCCGTGGTCGCGATAGTCGTGGCCGAAGCCGGCCTGGGGCGGATAGGGCGCCTGGGGCGGATACGGGGCCTGGGGCGGGTAGGGCGCCTGGGGCGCGCGCGGCGGCTCGGGCGCGCGGGGCGGCTCGGGCGCGCGGGGCGGCTCGGGCGGAGCGGAATCGCGGGCGGCGCGCTCCAATATCTTGTCGAGCTCGCCGCGGTCGAGCCAGACGCCCCGGCACTGCGGGCAATAGTCGATCTCGACGCCCTGGCGCTCGCTCATCACCAAGGGGACGGAGCAATGGGGGCAGGTCATGGGGCCGGGCATCATTCTCTCCCTCTCGAGGCTTGGCTCTGGAAGCGGAGATAGGGCGCCGAGGGGGATTGGCAATGCGTGACGGGCCGGCGGCCGCGACGGAGCGGATCCGGCCTCGTTCGAGCCGAAGGCGGGGGAGGGCTCAACCCGGCGCGGCGGCGGCCGGGCCGGCGAGAGCGTCGACGAAGCCCGCGCCCTCGAAGGTGATCGAGCCGGCGCCGGCTTCGCGAAGCCGCTTTTCCCACCAGCCGCGCATCGCCGGCGTCTGGAGCCGGGCGTCGCGGGCGTTGGTGGTCTGGATGAAGTGCACGGTCCAGCCGGCGAGCAATCCCGGAGCCGCTCGCACCGGCGGGTCCTCGGACCGATAGAAGCTCGAATCGCCATGATTCTGGAGGCCGTCCGACGCCAGCCGGAGAGTCTTCGGCCCGCTGACGCCGCCGACGAAATCGGGGAAGGTGACGATCGCGCCGACCCGCTGCACGATCGGGCTGGTGTCGGTGGCCGGGACGTCCGCGGCCTTCGCCAGCGCCTGACGCGCGCCGCGAAGGAAGCGTTCGCGCGCCGGGCGCACGTCGGGCCCGCCCCTTACCAGCGGGTTGACGTCCTCGGGCCGGATCGGCGCGCACCTTTTGAAGGCTTGGCGCGGCTCCGCGGCGGCGTCGTCGCCGAGCCTAACGATCACCAACCGCCCGCCCTCGGGAAGGGCCGCGACCGCGGCGACCAGAGCGGCATCGAGCCGGCGCCGGTTCGCCGCGACCAGCGGGTCGGAATCGTCGAAGGCGAGGATTTCGAGCGCCGGGGCGGGTTGGTGCAGGAAGCAGCCATCGGCGCCGACGGCGCGCGCCGACTGCTTCGTCCGCACCCAGTAGCCGCCGCCCAGAACGAGGGCGAGCGCGAGGACGATCGAGGGCAGGGCCCAGCCGGGCGCGGAACGCCCGCCGGAAAGATCGACCAGCATCATTCCGGCTCCCGTCCGAGAAATCCGGCCCTGGGGGAGGCCGGACCCGACTTCGACAGATCGGCGACGATTTCATCTCCGCCCGCGATCGCCTTGGCGAGGACGTTGACATGCTCGATCGCGGCGGCGCCGACCCGCTCAGCGGTCTGAAGCGCTTCGGCCGATTCCGCCTCGAGCGATTTGCGGTGACGATCAATCTCGAGAACGATCGGCCGCGGATCGTCGACGGCCAGCGGGGGAACCCATGCGTTCGGCACCGGACGCGGCGGCCAGGGCTTGCCCGAGCTGGCCGAGGCGGCGCCGGCGAAGCGTCCGTTCGCCGCCGCCCAGGCCTTGCTCATCGTCTCGCCCTCGCCGTCGTAGCGGGAGCCGATGCCCCAGATCTCCTCGGCCGCGGCGCTGGAGGCGAGGCGACGCGCCACCGCGCGTTGCAGCAGTCCCCGGATGAGCCCCTTCGTCTCCTCGGCGATCCCGGCGATGGCGGCCTTGGCCCCGTCGACGGCGGCGGCGAAGGCCTCCTGCGCGTTGAGGAGGAGAAGCGCGCGCTCGCGGTGGCCCGGGACGCGGCCGTAGGTCCTGAGCCAGGCGCGACTCATGTGGACGAAGGCATAGGCGCCGACGATCGCCAGGATGATAACCGGCAGCGACGCCAGCGGGGCAAGCGGCCTGGAAATGAGGCTCGCCAGCACCGCCGCGGCCGGATCGATGGCGCCGGCGGCCTGGGCGGCGCGGTAATGGCCGACCGCGACGGTCAGGGTCGCCGCGGCGATCGCCGGCAGGGCGACGCTCGCCAGGCGGAGCGCCCTCGAGCGGCCGTAGCTGGCCTGGCGAAGATGGCCGCAAAGGCATCCGCACAGGACGTTGCCGAAGCCGATCGAGGCTCCCAGCGCCGCCGCCTCGAGAATGCCGCCCCCGCTCGCCTCGCCAAACAGTCCGGCACCGGCCACGGCCTCGAACAGGATGAAGGCGCCACCGCTCGCGTAGAGGAAACGGCTGTCGCGGCTGTAATCCTCATTCTCGCTGCAATCATTCGCCGCGGCGAACCGGGTCAGCTCCGCGGCGGCGGCGCGAACCCTCCGATAGCCTTCGTGGAACGCGCCGCGAGCCTCGGCGACGGTCCGTTCGGTCCGCCCGCCCTGCTCCCGCAGGACGGCGGCGAAACTGGTCTCGTTCTCCGAGAAGCGGGCCTGCGCCAGAATTTTCGAATGGGGGCGAATCTGCCTGTGCGCCCGGTTTCGCCGATGCTCGCACAATTCGCGGATATGGGCCTCCACCGCCAATTCGGTAGCCGAAGCCGTGGCGAGCGGCGCAGCTCCCGGCCTGGCGCCGGCATCCGCGCCGCGCTGGGCGGGCGCATATTTGCGGTTCAATCTCTTTTCGAGCCTGCGCAGGTGTCTGCGTTCGCGCCAATCCAAGAAGGGGTCCGTAAGTTGTTCCAGCATGTCCAGCTCCTAATCTAAGCGTTCAACACTGCCCGGGCCGGACCCCCCGACCGGTCGGCGGGCGCGCCTTGGACGATTTGCGAAGTGCTTGGAATTGGAAAGAAATCGGCGCATTTCCCGCCGCGCATCGGCACTTGCCCCTAGTAAAAAACCCGGAGATCTCAACGCGTTGGCGCTGGCCTGAAAAGCTGGCCCGGCAAGCGGCGGTTTCGAAGCGGCGATTCATCCGCGTCCGGCTTTCGATGCGGAAAATCAGCCCCGATTCGCGGAAAGGCTGAACCGATATTTTCCTTTCTGCCGTGCTAACTTTCCGTCTTGCATTCGCCGGTGGAAAATTGTTCCCTCCCGGCCGGCGGGGGGGGCGGGCACCATGTCAAACCCAACTATTCAGGACTTGATCTCAGCTATCGACAGCCTGCCTGTCGATGATCAGGATGCGTTCGCAAACGAGGTGAACCATCGCTTCTTGACGAGCGTCGGAGCCGGCAGCGAAGAACGGCCCGCAGACAGGCTGAGCTTTGCGGCACTCGCGCGGCAGGTGAATTATTATGCGCTCGGTATCGACGACCGGGACGGGAAGCGGGGTCGGCTATTGCCGAGATGGCAGGCCGTCGCGGACCGTTATCAAAATTTCATCGCCGCTTTCCCATCGATGAAGCAATTGATTCCGGCTTTCAATGAAGACGACCTGCGGCAATTGTGCAGCTTCTCGACCCGGCACCAGGGTTCGAGGTCTCCGCACTTCTACCTAGCCGTCGCCCTCTTCCTGATCCACGAGAAAGACGAGGGAAATCTCGACGGATTAAAGGTGCTGAAGATCGCGGTTCCGTCGGAGGAAACGCGCTTCCTGGAGCGCGTGCGCCGGGAGCTCGCCCACCTGCTCAATCGGATCTCCGCCGCCGCTGGCCTCCAGGCCCCCTTCCCGGATCTACCACCCCCGCCCCGAGCACGCGACCATCCCGAGGTCCAGGCAAGCTTCGCCTGCGACGCCAAGTGGATCGAGCGATTCCAGTCCTTCGTCCGGCTGTACAGCGTTCCCACCGACGGCAGCGTGCATCTCATAGTGTATCGGGCTCGCGAGGGCTGCCCCACGGACCTGGTGAAGAGCTTCCTCGCCTTGAATCCGGGCCGCGACGATCCGACGCGCGACCAGAGCCCCGTCTATCGCTCGGTGCATCGCTACATGCCGCCAAGCCAGGATTGGGGGCATCCCAGGCTCAGCCTCGGCTGGGTCATACCGCTCGAGCAGGGTCTTTATATCCTTGGCGGGCAGAAGATGGATCCGGAGCAGCGCGGGCATCGCTTCGGCGAGGCGCCGCGCGATCCGTTCCGTTCGCTCGACGTGCTTTATTTCTCCTGGCGCTCCCTGCAGAGCCAGTTGCTGTACGGCCTATGCTTGTCGGCCAATAACAACGGCACTCCTTTCGTTACCCGAATCTGTGCCCGGCCGACTCTGATCGACCATTCCAAACGGCTCGAGCTGGGCGAGGTGTCCGCCGCCGACCTCGCGGCTTCGCTGACGGACGATTACGAGCGCGAGGTGCAATATGCGCGGGAAGCCGAGTTTCCCGAGGAGCTGGTCCAGCGCTTCCACGTCAAGCCGACGATCCAGCGGCGTCGCGAGCTGGCCAGGATCATCGCCCATCATTGCAACAACAGCCCGACGGAGCCGAGAGGCTGGGACGTCACCGGCCCCAAACCACCGGGCCGCCCGAAACGCTCGGTCGGCAAGAATGCCATCGCCGCCAGCCTGGACGAGCTGATCGGCAGCAGCGCCGAGGCGGCGTCCCCGATCGACGGCCGGCCGATGGGTTTCTGGGGCAGCGTCCTGATCGGACCCATCACCAACCAGCGCAGCTGAGCGCCGACGATTCGATCCGGTTCGGCGCTCGGCCTGCCGTGGCCCTAACCCTTTTTCAAGCTCTCCCCTGTAGCAGGGACGCTTGGTACGCGACCGGGGGGGCGGGGGCGGCTGATGCCGCTTCCGCCTTCTTCGTTCCCGGAGCCGGCCTCCCTCTTGAAAAAAAACAGCGATTCGCGCGTGTTGGTTACGCAGCCGAATTTTGTTTCCCGAACGAAAGCGGACTCAAAGCGGCTGGAAGCATGAATGGCTTAACGCGCGCTAACGCTGTCGTTCAGCCCTTCCTCAACGCCTCGGCGTCATAAGCCTCACCTGCCGCCCGACGCAGGCCACGTGGAAGGCGGTCCCTCGAGTCGCGTATCCGAGGGGGGGCCGGCGCCCTGAAAAGCGCCGGCCCCGACCCGGGCCTCGGCCGCGGGCCCTTCCGCGGCGCAACCTAATGTTTACCAGGCGGCGCTAGAGCCGGGGCGTCCATCCAGACGACAGGGGGCCTGCCTTGTTCATCGACGCCGAACTGTCCCAGATCCCGATCGGCGACGGCCGCAAGGCCGAGCGGCGGATCGTCAACCTCGCCGCGGCGCTTCGCGAGCAGGGGGCGAGGAGCGCCAAGGTCGTGCTCGTCGACATCTCGGTCGGCGGCTTCAAGGCCGAGACGTCCGAGCCGCTCGAGGAGGGGCACGAAGTGTGGCTGAAGCTGCCCGGCCACGAGGCTCGGCGGAGCCGGGTGGTGTGGAGCCGGGACAATATGGTCGGCTGCGAGTTCGAATATGAGCTCCATCCGCGCGAGCTCGAGCTGATCATCGCGCCGGCGCCGCGCAAGATCGTCAAGGGCGTCTTCCGGCGGATCGAACGCTAGAGCGTGATCGGCTTGGAATGACCAAGCTCGTCATTGCGAGCGAAGCGAAGCAATCCAGTGCGGCGTCGGAAGCCTGACTGGATTGCTTCGTCGCTGCGCTCCTCGCAATGACGGATCAACCCAAGGCGATCACACTCTAGCTCGTCATCCGGCGGAAGCCGGGACCTCGGATCGGAAGGTCTCGGCGGCTCTCGCGGAGGTCCCGGCTTTCGCCGGGATGACGGGCGCTTCAGATCGCGTAGTGGACGATGTCGGCGAGGGCGACCTGGTCGAGGCGGGTGCCGCGCTCGTCGCAAATCTCGATCGCCTGGCGGTCCCATTGCCCGCCGAGGGTGAGCTCGGCGCGGATCAGTTCGCGGGCGCTGCGCACCGCCTGGTACCAGGCGGCCTCGGCGTCGGGCAGGGTCAGCCCCTCCTCGTCGTCGAGACGGCCGCCGTCGCGGGCAACGTGGAAGTAATAGCGGGGCACGGCGGTCTGAACGCCCCAAGTCATTGAAAGAACCATGGAAAGAGGGTGGATGGCGGGTTAACCTTCTTTTTCGGGTTCCGCCCGTGGGAACGATTCCCTCCCGGCTCCCTCAGCCCGGCTGGAGCCCGCGGAAATAGCCGATCGTCCTGGCGATGCCGTCCCGCAAGGGCACCTGAGGCGACCAGCCGAGCGCTCGCCGGGCAAGGGCAATGTCGGGCATTCGGCGGAGGGGGTCGTCTTCCGGCAGGGGCTTGTGGACGATGTCGCCCGACGCCCCGGTCAGCTCGATGACGAGATCGGCCAACTCCGCCATCGACGTCTCGCAGGGATTGCCGAGATTGACGGGCCCGCTCAGCTCCGCCGGGCTCTCCATCAGCCGGACCAGCCCGTCGACCATGTCGTCGACGAAGCAGAAGGACCGGGTCTGCCGGCCGGTGCCGTAAAGGGTGACGGCCCGCCCGGCCAGCGCCTGGGTGATCATGTTGGAGACGACCCGCCCGTCGGCGGGGTGCATCCTCGGCCCGTAGGTGTTGAAGATCCGGGCGACCTTGATCTCGAGGCCGTGCTGGCGCCGATAGTCGAAGAAGAGGGTCTCGGCGCAGCGCTTGCCCTCGTCGTAGCAGGACCGCGGCCCGATCGGATTGACGTTGCCCCAATAATCCTCCGGCTGCGGATGGACCGCCGGATCGCCATAGACCTCGCTCGTCGACGCCTGGAGGATCCGGCAGCTCAGCCGCTTGGCGAGGCCGAGCATGTTGATCGCGCCGTGAACGGACGTCTTCGTCGTCTGCACCGGATCGTGCTGATAGTGGATCGGCGAGGCCGGACAGGCGAGATTGTATATCTCGTCGACCTCGACGTAGAGCGGGTGGCAGATGTCGTGGCGAAGGAACTCGAAGCGGTAATTGCCGCGCAGATGCTCGAGATTGTCCTTGTTGCCGGTGAACAGATTGTCGACGCAGAGCACCTCGTGCCCCTGCGCCAGCAGCCGGTCGATCAGGTGCGAGCCGAGGAAGCCGGCGCCCCCGGTCACCAATATCCTTTTGCGCGAGCCGTAGAGGCGCGCCATCTCAGCGCCCCCGGCCGGCGGCGGCGAGCGGCCTGGCCAGGCCGGTCAAATCACGATCCGCTTCGAACCCATTCCGACGCTGCCCTTGCACTATCCGGACCCGGTTGCGCCAGCCTGCCCGCCGCACCGGCTGCCGCCTGCCAGCATCGCGGCGCAGGTTTCGACCCGAGCCAGCGACACCGGGCGCGACAGGGTGAAGGTCGGCACCCTCGCCGCGAGCCGTCCGCACAGGGCGAGATCGGTCTCGCCGGCGGGCCGTATCCAGGACACGCCGTAGAGTTGCCGGACCAGCGCCGCCGCGGCCGCGAACCGAGGCAACAATCGCGCCCGGCCGTCGGGAGCGGCGGGATCGGGCGGGGCAAGGATGTAAAGGCGCCGGATCGGCACCGGCTCGGCCGAGGCCGCCGCCTCGATCCAGCTCTTGCCGGTGCCCCTCCTCGGCCTGGGAGCCCCACCCGCGTAACCCAGCGCCTCGTGCGAATCGGGCAACAGGCTGATCCGGGCATAGCCGGGCTCGACCTCGAACTCCTCGCCGCGCTTCGAGATCACGAGCAGATCCTCGCTGAGCAGCCGCCCGCCCCCCTTGAGCAGGCCCGCGGCAAGCGTCGACTTTCCCTGCCCCGAGGCACCCAGGATGCCGATCGCTTCACCGTCGAAGGCCATCGCCGCCCCGTGCAGCAGCGGCGTTCCGGCGGAGGCAAGAAGGACGGCGCAGACGACCCCGAGGAGCGGCGGGACCGCCTCGTCCCAATCGACGCTCCCGGTCACCGTCAAGGCGCGCGGCCCGGCGGAGTAGACATAATCGAGCCATGCCCCGTCGGGCTCGCGGAATTCCAGGGACCAGTCCGCGCCGTCGCGGTTCAGCTCGCGTTGCCGGACCGGGACAGGCGCCGTGGCCGGACGGCCGAGCGCCACGGCGATCTCGACCCGGGGGCCCGCTCCGTCAGCCGCCGCGGCGAGAGGCAAGGGGCGTGCGCAGTCGAGCACCAGCCCATAAGCGCCATAAAGCGGCATCAGCCTTCGCCGCCGGCGACCTGACGGGCGATCCGCTCCCGAAACGGGTCCCCCGCCGGCACGGCCAGCCCGTCGCAGGCCTCCCTCCACCGGACGAGCAGCAAATGGCGGAGGCCGGAATCGGGTATGTCCGCGAGGCGCACCAGCCATGCCGCCGCCGCCTCCAGCTCTTCCGGCCCGCGGAGGGTCCGTTCGGCCAGCGCCGCCAGGGCCTGGAATTCCGCCGGCCGGGTGCGGGGGAACAGGCGCATGACGTGGAGGAAACGGTATCGCCGCAAGTCGCGCATGAAGAGCTCGCGGTGCCGCACATTGGCCTGCTCGGCGTGGGTCCGTCGGCGAAGCACGATTTCGGGGAGATTGCCCAGCCGGCCCCCGCCGGCGGCGACCCTCGTCAGCCATTCATAATCCTCATGGCTCGCGCTTTCGAGATAGGGGAAAGCGTGCATCAGCTCGGCGCGCGTCAGCAAGGTCGGGTGGAGCAGGCAGACCCGGAAGACCAGCTCGCGCTCCATCCCGGCGGGGGTGTCGGAGTAGCGGAACACGCCCTCGTCCGCCCCGAAAGCCTGCGCCCGACCGCCGCAGCCGTCCAGCCCTTCCGCTTCGAGGAACTCGATCTGCCTGGACAGCCGGTCCGGCAGGGCGATGTCGTCGCAATCCATCCGGGCGATGTAGCGGCCCCGAGCAAGCGCGATCCCGGCATTGGCCGCCCGGGCGCTGCTCGTGCCGAGCGGATTGCGCTCGAGGAACAGCGTCCGGACCCGCGGATCCCGCTCGGCGGCGGCAGCCGCGATGTCCCGGCTGGAATCGTCCGACCCGTCGTCGACGACGATCAGCTCCAGGTCACGGTGGGTCTGGGCGAGGATCGATTCGGTCGCCTCGGCCAGCCATTCGGCGCCGTTGAGCACCGGCATCACCACGGAAACGAGCCCGGTCACGGCGGTCAGGCCGCCCCGCCCTTGCGCCAGTAGACGCTCCGCCGGTCGATCCACCGGATCGGCTCGACGATGCCGTGGCGGTCGCGAAAATCATCGACGGCGTCGCGGCAGCAGTCGAAAGAGGCGTAATCGTCGACGATCACGAAGCCTCCGGGCGAAACCTTGTCGTAAAGCAGGTCGAGGCCTTCATAGGTCGAGCTGTAGAGGTCGACGTCGAGCCGAAGGATCGCCAGTGGGCCGATCGGCGCTGCGGGCAGCGATTCGGCAAGCCAGCCCGCGACGAACTCGACGTTCGAATCGAGCATATCGTAGCGCACGAACAGGTCCCTCACCCGTCTTTCGCTGCACGCCAGCCAGGGCGAGACGCTCTCGTCGAGGTGGACGTCGTAGCGCCGGTCGACCGCCTTGTCCGAGGGCGGCACCCCCTGGAAGGAATCCACGACCCAGGTCCGGCGATCGGTCTCGCCATGCGCGACCTGGAGGGCGCGCATGAAGATGGTGGCTCCGCCGCGGCAGACCCCGGCTTCGAGGAAATCGCCTTCGATGTTCTCCGCGAACACCGTTTCGGCGCAATGCTCGATATTGCCGAGGCGGAAAAGGCCGATCATCGAATGGGGAAACCGCCAGGGCGAGCCCCCTTCCTGCTTCGCCGCGATCAGCATGGCAAGATCCTCGGGACGGCGTTCCTCGATGTCGCGCAGGTAGCGCTCCCGTTCCATGCCCGAGAGACCTTCGCCGCCCCTGGCGAGGAACCCGATCTGCAATTCCAGCTCGGGATAGAGGGTATTGGCAAGCGCGCGCTTGAGCAGCCTCAGATAGCGGTCGCGATTGGGATCGGAGCCGCCCGTGGCCCTGGCGACGAGCCCTTCGTCCAGCAGCCGCGGCACGATCGACCGGACACCGGCGATTACCGTCTCCACCGGCGCATCATATTCGGCGCCGAGGGCGGCGCTGACTTCGTCCAGCCGCGCGGGATATTCCAGTTTCTGCCAGATGCGCCGGGCAGTGCCTTCGAGGACGATCAGCTCGCCGGACACCGGCGAGAGCAGCCCGAGGCGGTCGTCCTCCGCGAACCCCTGGGCCGGAATCGCCCGGAAGCGCCCCTCCAGGGAGGGGTCGGATGAACTCGACGACATCAGGTTCGAGCCGGCGTTCCGGCCGCGCCGGGCTTAGGAATAGATGCCGTAATCGATGTTGGCGCCGCCGCGAAAGGAAGCGGCGGCGTCGCTGCCCCGAATCGCTTCGATCCTGGGCTCGCTCCAGGCCTTCCTGGCGGACTCCGCCGCCTCTTCCGGGCGGGTTTCGTTACGGGTCTCTTCGATCATGGCCGGTTCCTGCATCATTGGAAGCATCGAGCGTTATAGGTTAGGCCGCCACGACGCAATGGCGCCGGCCGCTTCGGCGGGCCCGTCCCGCGACTTTATGCGGCCGGTCGAAGGAGACGAGATTGAGCGCCATCGCCGGCCTTTGGCGGCTCGACGGGAGCGGCGCGGAGGCCGGGTGCCGGGCGATGCTCGAGGCCCAGCGGGCTTATGGCGCGGACGCTCGCGACCATTGGCCGGGCGGCGATATCGCGATCGGCCGCAACCTCGCCCGGCTCCTTCCCGAAGACCGGTTCGACGCGCAGCCGGCGGTCGGCGGCGGCGGCCGGTTCGTGCTCGTGGCGGACGTCCGGATCGACAATCGGGCGGAGATCGGCGCGGCGATCGGACTCGAGGACGAGCGCCTCGCCCGCTGGAGCGACTCGGCGCTGCTCCTCGCCGCCTGGGAGCGCTGGGAGGAAGGATGCCTTGGGCACCTGGTGGGCGATTACGCCTTCGGCTTGTGGGACTCGGAGCGGCGCTGCCTGTTCCTCGCGCGGGACTTCGCCGGTTCGCGGCCGCTCCACTTCCACGGCGCCGCTCGCCTGTTCGCCTTCGCCAGCATGCCCAAGGGGCTTCACGCCCTGCCCGAGATCGAGCGGGCGCCCGACCTGGCTTTCGCCGCGAACGCGATCGAGGGGCGATCCCCGCCGGCCTCGGGCTCCTGGTTCGCCGGAATCGAGACGGTACGGCCGGGGCACCTCGTGACCGTCTCCGCCGCGGGCGCGGTACAGCGGCGCTGGTGGCGGCCGGACCCCGAGACGATCCGGCTCCCTGGACCGGAAGATTATGCCGAAGGACTTCGCGACCAGCTCGACCGGGCGGTCCGGTCAAGGCTTCGCGGCCGGGAATCGGTGGCCGCTCACCTCAGCGCCGGGCTCGACAGCGCCGCCGTCGCGACCTCGGCGGCGCAGCTGCTCGCTCCGGCCGGCCGGGTCGTCGCCTTCACCGCCGTCGCGAGGGCCGGCTATTGCGAAACCCGATCGCCGCCGTTGCTCGACGAAGGTCCGCCGGCCGCGGCGACGGCCGCGCTCTGGCCCAATATCGAGCATGTCATCCTTCCCGCCGCCGGCCCCCTGCCGCTCGACCGGATCGCCGAATATTGCGATCTGTCCGACCAGCCGCTGCCCAATCTGTGCAACCTGCACTGGTCCATGGCGATCGCCGACGCCGCACGCTCGCGCGGCCTCGACGTGCTTCTGACGGGCCAATATGGCAATTTCGCCTTCAGCTACGACGGCCTGTTCCTTCTTCCCGATCTGCTGCGACGGGGGCGGCTTCCGGCCCTGGTCCGGCAGTCGGCGGCGCTCTGGCGAGGCGGCTTCGCTCGGCCCCGGAACCTCGCGGGGATCCTGGCCCGGTCGTTTCTCGCCGGCGGCTGGGCTCCGCCGGGCGAACGCGGCCAGCGGCTTCGGCCCTTCGAAGTCAACGACCTCGGCCGACTGCTGAAGGGGGAGCTCGCCCGCTCCGGCCTCGACTGCCGCGACCCGACCGCCGACCGGCGCCTGGTCGAATTCTGCCTGGCGGTCCCGCCCGAGGAGTTCCTCCGCGGCGGCATTCCCCGCTCGCTCGCTCGCCGCGCGCTGGCCGGGCGGGTCCCCGAAGCCGTGCTGGCGGAGCGCCGCAAGGGCGTCCAGGCGCCCGACTGGCACGAGCCCGCCGCCGCGCAGCTCGGCGACCTGCGCGCCGCGCTCAGCGCCTCGGCCGGCGCTCCGGCCGCCGGGCTGCTGCCGCTCGACCGGCTGCACGCGATGCTCGACTCGTGGCCGGACGCGGACTGGTCGCGCCCGGCCGTGTCGAGGGACTATCGAAGCCGGCTGCTGCGCCCCCTCTCGCTCGCCTATTTCCTCGACGGCGCGAACGGAAAACGCTGAGCGCCCGCCGGCTCAAGGCTCAGCGCGCGTCGACGAGGACGATCTCGGCCGCCTCGAGGGCCCGGATCGCCAGCTTCTCCTCGCCGGTCACCGCGACTCCGTCCCTCGGCTCGGCCCGGCGGCCGTTGACCTCTATCGCCCCGCCGACGGCAACGAGATAGACGTGGCGCGACGGGTCGAGGCTCAGCTCCGCCGTCTCGCCCGCTTTCAGAGTCGCGCCCAGCACCCGGGCGGCGGCGTTGATCCTCAGCGCTTCCCCATCCTCGGGAAAGCCGCTGGCGAGGGGGACGAACGCCCCCGCCCGGTCGCCCTTCGGGAATTGCCGGGCGCCCCAGGCCGGCTCGGCGCCGGGCCGGTCGGTCCGGACCCAGATCTGGAACAGCGTCGTCTTCTCGTCCTCGAGATTATATTCGGCGTGGCGAACACCGGTCCCGGCCGACATGACCTGGACGTCGCCGGCGGCGGTGCGGCCCTTGTTGCCCATCGAATCCTGGTGGGTGATCGCGCCCTCGCGGACGTAGGTGATGATCTCCATGTCGCTGTGCGGATGGGGCGGGAAGCCGGAGCGGGCGGCGATCTCGTCGTCGTTCCAGACCCTGATCGCGCCCCATTCGGTGCGGCCGGGATCGTAATAATCGGCGAAGGAGAAATGGTGGCGGGCGTTGAGCCAGCCGTGGTCGGCGTGGCCGAGGGTGGCGAAGGGGCGGATGTCGATCATTTTACACCTCATGAAACATGGGGTCGTCATTGCGAGGAGCGAAAGCGACGCGGCAATCCAGCACGGCGCGGCGAATGGCGCTGCACTGGATTGCTTCGCTCCGCTCGCAATGACGGTTGTTGTTCAGCTCAGCAAACCCTCGGCGCGAAGCGTCTCCTGGACGGCCGGGCGGGCGGCGACGCGGTCGAGATAGGCGGCGAGGCCGGGCCAGCGGGCGAGGTCGATCGAATGGAGCTTCGACCAGCCCAGCACCGCGAAGGCGTAGGCGTCGAGGATCGAGAAGCGCTCGCCCAGGATCCACGGACCGTCGCCGATCTTCTCCTGGAGATAGTCGAACTTCTTGCCGAGCGCCTCTCGGGTCGCCGCCTTGAACGCATCGGGCGTCGCCGGATTCCACAGCGGACCGAAGCCCTTGTGGAGCTCGGTGGCGATGAAGTTGAGCCATTCGAGCAGCCGCCAGCGCTCGATCCCGGAAGCGGGCAGAGCGAGCTGCGAGCCGGCCGCTCGATCGGCGAGATACTGGAGGATGACGGCGTTCTCGGTGAGGATCTCGCCGTCGTCGAGCCTGAGCGCCGGAACCGAGCCCTTCGGGTTGACGTCGAACAGGCTCTCGCCGTCGTCGGTGACCTTGTCGGGGAAATTGACCCTGGCGAGCTCGAGGTCGAGGCCGGCCTCGCGGGCGACGATGTGGGGAGCCTGCGAGCAGGCGGCGGGGGCGTAGTAGAGCTTCATCTTCATTCTCCCGGAACGAGGGATAAGTGGGGGACGTCCGATCCTTCTCAAGCCGCCAGCGGAAGCTCTTCGGCCACGAGGCTGTGCAGCTCTTCCATCGCCTCGGCGATCGAGGCGGCGGCCTGGTCGGGCCCGAAGGCGAGCTTCTCGACCCTGACGAAGGTCGCGTCGTCGAGGCCCATGAAGCCGAGCAGTGTGCGAAGGTGCGGCTCCTGGCTGTCCATCGCCGCCGACGGGCCGCTGCTGTAGAGGCCGGCTCGGCTCTCGATGACGATCGTCTTCTTGCCCTTGAGCAGCCCCTCGGGGCCGGCCTGCGAATAGCGGAAGGTGATCCCGGCGCGAAGGACGTGGTCGAACCAGGTCTTGAGAGTCGAGGCGATCCCGAAATTGTACATCGGGGCGCCGATGACGACGAGGTCGGCCGCCTGGAGCTCGGCGATCAGCGAGTCGGACAGGGCGAGCGCCTCGCGGGCGGCGTCGGTCGCGGGCTCGGCGCCGCGGATCGCCGGGGTGGTCTCGGCGGTGAGATGGGGGATGGTATCGGTGCCGACGTCGCGTCGGACGATCCGGACCGGGCCGCGGCCGCGCAGGATCGCCTCGATCTCGCCGGTCAGGCGGCGGGTGACGGACGCTTCGCCGGTGGCGGCGCTGTCGACGATGAGGACGTTGGTCATGATTGCCTCCTGAGCTTGCAGGAGCTGAGATAAGCGCGTAGCATCGTTGCCGGTAGACGCGCTACCAGCACAACAGTGTTGCTGATTATGGAACGCTTGGAGAGATTATTTGATTCGGCGTGCCGGTACCCGCTCCGTGTGAAAGGTCCTCGCAATGCCCTTGTCGGCGACGGTGTAGACCGAGACCACGTCGAGCTCGAGAGTGCTCTGGATCACCAGGAACCCCTCCACCCAGTCGGTATCGGCCTGCTTATGGATCAGCGGGCAGTCTATATGCATCGCCTCGTCGTTGCGCAGCTGGGACCTCTCGAAACCGCTTATGTGACCCGGCGAGCCCGCCGCGGTGGCCGCGACCTTGCGGCGAAGGCTCGCGGTCAAGCCCGGATTGTGGATGTTGACCAGGGTGAAATAGCGGCCGCCGGCAAGGATGTCGGCTTGCGCCGCCAGGTCGCCGCAAATGACCTTCGCGCTATATTCGAAGAGGTATACGGGTGTCGTCTGGGCGGACGCCTGAGTTCCCGCCAGAACGAGGCCCAGGCCGATCGCCGATGCCGCGAGCGCAACGCGTCCGAGACGAAGTTTGAACAGGTCTGTCATGACA
>DASVVX010000171.1:0-9514 GCA_036386295.1 Allosphingosinicella sp.
ACGGCGACGCTTGGAGCGGCGCTCGACCGGCTGCGCTCCGAAGGGGTCGAGATCGTCCTCGCCCGGAGCGCCGAGGAAGCGGCCAAGGCGGTCAACGGCGGCGACCGGGTGCTTCTCGTCGGCGACGGCCTGGTCGCGCCCGAGGCGGCGATCGCCCGCCTCGTCGCGCTCGAGGGCCCCGCCATCCTCGTCGTCCCCGACCTTCGGGTCGACGACCGCTACGAGCGGATCGACGCCCAGAGCCGCTGGGCCGGCCTCGCGCTCATCTCGGGCGACATGCTCAAGCAGACCGCCGCCATGCTTCGCGACTGGGACCTGCAGTCGACGCTCCTGCGCCGGGCCGTCCAGGCCGGCGCCCGCCAGCTCAGCGTCCGCGGCGAGGCCGAGGACGAGCTGCCGCTCGTGGCGGAGACGAGCGACGATCTCGCCGGGCTCGAGGCGCAGATCCTCGCCGGTGCCCACGACCGCCGTTCCGACTGGGTGTCGCGCTACCTGCTCGGGCCGGTCGAGCGGCTTGCCACCCGCTGGCTGATGCCGACCGCGGTCACTCCGACCGCCGTCGGCCTCGCCGCGACCCTGCTCCTGCTGCTGGCCGGGCTCGCCTTCGCCAAGCATTGGCTCGGGCTCGGGCTCGCCCTGCTGCTGCTGGCGACCCCGCTCGACGGAATCGGCGACCGGCTCGCCTCGCTCCGCCTCCAGGGCGACAGGGCGCCCAGCTGGTGGAGCGCCCTCTTGCCGGCGCTTTCGGCCGGAGTGCTGCTGATCCTCGCCTCCACCCTCGCGGCCACCCGCGGCTGGGGCTGCCTGGCTCTCGCCGGGACGATCGTCGCCTTCGCCCTGGCGCTGCGCATCGAGGCGGAGGGGCGCGAGCTGCCCGGCCGGTTGTGGCTGGCCGAGCGCAAGGGGATGAGCTGGCTGATGTTGCCCTTCGCCGCCGCCAACCTGTGGGGCACCGGACTGACGGTCCTGGCCTTCTATGCCGGGGCCAGTTTCTTCTGGGCGCAGCGCCAGGCCCATGCCGCCGTCCCGCCCGCACAAGATTAGCGCCGCCTTAACCCTGACCGGCCTATGCCCGGGCGATGTCCGAAGTGCGCGCGAGCGGGGGTGAACTGGACGGCGCGGCGCAGCTGCTCGCGTCGGCGCGGGCGCGCGTGTCCGCGGCGATGGCCGATCTCGCCCTTCCCGAGACGCTTCGCCTCAGCGACCGCCAGCGGCTCACCGTGCTTCACCTGCTCCGCCGCCTCGTCGGCGACGTCGAGGACGAGCTTCGCTCCGCCCTCGCCGCCCAATTCTCCGCGGACGAGGACGAGGCGCTTCGCGCCGCTCTCTCCTCCGCCAGCCTGGCGATCGCGATGCCGGTCCTCGAAGGCGGAGCGCTCGCCGATCCGGGGCTCTACGCCCTGCTTCTCCGCCGCGCCGAGGAGCATCGGCTCGCGCGCGCGGCCGCCGAACGCCGGCTTCTGACCGATCTCGCCGGCGATTCCGACGAGGAGGTGGCCGCCGCCGCCGTCTCGCTTCTGATCGCCGACAGCCGGCGCCTCGACGCCTTCCAGGAGCCGCTGCTCGCCAACGGCGATCTCCCCGCCGAGATCGCGCACGGTCTCGCTTGGGCGGTCGCAGCCGCCCTTCGCACCTATCTGATCGCCCGCCACGGAGTCGCTCCGGCGGCGGCCGACCAGGCCGTCACCGCCGCCGCCTCCGCCTGGCTTCGCCGCTACGACGAAGGCGCGGGCGCCGACGCGCTCGCCCGCCGACTCGCGCTTCGGCTCGACGAGCGCGGCCGGCTCGACGATTCGCTGCTCGTCCGGTCCGTCGCCGACGGCGCTCTGCCTCTCTTCCTCGCCGGACTGTCGATTCGCACCGGGCTCGATCTTCAGGCCCTTTGGGAGCTGCTTCCCGATTCCGCCGGGCGGGGCGCCGCGATCGTGCTCCGCGCCGCCCAGGTCGGACGCGAGGCCGCCGCCTCGATCCTGCTCGGCCTTGCCGGCCGCGAGGAAGCCGTCGCCGCCCAGCTCGACCTCTACGATTCGCTCGATCCCGCCGAGGCGCACGGCCGGGTCCTGCTCTGGCGGCTCGATCCGGCCTATCGAGGCGCGGTGGCGAGGCTGGCGTCATGAGCCTCGGCGACGCCGTGCGCGGCCGGGTCGATTCCGACGGCCGGCTCGTCGAGGCGGAGCCGCGGCTGATGGCGCTCCACCGCGCCGCCGGCGGCGAGGAGGGCGGGCCGCTGGCAGTGCCGCAGGTCGCGGCGCTCGCCCGCCTCGCCCGGCGGCTCGGGATCACCATCTCGCGCTCCGCCGTCGCGGCCGAAGGCGAGGCGGACCTCGACCTGTGGGTTCGCGCCGAGCCCCGGGAAGGGGGCGTCGACCTCGCCGTCACCGGCTGGATCGCCCGCCCCGCCCGGGCGCCGGCGCCGGCGAGCGATTCCGAGCGCCAGGCGGATTTCCTGCGCGCGGGCGCCGACTGGATTTGGGAGACCGACTCGGCGTTGCGACTGACCACCGTGTCGCCGGCCGCCGCCGCCGCCGCGGGCCGGACTCCGGCCCAGCTCGTCGGCCAGCAGCTCACCCGTCTGTTCCGGCTCGAGGAAGGCGAGGAGGGGGAGCTGCCGCTTCTCACCGCCCTTGCCGAGCAGCGCCGCTTCGACGGCCAGTTCGCCGACCTGCGCGGCGGCCGCGGCGGCCGCTACCGGCTGGCCGGAATCCCGCTGATCGACGGCGCCGGCCGGTTCGCCGGATTCCGCGGCTCGGCCGCGGCGCTTCCCGCCGGTGCGCCGGCCGCGCCGGCCGACGCCGAAGGCCATGCCGAGCCCGGGGCGTTCGGCGAGCGGCTCGACAAGGCGCTTCGCGCCCCGCTCGCCCGGATCATCGCCAGCGCCGAGACGATCGGCGCCCAGGACGAGGGGCCGATCCGCAAGGATTATGCCGGCTACGCCGGCGACATCGCCACCGCCGGTCGCCACCTGCTCGCCCTCGTCGACGATCTCGTCGACCTGCAGGCGATCGAGCGGCCGGACTTCCGGCCCGAAGGCGAGGAGATCGACCTCGCCGACGTCGCCCGCCGGGCCGCCGGGCTGCTCGCGGTCAGGGCCGGCGAGCGCGGAGTCAGGGTCGACGCTCCCGCCGCCGGCGAGAGCCTTCCGGCGAAAGGCGACTTCCGCCGCGCCCTTCAGATCGTCGTCAACCTCCTGACCAACGCGATCCGCTATTCGCCCGAGGGCGGCCAGGTCTGGATCCGGACCGACCGCGAAGGCGATCTCGCCGCTCTCGTCATCGCCGATCAGGGCAAGGGCATCTCGGCGGAGGACCAGGCGCGGATCTTCGACAAGTTCGAGCGGGTCGACATTTCCGAGCCCGGCGGCACCGGCCTCGGCCTCTACATCGCCCGCCGCCTCGCGCGCGCCATGGCCGGCGACGTCGCCGTCGACAGCGCTCCCGGACAGGGGGCGAGGTTCACCTTCACCCTGCCGCTGAGGCGGGAGTAACCGATTTAATTCCTCCCCGGCATTTGCCGGGGAGGGGGACCAGGCGAAGCCTGGTGGAGGGGTTCTTCTGGACTGCAAAGAACCCCTCCACCGCGCTTCGCGCGGTCCCCCTCCCCCGGAAATCCGGGGGAGGAATTTAATCAATGCCCGGCGTGCTCCATCCCCGCCTTCGCCACCCGCACCGGCTTGTGGAACTGGCAGGTCACGGTCGGATTGAACTGGGCGAACATGCCGTTGGAATTGGGCCGGTAGAGCCAGACGTGCCGGTCGTAATGCGGCTCGAAATTGTGCGCCTCGTCGATCGGGGTCGCCTTGTCGTCGAACATATAGTCATATTCGACGCCGTGGAAGGTCGGCCGCTTCGTGTTGCCGGCCGCTTCCCAGGCCTTCTTGAAGACGAGATTCTCGACCGCGACCAGCTCGAGGCTGCCGTCGGCGCGGGGCTCGTAGATGAGGATCGAGGGCTTGCGGAAGTCGGTATGGGTGCCGTTGCCGTCGACTCGCGGGTTGGGCGGAGCGGTGATCCCGAGCAGGTCGGGCCGGAAGAAGTGGATGCCCATTCCGCCGAGGGCGGCGGGGCGGCCCATCATCGGCGCGACGTCGCACATGTCGGTCGGGTCGCGGACATAGCCTTCGGCGAGCGCCACCTCGACGTTCCGGAAGCGGGCGGTGAGGGCGCGGACCTCGTCGAGACTCGGCTCGCCCGGGGCCGGCGCGGCGGCGGCGAGCGCCGCGGCGATGATCGTCAGCATCTCGAAAACTCCTCGAAAACTCGATGACGGCGATCGGCTTAATCGGACGCTGTTGCGGCAGGATGGCGGAGGCGGCACAATCCTGTCTCAATTGTTGCGAGGGGCGGGAAGTCGATGATCGAGCTGACCGGCGGGGATTATCAGGCGCTGTGCGCCGCCGAGACGGTGCGCGAGCGGATCGGAGCGCTCGAGGGCGAGCGCAGGATCGCGGCGCGCAAGTTCTGGCTTCGCGGCCTCGGCGGGCTGGCCCTGGCGGCGGCGGTCGCCGTCCTTCTGTTCCGGTCGGAGTGGGAGGCGGCGGCGGTCATCGCCTTCATGCTGATCGCGATCGCGGCGATGATCGCCGCTTTCGCGCCGCTGATGGCCGCCAAGGAGGGCCTCAAGCACCCCGTCCTCGCCGAGGTCGCCCGCAAGGCCGGCCTCGAATATATCGCGAGCGGCTTCGTCCCGCCGGTCTTCGGAACCGCCTGCGGCCTGCTCTTCGGCGGCAGCGGCTTCTCGAGCGAGACCTACAGCGACCTGTTCAACGGCACCGACGAGGAGGGACGGGGGCTCGCCGTCTACGAAGCCTGCCTCCAGCGCCGGGCCGGCAAGAACAGCTACATCGTCTTCTCGGGCCAGGTCTACGCGATCCAGCGCCGACCCGGCGCCCGCGGCCACACGACGATCGTCCCCGACCGCAAATTGCTCAACTTCTGGAAGCCGGCGAGCGACATGGAGCGGGTTCGGATCGAGGGCGATCCCGCGTTCGAGAAGAAGTTCGAGGCCTATTCGACCCATCCGATGGAAGCGCGCCAGCTGCTCTTCGACACCGCCTTCCGGGCCCGGCTGCTCGAGTTGAGGCAGGCAGGCCGGGTCTGGGTCTATGCCGGGCCGGAGGAAGCGCTGGTCGCGGTGACCGGCAAGGACCGGTTCGAGCCGGGAAGCATGCTCCGCTCGAGGCCCGGCGAAGAGAGGGTCAAGCTGATGTTCGACGACGTCTGCGCCTCGCTGGCGCTGCTGAGGGAGCTCAAGGCGAAGCTCGGCTGACGCTGCGATCGTTAATCGGTGTCGGACACCTATTTACAAGTGCTTGAGGCTGAACGGCTCGGATCGGCTAAAGCGGCGCTCTCGGCGGGGTCTCGCGCCTGAGCTGGTCGAAGAAGGCCTTCATCGCCACCAGGCGCGGGATCGCCATGCGCTTCGCCGTCGCGGTCACGAGCCGGCCGGGGATCGCCTCGTAGACCTGCTGCAGCCGGGCGAGGACTCCATCCATGTCGGGGGCGGTGCCGGTGACCGAGATCCGCCGGGCGATTCCCGTGGCGCCGAGGAAGTCGAGCGAGTCGGCGTCGTGGAGGGCGATCGCCTCGGGCCGCCCGCCGGCCTCCTTGTCGAACATGTGGCCGAGGATCGCCGCCTTCACCGCCGGGAACTTGGCCATCGGGAAGCCGGACTGGCGAAGCAGCGGCTCGGCGAGCTCGGCCGAGCGGTCGGAATGGTCGACGCCGTCCCGGGCGAAGGGCGGGACGGCGCCCGAATCGTGGAGGAAGGCGGCGGCGAACAGCACGTCCTCGTCGATCGCCAGCCCCTCGTCCTTCGCGATCTGGCGGGCGAGCAGGAAATCGCGCTCGCTGTGGCGCCAGCCCCAGGCCGGGTGGAGCAGCTTGCCGCGGGCATGGGCATAGACCTTCGCCCGCCACGGCGCCGAGAGCGGGATTCCGGCCGCGCTGACGTTGGGATCGGTGGGGAGCTGGGCGGAAGCGGGAGGGGCTAGGAGGCATGCCGCGAGAAAAATTCCTCCCCGCGATTTCGCGGGGAGGGGGACCGCGCGGAGCGCGGTGGAGGGGTTCTTCAGAGGCCGCAAGAGCCCCTCCACCAGGCTTCGCCTGGTCCCCCTCCCCGGCAAATGCCGGGGAGGAATTTCATCGCTCACCCACCGGCACGTAGTCGCGCTGGACCGGGCCGGTGTAGAGCTGCCTCGGCCGGCCGATCTTCTGCTCGGGGTCGGAGATCATCTCGTTCCACTGGGCGACCCAGCCCACCGTCCGCGCCAGCGCGAACAGGGCCGTGAACATCGAGGTCGGGAAGCCGATCGCCGAGAGGACGACGCCCGAATAGAAATCGACGTTGGGATAGAGCTTCTTCTCGATGAAATAGTCGTCGCTGAGCGCGATCCGCTCGAGCTCGCGGGCGACGTCGAAGACCGGGTCGGTCACGCCGAGCTCCCTCAGCACCTCGTCGGCGGTCGCCTGCATCACCTTCGCGCGCGGGTCGTAATTCTTGTAGACCCGGTGGCCGAAGCCCATGAGGCGGAACGGGTCGTCCTTGTCCTTGGCGCGCTCGATGAACTCGGGGATTCGCTCGGGCCGGCCGATCTCGTGGAGCATGTTGAGCGCCGCCTCGTTGGCGCCGCCGTGGGCCGGGCCCCACAGGCAGGCGATCCCCGCCGCGATGCAGGCGAAGGGGTTGGCGCCCGACGAGCCGGCCAGCCGCACCGTCGAGGTCGAGGCGTTCTGCTCATGATCGGCGTGGAGGATGAAGATCCGCCGCATCGCCCGCTCGACGATCGGATTGACCTCGTAGGGCTCGGCCGGGACTCCGAAGGTCATCCTCAGGAAGTTGCCCGTGTAGGTGAGGCTGTTCTGGGGGTAGATGAACGGCTGGCCCACCGAATATTTGTAGGCCATCGCGGCGATCGTCGGCATCTTGGCGATCAGCCGGTGGCTTGCGATCATCCTTTGCTTGGGATCGGTGATGTCGGTCGAATCGTGGTAGAAGGCGGAAAGCGCCCCGACCACGCCGCACATGATCGCCATCGGATGGGCGTCGCGCCTAAAGCCCCGGTAGAAGGTCGCCAGCTGCTCGTGGAGCATGGTGTGGCGGGAGATGGTGTAGGTGAAGCTCTCCAGCTCGGCCTTCTTCGGGAGCTCGCCGTTGAGGAGCAGGTAGCAGACCTCCATGAAGGTCGAATTCTCGGCGAGCTGGTCGATCGGATAGCCGCGGTGGAGCAATATGCCCTGGTCGCCGTCGATATAGGTGATCGCGCTCTCGCACGCCGCGGTCGAGGTGAAGCCGGGATCGTAGGTGAAGGCGCCGGTCTCGGCATAGAGCTTGCGGATGTCGACGACGTCCGGCCCGACCGAGCCGGCGCGGACCGGGAAGGCGTGGCTGTTGCCCTGCCCGAGGGTGAGTGTGGCCTGATCGTCCGCCATCTATTCTGCTCCGTCCATCCGGTCCGCGATCCGGGCGAGACTCTCGTCGCGCCCGAGCAGGACCAGAACATCGAATATGCCGGGCGAGGTCGCCCGTCCGGTCAGCGCGGCGCGAAGCGGCTGAGCCACCTGCCCGAGCTTGACGCCCGCGCTCTCCGCGACGCCGCGCACCGCCGCCTCTGTGGCGGGCGCCGACCATTCGTCAAGCGCATAGAGTGCACTCCACGCCCGGGCGAGCAGGCGGGGGGCCTCGCCGGCCAGCAGCTCGGCCGCCTTCTCGTCGAAATCGAGCGGGCGGGTCTGGAACAGGAAGGTCGCATTCTCAGCGAGTTCGTTGAGATTCCTGGCTCGCGGTTTCAGCTCCGGCATCGCCCTGACGAGAAGCTCGATCTCGCCGGTCGCGAGGTCGCGGCCGATCAGCCTGCCGACCCGGCCCGCGATCAGGCCGGCGAGGCGGCCGTCATCCGCCTCCCGGATGTAATGGCCGTTGAGATTCTCGAGCTTCCTCTGGTCGAAGCGCGACGGCGACTTGCCCACCGCGGCGAGGTCGAACCACTGGATCGCCTGCTCCGGCGAGATGATCTCCTCGTCGCCATGTCCCCAGCCCAGGCGCAGGAGATAGTTGGCGAGCGCCTCGGGCAGGATTCCGAGCGCCTCATAGTCCATCACCCCGGTCGCGCCGTGCCGTTTGGACATCTTGGCGCCGTCCTGGCCGTGGATGAGCGGCACGTGGGCGTAGACCGGCTCGGGCCAGCCCATCGCCCGGATGATTCCGAGCTGGCGGAAGGCGTTGTTGAGATGGTCGTCGCCGCGGATGACGTGGGTCACCCCCATGTCGTGGTCGTCGACCACGACCGCCAGCATGTAGGTCGGGCTTCCGTCGGAGCGCAGGAGCACCATGTCGTCCAGCTCGGCGTTCCGGACGACGACCCGGCCCTGGACGGAGTCCTCGATCGCAATCTCCCCCTCGCGCGGCGCCTTCAGTCGGACGACGAAGGGCGAGTCCGCCGAACCGTCGGTCCGGTCCCGCCACGGGCTCTCGACCCGATAGGGGCGGCGCTCCGCCTGGGCCTTCTCGCGGCCGGCGGCGAGCTCCTCGGCGCTCATCCAGCAGCGATAGGCGTGGCCCCGGGCAAGCATCTCGTTCGCCACCTCGGCGTGGCGCGCCTGGAATTGCGACTGGTAATATTCGTGCCCGTCCCAGTCGAGCCCGAGCCAGCGCATGCCCTCCAGGATCGCCTCGATCGCCTTCTGGGTGGAGCGGGCCTTGTCGGTATCCTCGATCCTCAGCAGGAAGCGGCCGCCGTGGTGGCGGGCGTAGAGCCAGTTGAACAAAGCGGTTCGGGCGCCGCCGATGTGAAGGAAGCCGGTCGGCGAGGGCGCAAAGCGGGTGACGACCTGCGCCGGCGGGACGGTTGCGCTCAAGCGCCTTTTCTCCAAGGATGCGGGGCCATGACGGCCGGTGACGGATGGGCCCCTAGCATAGCGCACAGGTCGCGACAAAGGGGCGTGGGCCTATCCCGTCGTCCCGGCGAAGGCCGGGACCCCAGGGGGTGAAAAGCTCGGCGCCCGTTCTCGCTGGGATCCCGGCCTTCGCCGGGACGACGAGGCTCTCCGCCCGCCTCGAAGCCCTCGCCGACGCCGAGCGCGACCAGCTGCCGCTCTGGTTCCCGGTCGGCCTCGGCCTCGGCACTGCCGCCTGGTTCGAGCTTCCCGACGCTCGCGCCTGGACCGCCTTCCTGCTGCTCGCCGCCGCGCTCGTGCTGGCGCCGGCCGCGCTCGCGCCGGCGACCCGCTGGGGCCGCGCCGTCTCGCTCTTCTGCCTCGCCGCGATGCTCGGCTGCGCCCACATCTGGTGGAAGTCGGAGCGGGTCGCCGCGCCCGTCCTCGCCGAGCCGCGCGCCGCGGAGTTCGACGCCGCGATCGAAAGCTTCCAGCGCCTGCCGGCGCGCGAGGCGGTGCGCCTCGTCGTCCGGCCGCTCGGCGAGCCTTCGCTGCCGCCGCGGCTCAGGGTGAACGTCGATTCGGCCGGGGCGCCCGATCCGCTCCAGGCCGGAGCGACGGTCCGGCTCCGCGGCTATCTGATG
>DASVVX010000172.1:0-2149 GCA_036386295.1 Allosphingosinicella sp.
GGCGGCAACGGTCGCCGGATCGTCGAGCGGAAGGAAATCGTAGGGGCCGGCGAGCCCCACGAAACCCCGGATCGCGGCCCGGTCGGCGCCGAGCAGGCCGGGATCGAGGGCGAGCATGGCGGCGTTGTACGCACCGGCGGAATGGCCGACGAGCACGATTCGAGTGCCGTCGCCGCCGTGGCGGGCCGCGCCGGTCCGGGCCCAGCGGACCGCCGCCGCGCAGTCGCGCAGGAAATCGGGATAGCGGACCTCCGGGACGAGCCGGTGGTCCGGAACGACGACGACGAACCCTTGCGCCGCCAGCGCTCGGCCCGCGAAGGCATAGCCCTGGCGGCGGCCGCTGTTCCACGAGCCGCCGTAGAGGAAGACGATCACCGGCCGGGGCGCGGCCGAGGCGGCCCGCGGCGCATAGAGGTCGAGCCTGAGCCGGGGCCCATCCCCGAAGGCCACGCCCTGCGCCACCCGCATCGAGGCCCGGTCCTTGGGCATCAGCGCGTTGAAGGTGCCGAGCGGGTCGATCGTCAGGGCCATGACGACCAGGATAAGGACCATGGCGACTGCGGCTACAAGACGTTTCATCCAACGAGTTTACGGCGCAGACCGCCATCAGCGCCAGCGTTCCGCGGGTTCCCTGACATAGTGGCGCCAGACATAGGTCCACGGGATGATCAGGCCGAACAGGATCGGGCCGTTGCCGATCGAGACGAGGTCGTCGCTCAACCGCGCCGAGCCGGTCCCGGCGAGCCATTGCGGCAGCCCGAAGGCGAGCAGCCAGATCGACTTCCAGGCGAATTCGAACAGGAAAATGGGAAGCATCCGCAGCGGGTAGCGGACTCCGAGGATGCCCATCAGCCACAGGCCGCCGAACATGCTGTCGACCATCCCCCGCGCCGCCGGATCCGGGCCGAGGAGCGGCGGAAGCGCGAGGAAGAAGCCGGCGAGGGCCCAGACCAGGTAATTGGCGCGCAGCAGCCAGAGCCGCCACAGCGGCACCTCCAGATCGCGCGAAGCCAGGTTCGCCCCTCTCAGGACGCGGCTCGAGCCGCGCCTCCCTCGCGTTGCGGCCGGCGGAAGGTCCAGGGATCGCCCGAGGCGACGACGTAGTTGGCCCAGACATAGCGCCACGGGATGACGAGGAGCAGGATGGCGCCGAACGAGGTTTCGAAGACCGAGGTGCGCATCGGCTCGTCGAGCGTTCCGTCGAGCCAGCGCGGCAGGGCGAAGGCGAGCAGCCAGATCGCCTTCCACGTCAGCTCGACCATCAGCAGCGGGATCATCCGGAGCGGATAGCGAAGCCCGAGCAGCGCCAGCAGGCCAATCGTTCCGATCAGGGCCCAGGCGACTCCGGTCATTCGCGGAACCGAGGAATCATGGCTGAGGATCAGCGGCCAGACCATGTTCGCGATCCCCACCGCCATGAACAGATACATGGCGCGCATCACCCACAGACGGGCCGGTGAGACCTCGGTCATTCTGCTTCCTCCAGCTTCGGTGTGTCTCGGCGCCCGCCGCGGGCGTGACCGAGGGACAGGGCCAGGCCGAGAACGAGCAGGGCGATCAGCCCGTAGTTCACGAACCAGGCGATGTCGGTCATCCGGGCCCCCGGAGCGGCATTGACCTGAACGATGATCCGGCGGGCCAGCGCTTCGCCGAGCAGGACCAGGTAGATGAACGGGACGAGCGAGCGCCAGCGGATCAGGACGGCGAGCGCGATGAGGGTAAGGGCGAGATGGCCGAGCGCCATCAGCGCGAACAGAAGCAGCACCTGGCGGGCCGCCTCAGGGCCGTAGCTGGCCAGCGGGATGCCGTCGGCGCCGGCGGCGACCGTCGCGCTGTTGAGGATCGAGTTGAGGCTCATCACGAGCTTCAGGGCGATCAGAAGACCAAGCAGCCACAGGGCCGGCCGGAGCCCCTGGAACCGGTTGTCGACATGGCGGGGGAAGAGCCGCTCAACCATGGCGTCAGCCCTGCGCCAGGGGTTGGGCGGCGACGGTGGAGAGCCTGAGCCGGGCGATGACCTTGGCGAAGCGCAGCCGCGCAAGCCAGAAGGCCATCACTCCGAAGGGCGCGAAGGCGAGGAGGAAGAGGATGGGAGAGCCTCGCACCGCCTCGGGCAGGACGTCCTGCTGGCCGAGGAAGAAGGAGCCGG
>DASVVX010000173.1:0-1512 GCA_036386295.1 Allosphingosinicella sp.
CTCGACGAGGACCATTACGGGCTCGAGAAGGTCAAGGACCGGATCGTCGAATATCTCGCCGTCCAGGCCCGGACCAACAAGCTCAAGGGCCCGATCCTGTGCCTGGTCGGGCCTCCGGGGGTCGGCAAGACCTCGCTCGGACGCTCGATCGCGCGGGCGACGGGCCGCGAGTTCGTCCGCCAGTCGCTGGGCGGAGTGCGCGACGAAGCCGAGATCCGCGGCCACCGGCGCACCTATATCGGCAGCCTGCCGGGCAAGATCATCTCGAACCTGAAGAAGGCGGGAAGCTCGAACCCGCTCTTCCTGCTCGACGAGATCGACAAGCTCGGCCAGGATTTCCGCGGCGACCCCGCCTCGGCCCTGCTCGAGGTGCTCGATCCGGAGCAGAACAGCCGCTTCCAGGACCATTATCTGGAGATCGACTACGACCTGTCCGACGTCATGTTCGTCACCACGGCGAACACGATGGACATGCCGCAGCCTTTGCTCGACCGGATGGAGATCATCCGGCTCGAAGGCTATACCGAGGACGAGAAGGTCGAGATCGCCAAGCGCCACCTCATCCCCAAGCAGATCGAATCGCACGGGCTGAAGGAAGGCGAGCTGGTCTTCGCCGAGGACGGCCTCAGGAGCCTCATCCAGCATTACACCCGCGAGGCGGGCGTCCGGACGCTCGAACGCGAGATCGCCAAGGTGGCGCGTAAGGTGCTCCGCCGGATCCTCGAGGGCAAGACCGAGCGGGTCGAGCTCACCGCCGAGAATATCGGCGAATATTCGGGCGTCCGCCGCCATCGCCACGGCATGGGCGAGGAGGAGGACCAGATCGGCGCCGTCACCGGCCTCGCCTGGACCGAGGTCGGCGGCGAGCTCCTGACGATCGAGGCGGTGACCGTGCCCGGCAAGGGCCAGATCAAGACCACCGGCAAGCTGGGCGACGTCATGCAGGAGTCGATCCAGGCCGCTTTCTCGTTCGTCCGGGCGCGAAGCCCGAGCTACGGCGTCAAGCCCAGCCTGTTCGCCCGCCGCGACATCCACGTCCACCTGCCCGAGGGCGCGGTGCCCAAGGACGGTCCTTCGGCCGGCGTCGGGATGGTGACGGCGATCATCTCCACCCTGACCGGGATCGCGGTGCGCCGCGACGTCGCGATGACCGGCGAGGTGACTTTGAGGGGGCGGGTGCTGCCGATCGGCGGGCTCAAGGAGAAGCTGCTCGCGGCGCTTCGCGGCGGAATCACCAAGGTGCTCATCCCGGCCGAGAACGAGAAGGACCTGGTCGAGATACCGGCGTCGATCCGCGAAGGGCTGGAGATCGTTCCGGTCAGCCACGTCGACGAGGTCCTCAGCCACGCCCTGGCGACCCCGGTCGCCCCGATCGACTGGACCGAGGCCGACGAGCTGCCGCCGGTGCCCGCGCCCGAGCTCGCCGCGGCTCCCGACGACGCGACGGGAGCCTCGATCCGGCACTGACCTCCTAATTCCTCCCCGCGATTTCGCGGGGAGGGGGACCGCACG
>DASVVX010000174.1:0-12486 GCA_036386295.1 Allosphingosinicella sp.
GGCTCGATGAAGCTCGCCGAGGAAGTGGACGCGATGCGCACGATCGGGGTCTCGCCGATGGAGGCGCTGGTGCTCCCGCGGGTGTTCGCGACGGTGCTGATGATGCCGCTGCTGAGCTTCTACGCGGCGATGGTGGCGATCGCCGGCGGCTGCATCTTCTGCTGGATCTCGCTCGAGATCCCGCCGGTGACCTTCATCCAGCGGATGCGCGAGGTGGTCCCGGTCAGCGACCTCTGGCAGCTCCTGATCAAGGCGCCGGTGTTCGGGCTGATCATCGCCATGGCCGGCTGCTTCCAGGGGATGCAGGTCGAATCCAATGCCGAGGAGGTCGGCCTGAGGACCACGACGGCGGTCGTCCAGGCGATCTTCCTGGTCATCGTCCTCGACGCCTTCTTCGCCGTCTTCTTTACCGAGATAGGCTGGCTGTGAACGAGGAAGCGGATCCGATCATCAAGGTGCACGGCCTCACCAACAGCTTCGGCGAGGCGATCATCCACGACAGCCTCGATCTCGAGGTGAGGCGCGGCGAGATCCTCGGCGTGGTCGGCGGCTCGGGCACCGGCAAGTCGGTGCTGATGCGCTCGATCATCGGCCTTCAGCGCCCGGACGCGGGCGAGGTGACCGTGTTCGACGAGCCGATGCTCGACCGCAACGAGGCCGAGCTCCAGCCGATCCGCAAGCGCTGGGGGATATTGTTCCAGGGCGCCGCGCTCTTCTCCACCCTGACCGTGGCCGAGAACGTGCAGGTGCCGCTTCGCGAATTCTATCCGCGCCTCTCCGAGAAGCTGCTCGACGAGATCTCCGCCTACAAGATCGTCATGGTCGGACTGCCCGCCGACGCCGGCCCCAAATTCCCGGCCGAGCTGTCGGGCGGGATGAAGAAGCGGGCCGGAATCGCCCGCGCCCTCGCCCTCGATCCGGAGCTTCTCTTCCTCGACGAGCCGACCGCCGGCCTCGATCCGATCGGCGCGGCGGCCTTCGACCAGCTCGTCCTCGACCTCAAGGACAGGCTCGGCCTGACCGTCTTCCTGATCACTCACGATCTCGACACGCTCTACGCCATCTGCGACCGTGTCGCCGTGCTCGCCGACAGGAAGGTGATCGCGGTCGGAACGATTCCGGAATTATTGGCTTTGGATCACGAATGGATACAGGAATATTTCCGGGGACCGCGCGGGCGCGCGGCCGAGGAAGCCGTCGAGGCCGAAGCGGAAGCTCGCGCCGCGGAAGCGAACGGGGGCGCTAAGAGCTGATGGAAACCCGGTCGAACCAAGTCCTGGTCGGAAGCGTCGTCATGGGCGCGCTGGTCGCCCTGCTTCTGTTCATCGTCTGGCTGTCCAACGCCGGCGGCGACCAGGACCGCAAATACGACATCCTCTTCCGCCAGGCGGTGGACGGGCTCGCCAAGGGCAGCGCCGTCACCTTCTCCGGAGTCCCGGTCGGCCAGGTCGATTCGATCAACCTGATGCCGCGCACGCCCGAGTTCGTCCGGGTCAGGATCACCATCGACGAGGACACGCCGGTGCTGGTCGGGACGACGGCGACGATCAAGGGCGTCGGCTTCACCGGGGTCTCGCAGATCCAGCTCGATCCGCCGGACAACGATCCGCGCCGGCGCCGGGTGGTGCGCGAGATCACCTGCCCGGCCGTCAATCCCGAGGCGCAATGCCCCTATGGCGTTCCGATCATCCCGACCAAGCCGGGCGCGCTGGGCCAGGTGCTGGAGAGCGCTCCCGAGCTTCTCAACCGGGTGTCGACGCTGACCGCGCGGCTCACCGAGCTGCTCGGCGACCGCAACCAGGCCTCGATCGCCGCCATCCTCGAGAACGTCCAGGTGATCAGCCGCAACCTCGCCGAGCGTTCGGACGAGATCGCCGCGACCCTGGCCGAAGCCCGCATCGCGATCCGCCAGACCGGCGCCGCGGTCGAGCAGATGGGCCAGCTCGCCGACACGACCGACGTCACCTTGCAACGCGACGTCCGGCCGATGATCGGCGACCTGAGGCAGACGATCCGGGCGGCCGAGACCAGCATGAACAATCTCGACGCCGCGATCGGCGACGCCCGGCCGGGCCTGCAGGCCTTCTCGAAGCAGACCATCCCGGAGGTCGGCCAACTGGTCCGCGACCTGAGGGAGATGTCCGATTCGCTGTCGGCCGTGTCGCAGCGGCTCAACCAGCAGGGCGCCGGCGGGATCATCGGCGGCCAGAAGCTGCCCGACTACAAGCCGAGGAAACAATGAGACAGATGCGCCCCTTCCTCGTCCTCGCCGCGGCCCTCGCCGCCTCGGGCTGCCTCAGCTTCGGAGCCAAGCCGCCGCCGACCCTGATGCGGCTGAGCTCGGACGTCCAGCCGGGCACGGCGCCGCGCACCGCCGGCCCCGGCTCGGCGATCACCGTCGTCCCGCCCAGCGTCCCGGCGGAGCTGAACACGCCGCGGGTGCCGGTGCGAACCGGCACCACCCAGGTCGCCTACGTGAAGGACGCCCAATGGGTCGAGGCGCCCAACATCCTGTTCGCGCGCCTGCTGTCGGCGACCATTGCCGGGCGGACCGGCCGGGTCGTCCTCGATCCCAAGCAATTCACCTTCGATCCGGGCCAGCGGCTCACCGGAACGCTGCAGGCCTTCGGCCTCGATGCCGACAAGATGGAGGCGGTGCTGGTCTACGACGCTGCCGTCTCGCGCGGCGAATCGGTGGAGACGCGGCGCTTCGAGGCGCATGTGCCGGTCGCCGCCCTCGATGCCGCCAGCGCTCCGGCGGCGCTCAACCAGGCGGCGAACCAGGTGGCGGCCGAAGTCGCGGCCTGGGTAGGATAGCAAGGGGAAAGATGCCAGGAACAAAATAGGACTTGAAGCCTCTGTTCCTATGTTCTATATATGTTCTCCCTCAGGAGGAGAACATACCATGTCCGTTTCGATCCTCAGCTACATTCCCTCGGGCCAGCATGCGGCCATCGCCGCCGGCACCAGCACCTACGACGCCTCGGCCGATTTCCAGACCGCGATCAACGCCGTCAACGCCGCCGGCGGAGGAACGCTCTACATCCCGGCCGGCAAGTACCGGCTGAACAGCACGATCACCAACAAGCCCAAGGTCTGCCTGCTCGGCGACGGCGTGGGCTCGGTGCTCGAATGGGCGTCGACCCACACCGGCCACGGTATCCAGCAGCTCGCGCCGCTCAATGCCTCGACCCCGGTCCACACCGTCATCGAGAAGATCAGCCTCTACAGCCTCGCCGGATCGTCGAGCACGGGCGGCGCCTTCTACGAGCGGGGCGGGACGTCGGTCCAGCTTCTCAACTGCGCCATCGGCGAGTTCAAGTACGGGATCATCCTCGACCAGTCCGAGCTGGTCGACATCGACCTGTGCGACATCTACTCGAGCCGGCACAGCTGCATCTGGCTGGTGAACGGCGCGGAGGCGGCGCTCGGCAATACCGGCGCCCAGGGCGGCTACACCAACCGGATCTCGGTCAAGCGCTGCCAGCTCAACGGTCCCGGGCAGTTCGCCATCCTCGACGACGGCGGCTACACCCACAGCTTCGTCGACAACAATTACAACGGCGGCACCACCCATATCCGCGCCGCCGGAGCGGAAGGCCTGGTCATCCAGGGCGGCGAGTTCGAAGCGGCGAGCTCGCGCAACATCTACCTCACCTACACCAGCCTGTCCGGCGTCGGCGTCGGCCGGTGCATGGTCGTCCTCGTCGCGGGCGCGGTGATCTCTCCGACCACCAACAACAATTGCATCGAGACGGTGAGCGCCGGCCACCTCACCCTCATCGGCAACCTGTTCGCCAACAGCGGCAACACCGCCGTCGGAGCGGTGAGCTGCGGCAACACCAACATGCTGTTCTCGGTCGGCAACGTCGTCGAGGGCATCCAGCCCCTCTTCCAGGGAGGACCCAATTATCTGCTCTGGGCGGCCGAAGCCCAGCGGATGGGAAGCGCCACCGCCAACGTCGGGAGCATTCCGGCCGGCGGCTCGGCCTTCGTCAATGTCCCCATCGATATCTCCGTCGGCGACGCGGTCGACCATGTCTTCACGAGCGTCGACCTCGGCGACGACATCACGCTCTCGGCGCGGGTGAGCGCCACCAACAACGTGCGGGTGAAGCTCACCAACACCGGCGCCGCGGCGGTCGATCCGCCGTCCTGCACCTACTGGGTGCGCGCCATCAAGAATGTGATCTGATCCGAACCTCGTCATTGCGAGCGAAGCGAAGCAATCCAGCGGCTCGGCGTCCCGAGAACTGGATGTGCAGGTGCGGCCTGCCCCGCAGGCCGCAGCCATGTCCGGGGGACATGGCGACCTGCGCATCTTCGTCGCTTCGCTCCTCGCAATGACGGGGCAGCGCTGCAACCCGCGCGACCGGGCCCCAAGCCTAGATCGACTTGCGCTTCAGCCTCGCCTTCAAATCCTCCATGCCGAGCCCGTCGATCACGGCCGCCTTGTCGTCGGCCTGGAGGATGGCGGCGACGTGGCCCAGGATCTGGCTGACCAGGTCCAGGCTCTGCAGCGACTGGCCGTGGCGCTGGACGAGGAACAGGTCCTTGATCAGCTCGTCGCCGAGATTTTCGAGCAGCCGCTGTACATAGCCGATTTCCTGGGCGAGGCGGGACTCGAGGTCGGGGCTGACGGTCGCCGGCGAGGCCGCCGGGGCATGGCGAAGCGTCCGGCCGGACGCCGCGTCGGCGCGCGCCTCCGCCTGGTGGGCGTCGACCCGGCGCTGGTCGCGAAGGCCGGTGCAGTCGAGCGGCCTGGGCTTGGTCCCGCCGGTCCATTCGTGCACCGGAGTGGGTCCGTCGAACTTGACGCCGCGGCGGCCGCCCGCCGCCCAGGCCACCACCGCCGAGACGTGAAGGTCGCCCCGGGCGAGCACCAGCTTCATGCCGGCGTCCGGCAGGCCGACGCCTTCGAGCATGGCCCCGGTTTCGGACAGGTTGCGGATGCGCACGGGAAGGATCCGGCCGCCGACCTCGGCATTGGCCGAGAGCAGCAGATTGGTGCGCGGACTGGCGCGGTCCTCCGCGCTTCCCTCCGGCTTTATCTCTCCCATCTCGCCCATGACCGGTGCGATTCTCCGACGCGCGCCCCACTGCGCCCAATTAAGACCTTAATCTCAAATGGTTAATTCCTGTTTACCGAGCCGGGATGACGCTAGGCGAGGCTCTTGCTGGCCTGCTCGAACACGTCCTTGCTCAGCCCTCCGGTCGCGACGATCCGCTCGAGCTCGGCCTTCATCAGATCCTGCCGCGCCGGGTCGAAGCGGCGCCAGCGGCCCAGGGGCGGGACGAGGCGCGCCGCGGTCTGCGGGTTGAGACGGTCGACGGCCAGGATCATATCGGCGAGGAAGCGGTAGCCGCGGCCCGAAGGATCGTGGAAGGCGCGCTGGTTGGCGGCGAAGGCGCCGACGAGCGAGCGCATCCGATTGGGGTTGGCGAGCGTGAAGTCGGGGTGGCGGGCCAGGGCCATCACCTGGTCGAGGGCATCGTCGCGGGTCGAGACGGCCTGCACCGTGAACCATTTGTCGAGGACCAGAGGATCGGCTCGGTAGCGGTCGTAGAAAGCCGCGAGCGCGCCCGCCCGCTCCGGCGCATCCGAATTGGCGAGCGCGCTCAGCGCCCCCTGACGGTCGGTCATGTTGTCCGCCTCGTCGAACTGGCGGCGGGCCAGCTCCGAAGCGCCGTCGGAGCCCGCCGCAAGCAGATAGTTGAGCGCCACCGTGCGCAGCCGCCGGGCCCCCTTCGCGGCCGGCGAATATTCGAAGCGGTTGGCGGCGGTCGAGGCATAGGCGGCGCGCCATTGCGGCTCCAGCGCCCGGCCCACCTCGGCCCGAAGGGCTTCGCGCGCGGCCCGGATCGCCTCCGGATCGACCACCGCCATCTGGTCGCCGACGAACGATTCGCTCGGCATCAGCACCGCCTCGGCGATGAATGCCGGGTCGAGCGCCTCGTCCTCCAGAGTCCGCCGAACCGCGTCGACCACCGCGCCCGGCTCGGCTCGGCCGGCGATGGCGGCGAGCAGCGTGTCGAGCATCAATTGCTGCATCGCCTCGTAGCGGGCGAACGGGTCGTCGTCATGGGCCGAAAGCAAGGCGAGATCGGCCGCCGAACGCCGCGCCTCGACGATCACCGGCGCCGAGAAGCCGCGGTTGATCGACAGCACGACGTCGTCCTCGCCGGCCTCGAACACGGCTTCGTCCTGCGGCTTGTCGTGAAGCACGAGCCGCTCCTCCAGCTTGGCGCCGCTCCGTCCGAACAAGGCGATCCTGAGCGGGATCGGCATCGGCTTCTTGGCGGGCTGGCCGGGAGTCGCGGGCACCTCCTGCCGGAGCCGTACGCGCGCCCTGTCGCCCTCCCGGCGAAGTTCGGCCTTCACCCGCGGAGTTCCCGCCTGCTCGTACCAGAGGCGGAATTGCGAAAGGTCCTCGCCGCTCGCTTCCTCCATCGCCCGGACGAAATCCTCGCAGGTCACCGCCTGGCCGTCGTGCCGCTCGAAATAGAGGTCCGTGCCGGCCCGGAAGCGCTCGGGGCCGAGCAGGCTGTGCAGCATCCGGATCAGCTCGGCGCCCTTGTTGTAGACGGTGGCGGTATAGAAATTGGCGATCTCCATATAGGAATCGGGCCGCACGGGATGGGCGAGCGGCCCGCCGTCCTCGGGGAACTGGGCGGCGCGCAGCAGCCGGACGTCTTCGATCCGCTTGACCGCGGCGCTGCCCATGTCGGCCGAGAACATCTGGTCGCGAAAGACGGTGAAGCCCTCCTTCAGCGACAGCTGGAACCAGTCGCGGCAGGTGACCCGGTTGCCCGACCAATTGTGGAAATATTCGTGCGCGACGACTCCGGCGACGGCGTCGAAATCCTGGTCGGTCGCCGTCTCGGGGTCGGCGAGGATGAAGCGCGAGTTGAAGATGTTGAGGCCCTTGTTCTCCATCGCGCCGAAGTTGAAGTCGGAGACCGCGACGATGTTGAACACGGCGAGGTCGTACTCCCGGCCGTAGACCTCCTCGTCCCACTTCATCGCCGCCTTGAGCGAAGCCATGGCGTGCTCCGTCTTGGCCAGATCCGGCTCGCGCACCCAGATGCCGAGGTCGATCCGGCGGCCCGAGCGGGTGACGAAGCTGTCGCGGTTGGCGGCGAGATCGCCGGCGACGAGCGCGAACAGGTAGGCGGGCTTGGGGAAGGGATCGTCCCATTCGGCCCAGTGGCGGCCGCCTTCGAGGTCGCCCGCGCCGACCGGATCGCCATTGGACAGGAGCACCGGATAGGCCGCCTTGTCGGCGATCATCCGCACCCGGTAGCGGCTGAGCACGTCCGGCCGGTCGGGGAAGGGCGTGATCCGGCGGAAACCCTCGGCCTCGCACTGGGTGCACAATATGCCGCCCGATTCGTAGAGGCCCATCAGCTGGGTGTTGGAGCGCGGGGCGAGCTCGACCAGGGTCTCGACGGTGGCGGAAGGGCCGGGAATCGGGATCGTCAGCCGCTCGCCGTCGATCGTCCGGGCCGCCGCCTCGCCGTCGACGTTCAGTTCGAGCAGGTCGAGCCCTTCGGCGTCGAGGACCAGTGGACGGTCGTGGGCGCCGTTGCGCTCGACGGTGAGGCGCGAGCGCACCCGGCTGGTCTCGGCGCCGAGGTCGAACTCGAGCTCGATCCGGGGCACCCGCCAGTCGGGCGGCCGGTAATCCTCGCGGCGAACCGGGACGGGGGCGGCGGGAGCGTTCTGGACGTCGAGCATGGCGCGGACTTAGGCGCGGGGAAGGGGCGGTGCAATGCGCCGGTTTCCTCCCCTGCCTTTGCAGGGGAGGGGGACCGCGCGAAGCGCGGTGGAGGGGCTCTTTCGGGCTACGTAAGAACCCCTCCACCATGCTTCGCATGGTCCCCCTCCCCGGGGAAATCCGGGGGAGGAATTGAACGGATGTCGCCCCCGTTCTAATCCCGTGACGGGGAGGGACCGACCGAATGCTCATCGACCTGCTGGCCGCGGCGCCCGCCGCCTTCGATCCGGAGGCCGCCGCCCGCGCCTATCTCGACACGCTGCAGGGCGCCGCCCGGGCCCGTTCCGATTCCTATTTCGAAGGCGGCTACTGGCTGCCCTTGTGGGGGACCCTGGTCAGCGTCGCCGCGGCCTGGGCGATGCTCCATTTCGGCTGGTCCGCGGCGTGGCGAGGCTGGGCCGAGCGGATGACGAAGCGCCGCTGGCTCCAGCCGGCGCTCTACGCGGTGCCGTTCGCCCTGGTCGGCGCCCTGGTCTCCCTCCCCTGGGCGCTCTACGCCGAATATTTTCGCGAGAGGCAATATGGCCTGATGAACCTCGGCCTCGGCGGCTGGCTCGGCGAGCGCTCGATCATGCTCGGCATCTCGGTGGCGGTGACCGCGATCCTGCTCGCGATCGTCTTCGCCGTGATCCGAAGGGCCCCCCGGACGTGGTGGCTGTGGGGGACGGCGAGCCTGACCCTGCTCACCGCCTTCGCCGTCCTGATCGCGCCGGTCTTCGTCAGCCCGCTGTTCAACAAGTACACGCCGATGGCGGCCGGCCCTCTGCGCGATCAGATCCTGGCCATGGCCAGGGCCCACGACGTCCCGGCCGACAATGTCTACGTCTTCGACGCGTCGAAGCAGACCAAGCGGATCTCGGCCAACGTCTCCGGCCTCGGCCCGACCATCCGGATCTCGCTCAACGACAATCTGCTCAACCGCACCAGCCCGCCCGAGGTGAAGGCGGTGATGGGCCACGAGCTCGGCCATTACGTGCTCGGCCACGTCTGGCGGCTGATCCTCTTCTTCTCGCTCGTCTACCTCGCCGGGCTCCTGCTCCTGTGGTGGCTCACCCCCCGCCTCGTCGCGCGATTCGGCGGCCGCTGGGGGGTTCGCGACGTCGCCGATCCGGCGGTGGCGCCCGTGCTGACCGGGCTCTTCTCGCTCTATCTGCTGGCGATGACGCCGGTGCTCAACACCATCGTCAGGAGCAGCGAGAGCGAGGCCGACGCCTTCGGCCTGGATGCCGCCCGCGAGCCCGACGGCTTCGCCCTCACCGCGATGAAGCTCTCCGAATATCGCAAGATCGAGCCCTCTTCGCTCGAGGAGGCGCTGTTCTTCGACCATCCTTCGGGCCGCACCCGGGTACGGATGGCGATGGAGTGGAAGGCGCGCCACCTCGCCGAGCTTCCGCCCGGGCAGCGGGCGATCGCGAGGCCGAAGCCGGTCAACTAGCGGCGGCGCGCGACCTCAGCGCGATGACCAGGCCGGCGAGGGCGAGCAGGCCGCCGGCGACGGCGAGGGCCGACCAGCGATAGCCCTCGAACAGGGTCGAGAGCAGCATGGCGATGATCGGGACGAGCACGCTCGAATAGGCCGCCTTGCCCGGCCCGACCGAGCGCATCACCGCGAAATAGAGCGGGAAGGCGAGGGCGGAGGCGAACAGCCCGAGGTAGACGAGGCCGAGCCAGTAGGCGAGGCGGGGCTCGACGACCGGCGGCCCCGCCGACGCCCAGGCGAGCATCGCGTTGGCGAGGACTCCGTAGGCCATGCCCCAGGCGAGCAGGCTGGCGAGCGGCCAGGCGGCGACTCGCCGGCTCGCCTGCAGGATGTTGGCGGCCGAGGCGGAGAGCACTCCGAGGACGGTCAGCCCGATTCCGAGCAGCACCTGTCCGGCCGGCACCGGGCTGGCGCGCATCTCCTGGACGAACAGCAAGGCGACCCCGGCGCAGGCGATGGCCGAACCGCCGACGAAGCCCCAGCTAGCCTTCTGCTTGAGGAACAGCCAGGCGAGCGCGCTGTTCGGCACCATCAGAAGCGCGAAGACGGTCGCCACCAGGCCGCTGGTGACGTGATGCTCGGCGGCATAGACGAAATTGAAGTTGAGGCAGAATTGCAAAGTCCCGAACAGCGCCGCGAAGCCGTGGCCGCGGCGGCCGAGGCGAAGGCGCGCCCCGCTCAGCGCCGCCCAGGCGAACATCGCGGCTCCCGCGACGACGAAGCGATAGGTCACCGACCAGGCCGGGGGCACCGCTCCGAGCTGGTCCTTGATGACGATCCAGGTCGAGCTCCAGATCAGGGTGATCAGGAGGAAGGGGATGAGGATTCGGGGTGCCAGCATGCTCGTCGCGGAGGGGACCGCGCGCACTCCCGTCACCCCGGCGAAAGCCGGGGCCTCGTCGGATGAAGGGCTCGGCGCCTGCTCCTCCTGAGGTCCCGGCTTGCGCCGGGATGACGGCGCCTCGCTCACAGCGCCCGGATCGCCGCCGCGAGCGCCGCTACCTGGCCGGGATCGCTGTCCCAGGCGGTCACGAACCGGGCCTCGCCGGGCCCCCAGTCGTAGAAGTCGAAGCCCTGCTCGCGAAGCGCCCGAGCCTCCTCGGGCGTGACCCGGACGAACAGCTCGTTGGCCTCGACCGGCAGCAGCAGCCGGTCCGGTCCGGCCGCCTCGGCGAGCCGAGCGGCGGCGTCGTTGGCCGAATGGGCGTTGCGCAGCCAGACCCCATCCTCGAGCATGGCGAGGATCTGCGCGGCCATGAAGCGGCCCTTCGAGAGAAGGTGGCCGGCGCGCTTGCGGCGGTAGAGGGTGGCCTGGCGATGCTCCTCGCCGAAGAAGATCAGCGCCTCGGCGGAGAGGCCGCCGTTCTTGACGAAGCCGAAGCTGAGCGCGTCGGCGCCGGCCTTCCAGCTCAGCTCGGCCGGCGAGGCGCCGGTGCTGGCCACGGCGTTGGCGAAGCGGGCTCCGTCGATGTGGAAGTGGAGGCCCCGCGACCGCGCCAGCGCGCCGAGCGCGGCGGTCTCCCCGGGGTCGTAGACGAGGCCGTATTCGGTGGCGTTGGTGATCGAGAGGACGGCGGGCTGGGTCTGGTGGACGTCGTCGCGCACCGTCGCCAGCAGCGCCGTCACCGCCTCCGGGTCGAGCTTCGCGCCGCGGCCCTCGGCGAGCAGCAATTTGGCCCCGTGCGTGTAGAATTCGGGCGCGCCGCATTCGTCGTTCTGGATATGGGCGTCGCGGTGGCAGATTATCGCGCCGTGAGGCGGGCAGAGCGCGGCCAGCGCCAGGGCATTGGCGGCGGTGCCGGTCGCCACCCACAGCGCCGTCACCCTCGTCTCGAACAGCTCCGAGAAGGCGTCGTCGAGCCGGGCGCTCCAGGCATCGCCGTCATAGGCGGTGTCGAGCCGGTTGGCGGCGACGATCGCCGCCATCGCCTCCGGGCAGGCCGCGGCGGCATTGTCGGAGAAGAAGCGCATGGCGGCTGCTTAGACTGAGCGCCGCTCGGGTCAACGCGCTTCTCGCCGGTCGCGGGACGAAAATGGCGCCCGCGTTTACTACAATTTAGGTGCCTTCGGCCTATCCCCCTCGACCGAGAGCCAATGAGGAAACGAGCGGATGGGCGTAGAGCATTTCGTTGACGGTCCGGTCGCGGGTAAGCGCAAGGCGAAGCGGGCGCGCGTGCTGCTCGCCGCGAAGCTGCAGACCGCCGCCGGCGAGATCGAGGCGCGGCTTCGCGACCTTTCGCGCAAGGGCGCCCTGGTCGAGTGCCAGTCGGTGCCTCCGGTCGGCACCGAGGTGGTTTTCACCCGCGGCAACACCAGCATCCCGGCGCGGGTCGCCTGGACCGGCTCCGACCGGGTCGGGCTCGAGTTCGCCTACATGATCGACGAGCATGAGGTGCTGGTCCAGCTCAAGCGCACGTCGAGCGACCAGAACCAGGCGCGGTTCCGCCGGCCGCGGCTGTTCGGCGAGGCGATGAGCCACCAGGAGAAGCAGCTGGCCCGCCTCTGGGGCGCCTCGGTCGGCATCGCCATACCGGGGGAATGAGGCCCGCCGATGAGCTTCACCGCCGAGCTCTCCACCAGCCCGGATCATGACGGCCGGCGCTCGGCGCGGGCCGAGGTCGTGCTCGGCGCGGGCCTGCGCCAGCGCGGCGCCCATGCGGTGACGGTCCAGGTCGTCGACCTCTCCGTCACCGGCTTCCGCGCCGCGACCCATCTCGAGCTGATGCCCGGCGCCGACATCTGGCTGAAGCTGCCCGGCCTCGAATCGCTGCACAGCCGCGTGGTCTGGATGAAGGGCCACTGGCTCGGCTGCGAGTTCGTCCGCCCGCTCCACCCGGCGGTGCTCGACATGATCGTCAGGAACTCGTCGCGCTAGGTGCGCCGCGCGTCATCCCGGCGAAAGCCGGGACCCATGAACTCGGTCCGCTGACGTTCTGAACCGACGGTGTTCCTGGGTCCCGGGTCAAGCCCGGGATGACGGGCAGGGAAGCGAGTGGTGCTGCCGGTGAGGATTGAACTCACGACCTCAGCCTTACCAAGGATGCGCTCTACCACTGAGCTACGGCAGCATCACCATTTCGCGAAGAGCCGGCGCTATGGCCGCGCACCGGCGCCCCTGTCAAGGCGACTTGCGCCCCCGCGCGCCGAGCGCCTAGCGGTGTCAGCGATGAGCAAGGCCGAAGACGACCGCAAGCAGCGCCTCGCCGACGCGCTCCGCCAGAACCTGCG
>DASVVX010000175.1:0-6446 GCA_036386295.1 Allosphingosinicella sp.
CGGCGACAAGACCGCAGACGCCCTTCGCGAAAAACTGGTCCCAGCGATTGAATCGCTTCGCGTCGGCGTGTCGACCGACCCCGACGCGCACTACGGGCCGGTGGTCAGCAGTGCGCACCGCGAGCGCATCGAGAGCTACATACAGATGTGCGTCGACGAAGGCGGCGAGCTCGTCATAGACGGCCGCGGCTTCTCGCTTCAGGGCCACGAGGAGGGCTTCTTCATCGGCCCCACCTTCTTCGACCATGTGAAGCCCCATTTCCGCTCCTACCAGGAGGAGATTTTCGGCCCGGTCCTGCAAATGGTCCGGGCCGACAGCTTCGAGGAGGCGCTTCGCCTGCCGTCCGAGCATCCGTACGGCAACGGCGTCGCCATCTTCACCCGCAACGGCCATGCGGCGCGCGAATTCGCTGCCCGGGTCAACGTCGGAATGGTCGGGATCAACGTGCCCATCCCGGTCCCGGTAGCCTACCACACGTTCGGCGGCTGGAAGCGCTCGGGCTTCGGCGACATCAACCAGCACGGCATGGAGGGCGTGAGGTTCTGGACCAAGACCAAGACCGTGACCCAGAGGTGGCCGGACGGAAGCGTGACGGGCGAGAATGCATTCGTGATTCCCACGATGGGTTAAACGAAAAACGTATGAAGAACATACAATCTTGCACGGAAACGATGACTCTGCTTAATTTAGGGGAATGGCTGCGCAATTCGCCTTCGACACGCTCGCTTTCGTGAAGCGGCTCTCCGCCGCCGGCATGGATTCGCGCCAGGCCGAAGCCCTGGCCGAGGCGCTGACGGCGCACGCCTTCGACGAGCTGGTCACGAAGTCGGACCTCAACGGTGCCCTGAAGGACCTCCAGCTTCGACTGACGATCCGGATGGGTGCGCTGGCGGCAGCGACCGTCGCCATCCTCGGGGCTTTGATAACCCTGAACTGAGCCTCGCGATTGCCATTCCCGCCGCGTCCGCTAGAGCGCGCGCATGAGCCAGTTCGACCTCACCGACGAGCAGCGCCAGATCCAGGAGATGGCGCGGTCCTTCACCGCCGACGCGATCACGCCCCATGCCGCGGAGTGGGACGAGAAGCATATCTTCCCGCGCGACACGATCCGCCAGGCCGCGGAGCTTGGCTTCGGATCGATCTACGTCTCCGGGGAATCCGGCGGGATCGGCCTCGGCCGGCTCGAGGCGGCGCTGATCATGGAGGCGATGGCCTACGGCTGCCCCTCCACCTCGGCCTTCATCTCGATCCACAACATGGCGAGCTGGATGATCGACCGCTTCGGCTCGGCGGCGGTGAAGGCGAAATACCTGCCCTCGCTGATCCCGATGGAGCGGATGGCGAGCTATTGCCTGACCGAGCCGTCGTCAGGCTCCGACGCGGCGGCCCTGAAGACGAAGGCCGTGAAGGACGGCGACAGCTACGTCGTCTCCGGCTCCAAGGCCTTCATCTCCGGCGGCGGCGAGAACGAGGTCTACGTGACGATGGTCCGCACCGGCCAGGAGGGGCCCAAGGGCATCTCCTGCCTGGTGATCGAGAAGGACATGCCCGGCGTCAGCTTCGGTGCCCAGGAGCGCAAGCTCGGCTGGCATTCGCAGCCGACCGCCCAGGTCAATTTCGACGAGGTCCGGGTCCCGGCCGAGAATCTCGTCGGCGGCGAGGGCGAGGGCTTCCGGATCGCGATGATGGGCCTCGACGGCGGCCGCCTGAACATCGGCGCCTGCTCGCTGGGCGGCGCCCAGCGCTGCCTCGACGAGGCGATCGCCTACACGAAGGAGAGGAAGCAGTTCGGAACCCCGATCGCCGACTTCCAGGCGACGCAGTTCACCCTCGCCGACATGGAGACCGAGCTCCAGGCGGCGCGGATGCTGCTCTATGCCGCCGCCGTGAAGGTGACCGAGAACGCCCCGGACAAGTCGCGGTTCGCCGCCATGGCCAAGCGCCTCGCCACCGACACCGGCTCCTCGGTCGTCGACCGCGCCCTCCAGCTCCACGGCGGCTACGGCTATCTCCAGGATTATCCGGTCGAGCGCTTCTGGCGCGACCTGCGCGTCCATTCGATCCTCGAGGGCACCAACCAGATCATGCGCGTGATCGTCGCCCGGGACATGCTGAGGCAGTGATCCTCGTCATTGCGAGGAGCGCAGCGACGCGGCAATCTACGCGCCTCCACCGCCGCAGACTGGATTGCTTCGCTTCGCTCGCAATGACGGTTGAGACATGACCCCCGACCTCATCACCCGCGTCGAAGGCAGGGTCGGCCGGATCCGCCTCAACCGCCCGAAGGCCATCCACGCCCTCACCCGCGACATGTGCAGCGCCATGATCGCCGCCCTCCTTCCCTGGCGCGAGGACCCGGCCGTTCAGGCCGTCATGATCGACCATGCCGAGGGCCGCGGCTTCTGCGCCGGCGGCGACGTCGTCATGCTGGCGAGGAGCGGGGCCGGCGACGGCGCGGAGGCGCGCGCCTTCTTCCACGAGGAATACCGGCTCAACCATCTCCTCTTCACCTACATGAAGCCGACCATCGCCTTCATGGACGGGATCACCATGGGCGGCGGCGTCGGCATCTCGCAGCCCTGCCGCTACCGGGTGGCGACCGAGAACACCCGCTTCGCCATGCCCGAGACGGCGATCGGCCTCTTCCCCGACGTCGGCGGCGGCTGGTACCTCCCGCGCCTTCCCGGCCGGACCGGACAATTCCTGGCGCTGACCGGGGCCCGGCTCGACGGCTCGGAATGCGTCGCGCTCGGCCTCGCCACCCACTATGTCCCCTCGCTCGCGCTGGACGACCTCAAGGCGAGGATCCTCGCCGAGCCGGAGCGAATCGAGGCCTTGCTCGAGGAGTGCGGCGCCACGCCGCCGCCCGCCAGGATCGAGGCCAATCGCGACCGGATCGACCGGCTGTTCGCCTCGGACGATTATGAGGACATCCTCGCCGCGCTCGAGGCGGACGGCTCCGACTGGGCGATGAAGGAGCTCGAGACCCTGCGGGGCAAGAGCCCGCAGGCCTGCAAGGTGTCGCTCCGACTCCTATACGACGGCGAGCGCGTCCAGGATTTCGGCCACGAGATGCGCCAGGAATATGCAGTGGCGACCCGGGTGGTGCAGCGCCACGACTTCGTCGAGGGCGTTCGCGCCCTGCTGGTCGACAAGGACAACAGCCCGCGCTGGGAGCCCGCCACGCCCGAGGCGGTCACGGAGCATTTGATCGACACCATCTTCGCGCCGATGCCGGAGGGTGAAGAATGGACGCCGTTGTGAGAAGGGAAAGAAGCCGAACCCGTCGTCCCAGCGCAGGCTGGGACCCCGGCGGGTGAAAAGCGCCGGGCCCTTCATCCGCTGGGGCCCCAGCCTTCGCTGGGGCGACGGTTATGGAGAATGACATGAGCTACGAGAACATCCTGGTCGAGCAGCGCGGCGCCGTCACGCTGATCACCCTCAATCGGCCCAAGGCGCTCAACGCGCTCAACAGGGCCGTCCTCGCCGAGCTGATCGCCGCCTTCGCCGCCTTCGATGCCGACGATTCGCAGCGCTGCGCAATCCTCACCGGAAGCGAGCGCGCCTTCGCCGCCGGCGCCGACATCAAGGAGATGTCGGACCAGGGCTTCGCCTCGATGTATGGCTCCAACTTCTTCCAGGGCTGGGAGAAGGTCACCGCGACCCGCAAGCCCTGGATCGCCGCGGTCGCCGGCTATGCCCTCGGCGGGGGCTGCGAGGTGGCGATGATGGCCGATTTCATCATCGCCGCCGACACCGCCCAGTTCGGCCAGCCGGAGATCAAGCTCGGGGTCACACCCGGAATGGGAGGCTCCCAGCGGCTTACCCGCGCGGTCGGCAAGGCCAAGGCGATGGAGATGTGCCTCACCGGCCGGATGATGGGCGCCGAGGAGGCGGAGCGTTCCGGCCTCGTCGCCCGGGTGGTGCCGGCCGCGGACCTGCTCGAGGAGGCGCTGAAGACGGCCGAGGCGATCGCGGCAATGGCCCCCCTCGCCGCCATCGCCACCAAGGAGATGGTCAATGCCGCCTTCGAGACCGGCCTCGCCCAGGGCATCGTCTTCGAGCGCCGCCTGTTCCACGGGCTGTTCGGGACCGAGGACCAGAAGGAAGGCATGGCCGCCTTCGTCGACAAGCGTAAGGCGCAGTGGACCGGACGGTGAGTGATGCGCAAGCGTGAGAGACCCGTTCGCCCCGAGCGAAGTCGAGGGGCCCCGCCGAGCGAAGCCGAGGCTTGAATCTCGGCTTCGCTCGATAGGGTGTCTCGACTTCGCTCGACACGAACGGATTTGGGAGCAGTTGGAATGGCACGGATCGCATTCATAGGATTGGGCAACATGGGCGGCGGGATGGCCGCGAACCTGGTCAAGGCGGGGCACGAGGTGCGCGCCTTCGACCTCTCCGAGGCCGCGCTCGCCAAGGCCGAGCAGAACGGCTGCTCCCGAGCCGGATCGGCGGCCGAGGCGGTCGCCGGCGCCGAGGCCGTCGTCACCATGCTGCCCGCCGGTAAGCATGTCCGCGACGTCTACGAATCGAGCGTGATCGGCACCGCCCCGGCCAGCGCCCTCCTGATCGACTGCTCGACGATCGACGTCGCCACCGCGCGCGCCGAGATCGCGAAGGCGGAAGCGGCCGGCTACGCGATGGTCGACGCGCCCGTCTCCGGCGGGATCGCCGCCGCCGACGCCGGCACCCTCACCTTCATGGTCGGCGGCAGCGACGAGGCGTTCGGGCGGGCGCGGGAGATCCTCGAGAAGATGGGCAAGGCGGTGATCCACGCCGGCGGCCCAGGCTCCGGCCAGGCGGCCAAGATCTGCAACAACATGCTTCTCGGCGCCTCGATGGTCGCCACCTGCGAGACGTTCGTCCTGGCGCAGAAGCTCGGCCTCGACCCGCAGACCTTCTTCGACATCGCCTCCAAGGCGTCGGGCCAGTGCTGGTCGATGACCACTTACTGTCCGGTCCCGGGAGTCGGCCCGGTGACGCCGGCCGACCGCGACTATGAGGGCGGCTTCGCGACGGCGCTGATGCTCAAGGACCTCAGGCTTGCGATGGAGGCCGCGCAGAGCGTCGACGCCTATACGCCGATGGGATCGGAAGCCGAGACGCTCTACGCCCGCTTCGCCGAGCTGGGCGGCGCCGGCAAGGATTTCTCCGCCATCATCAGGATGATCGACGACAGCTGGAAGGGCGCTGAGCGGTGAGGAGGTTCGTCATGCTAAACTTGTTTCAGCATCCAGTTTCGAGCCGCTGTGCGGGTTGAGGACTGGACCCTGAAACAAGTTCAGGGTGACGGCAGGGGCGGCGTCAGCTTCCCCGTCTGAAATTCGACCCGCTCACCCGGCGCCGCTCGCCGCCGCCGTAGCGGTTGGCAAGCTCAGCGGAAGCCGGAGGCGCCACCGGTAGTTTCACCACCGCCGAGCGCCGCCTCAAATCCTCGACGCAGCGCGCCGCCGTCCTGCCGTCCCAAAGCTCGGGGCAGCGGACCGGCCGCGGCCCGGACAAGGCCGCCTCCAGCTCGATGAGCAGGGTCTCCGGAGTGACCAGCCGGTTCGTCCCCTCGCTGATCGTCACCGGCCGCTCGGTATTCTCGCGAAGCGTCAGGCAGGGGATTCCAAGATAGGTGGTCTCCTCCTGGATCCCGCCCGAATCGGTGATCGCGGCGGCCGCGCCGGTCACCAGGCTCATGAAGCGGACATAGGGCAGAGGCTCGATCAGCCGGACCCCGGCGCGGGCGAGACGGCCGTCGAACAGAGTCCCGGCCAGCCTCTTCGCGGTGCGCGGATGGACCGGGAAGACGAGCGGCAGCCGCCGCTGGGTTTCGACGAGGGCATCGACCAGTCGGATCAGCTGCGCCGGATCGTCGACGTTGGACGGACGGTGAAGGGTGACGATTCCGTAGCCGCCGTGCTCGAGGCCGAGGTCGCGCGGGACGTCCGCGGCCTCGATCGCCGGCCGGACCAGCTCGAAACTGTCGAGCATGATGTTGCCGACCCGGCTGATCCGGCTCGGGGGGATGCCCTCGGCGAGCAGATTCTCGTCGGCGTCGGCGGAGGGCGTCCACAGAACGTCGGCGAGGACGTCGGTGACGAGGCGGTTCAGCTCCTCGGGCATGGTCCGGTCGCGGCTGCGCAGGCCGGCCTCGAGATGGACGACGGGAATCCCGAGCTTGCCGCCGACCATGGCGCAGGCGGCGGTCGAATTGACGTCGCCGACGACGACGATCCAGTCCGGCCGGTCGGCGAGCGCCACCTTCTCATAGGCGATCATCACGCCCCCGGTCTGCTCGGCATGGCTGCCCGAGCCGACACCGAGATGATGATCGGGCGCCGGAAGCTTCAGGTCCGCGAAGAAGGCGTCGGACATGTTCACGTCGTAATGCTGGCCGGTATGGATGAGGACGGGCTGGAAGCCGGGCGCGGCGGCGAGCGCGTGCCAGAGCGGCGCC
>DASVVX010000176.1:0-13815 GCA_036386295.1 Allosphingosinicella sp.
GTCGAGCGCGCCCTCCTCGATCGCGTCGAGGGCGGCCCGCGCCTCGAGATATTCGAAGCGGTTGCCGGGGACGATGATCGCCTCGGACGGCTCGTCGAGCCGGTGGTTGGCCCGGCCGATCCGCTGCATCAGGCGCGACGAGCCCTTGGGCGCGCCCATCTGGATGACGAGGTCGACGTCGCCCCAGTCGACTCCGAGGTCGAGGCTGGCGGTGCAGACCAGGGCCCGAAGCCGCCCCTCGGCGACCGCGTTCTCGACCTTGCGCCGGGCCTCGAGCGCCAGCGACCCGTGGTGGATTCCGATCGGCAGATGCTGCTCGTTCACCGCCCACAGGTCCTGGAAGATGAGCTCGGCCAGCGAACGCGTGTTGCAGAAGAGGAGGGTCGTCTTGTGGCGCTCGATCTCGCGCATGACGCTCAAGGCCGCCCAGCGGCCGCTGTGGCCCGCCCACGGGATCTTGTCCTCCTCCGGGAGCATGATCGAGAGATGCGCCGGAGCTCCGGGGTCGCCCTCGACCAGGTCGACCATCTCCGCATCGCCGTGGGGGGCGAGCCAGCCGCGGAAAGCCTCCGGGTCGGAAACGGTGGCGGAGAGGCCGACCCGGCGGAGCCGGGGCGAGAGGCGCTGAAGCCGGGAGAGGGACAGGGACAGAAGATCGCCGCGCTTGCCGGTGGCGAAGGCGTGGATCTCGTCCACCACCACCGTGCCGAGATTTTCGAACAGCAAGGCGCTGTCCTCGTGGCTGAGAAGGAGGCTGAGCGATTCGGGGGTGGTGAGAAGCATCTGCGGCGGCCGAACCCGCTGCCTCGCCTTGCGGTCGGAGGGCGTATCGCCGGTGCGGGTCTCGACGCGGATGGGCAGGCCCATCTCCTCGATCGGCGTGAGTAGGTTGCGCCGGACATCCACCGCCAGAGCCTTGAGCGGCGAGATGTAGAGGGTGTGCAGGCCCTCGGTCGGCGACTCGACGAGCTCGGCGAGCGAGGGCAGGAAGCCCGCCAGCGTCTTGCCCGCCCCGGTCGGGGCGACGAGCAGGGCGCTTCGGCCGGCTCGGGCGGCGGCGAGCATCTCGAGCTGGTGGCGGCGCGGCGCCCAGCCCTTGGCGGCGAACCAGTCGGTGATCGGGCTGGGAAGTTCTCCCCTCCCTGCACGCAGGGAGGGGCCGGGGGTGGGTGCGTCTCCGGAAAAGCCGTCGCGCTCCATTGACCTACCCACCCCTATCCCCTCCCTGCGTGCAGGGAGGGGAATTGCTCACGACCTGGCGTCGTCCCCGGTGCGCCGTTTCTCCTCCTCCTCGCGGTAGAGGTCGCGGGTCGCCTGCTCGGTGTCCGACTCGCTCCGGCGCGACTTGCGGTTGCGGAGCAGCGCCCAGAGCAGGACGGCCGCGAGCAGCAGCGGCCCGACGATGTTGAGGATCGCCCAATTGCCTCCGCCCAGATCCATGATTTCGAGCTCCTTCGAACTGCCGTTTCCCGCCCGCGGCTTGGCCGCCGCGCGCGTCGTCGCCATATAAGCTCCCGATGGCCCGTCTCGGTTCCTGGATCGAGCCTTTTCCGGAAGGCATTTACGTAAAGCCGGCCGACGCCTGGATCGATCCGAACGTGCCGAAGCCGCGCGTGCTCGTCACCCACGGCCATGCCGACCATGCCCGCGGCGGCCATGAGGAAGTGTTCGCGACCCCGGAGACCCTGGCGATCATGGAGTGCCGCTACGGCCCGCAGCCGCGCGGCCGGCCGATCGCCTATGGCGAGGTGGTCCGGCTCGGCGAGGTCGAGGCGAGCTTCGTTCCGGCCGGCCACGTCCTCGGCTCGGCCCAGATCGTGCTCGAACATGGAGGCGAGCGGGTCGTCGTCTCGGGCGACTACAAGCGCCGGCCCGACCCGACCTGTCCGCCCTTCGAGCCGGTGCCCTGCGACATCTTCATCACCGAGGCCACCTTCGGCCTGCCGGTCTTCCGCCACCCGGACACGGGCAGCGAGATCGACCGGCTGCTCGCCCGGCTGCACGAGAATCCGGAGCGGTGCGTGCTGGTCGGCGCCTATGCACTCGGCAAGGCGCAGCGGCTGATGATGGAGATCAGGGGCCGCGGCCATCATGAGCCGATCTATATCCACGGCGCGCTTCAGCGGCTCTGCGACCTCTATCGCGAATGGGGCGTCGACCTCGGCGATTTGCGTCCCGCCACCGGGGTGAAGAAGGACGAATTGCGCGGCAGGATCGTCGTCGCCCCGCCCGGCTGCCTCAACGACCGCTGGTCGCGCCGCCTGCCCGATCCGATCACCGCCATGGCTTCGGGCTGGATGCGGGTCCGCCAGCGCGCCCGCCAGCGCAACGTCGAGCTTCCCCTCATCGTCTCCGACCATGCCGACTGGGACGAGCTGACCGCGACGATCCGGGAGCTCCAGCCCCGCGAGGTCTGGATCACCCACGGCCGCGAGGACGCCCTGATGCACTGGTGCATGACGAGGCAGATCAAGGCCCGGGAGCTGAACCTGGTCGGGCGGGAGGACGAGGACGATTAGGGCGCTATAGTTCGCGGCCTTTTCCCCACCTTTTTTTAACCCATTTTTTGGCGATGCTCGGAGACGCCTCATATCGAGGCTGCCTCTAGAACCTAAATATTGCCGTTTCTGACGCTCTCACGTTGACCGCCGGAGGAAGGTGATTCAAACAGCATCGAAGGGACAAGAATCATGACGAAACGACTGCAGGAGCTGATCGAGAAAGCGAAGTCCGTATCGATGTCCGACTCCGACAAGGAAGCGCAGCGCCGCAGCTTCGCATACGGCAACGCTCATATCGAAAATGAGCAAGTCACCAAGCAGATGGTGGATGAGGCGGCTGATCGCATCCGTCGGTCATGACTCAACAGCGAGATAGCGAGGCCGAGGAGCCGCCGCTGATCGACGATGAAATCGAGCGGGCGAAGCGCGAAGCCGAGAATGCCGTTCGTCAGTTCGATGCGGTTCTCGATCTCATAGATTCGGTGGAACGGGACGAACGGCCCTTCAAGCTTCGAGTGTCCGCGATCCAGCACCTTCATCGCTTGGCGATGGAGGGGATGTCACGCTACGCTGGCAATTGGAGGCCCGGCCCAGTCCGCATTGGGCAGAGCAAACATGTACCGCCAAGAGAGCATCAGGTCGCAGCTCTCATGGAGGAGATGTGCGACTGGGTGAATGACAATTGGTCGACGAGGACCGCGCTCGAGCTCAGTGCCTACGTAATGTGGCGGCTGAACTGGATCCATCCCTTCGACGACGGGAACGGACGTACGTCGCGAGCCGTGGCTTACCTTGTGCTGTGTGCGAGGACCAAGGCCCGGCTGCCGGGTCGGATCACGATCCCGGAGCTGATCGCCCAAAATAAAGGTCCTTATTATGACGCTCTCGAGAAGATCGACGTGAGCTGCTCTGGCGAAGAGTTTGACCTGGCGCCTATGACCAACCTCCTGGAAGGCTATTTGGCTGAGCAGCTCATGAACGCCTGGGAGGCTGCTACAACCCACACTGACGACGAGGAGCGGAAGCGTAAGTTTCATTGATCAAGGCCGTCTCGGGTGACGGCTCTGAGGCGGGCCTAGCCATTCAGATCGATCATCGATAGCAGCACGATCACCGCCGCGGCCAATATCCCCCACCTGACCGTCCGTTCCGCCTGGAAGCTCCCCGTCCGCGACAGGATGGCCGCGCTGGTCGGCATGATGATGATGAACAGGCCGAGGGTGAGGGCCGCGCCCGCCTTCCAGCCCAGCTCAAGCCCGCCCCAGATCGCCAGCGCGGCCCACAGGAGGCAGAAGAGCAGCGCCTCCGGATAGAGCTTGGGCATCAGTGGGCGACCTGCTCGCCCCGCTCGAGGCCGGACAAGGCGAGCTGCTCGTCGATCTGGGCGATCAGCCGCTCCAGCCCCGCTTCGTCCCTGGCCTCGGCCCGGGCGACGAGGACGTCCTGGGTGTTGGAGGCGCGAAGCAGCCACCAGCCGTCGGCGGTGCTGACCCGGGCGCCGTCGGTCCGGTCGACCTCGGCGCCGCTCGCCGACAGGCGCTCGAGCACCTCCTCGACGACCGGGAACTTGCGGCTCTCGTCGACCTGGAAGCGCATCTCGGGGGTGTTGATCATCGGCGGCATCGCCGAGCGCAGGTCGGTCAGCGACCCGCCGAGCCGGCTGACCGCCCGGATCAGCCGAAGCGCCGCGTAGATGGCGTCGTCGAAGCCGTACCATAAGTGCTTGAAGAAGATATGGCCGCTCATCTCCCCGGCGAGGGGCGCTCCGGTCTCCTTCATCTTCGACTTGATCAGGCTGTGGCCGGTCTTCCACATCAGCGGCTTGCCGCCGAGCTCGGCGACCCGGTCGAACAGCGCCTGGCTCGCCTTGACGTCGGCGATGATGGTGGCGCCGGGCAGCTCGCGAAGCACCGGCTCGGCGAGGATCGAGAGGAGCTGGTCGCCCCACACCACCCGGCCCTCGCCGTCGACCGCGCCGAGCCGGTCGGCGTCGCCGTCGAAGGCGACTCCGAAATCGAGCCCCTTCTCGCGCACCAGCCGCTTCAGATCCTCGAGATTGGCCTCGACGGTCGGGTCGGGATGATGGTTGGGGAAGCGGCCGTCGACCTCGGTGAAGAGGGTGAAATGCTCGCCCGGAAGGCGCCTGACCAGCCGCTCGATCACCGGGCCGGCGGCGCCGTTGCCGCAATCCCAGCCGATCCGGAACGCGCCGCCGTCGAAGTCCTCGAGGAGGCGCTCGACATAGCGCTCCATGACGTCCTCGTCGCGGACCGAGCCCGAGCCCTCCTCCCAGTCGGCGGCCAGCGCCGACCGGCCGAGCTCCTGGATCCGCTCGCCGAAGAAGGCGCCGTGCTTCAGCACCATCTTGAAGCCGTTGTAATTGCCCGGATTATGGCTTCCGGTAATCATGATCCCGCCGTCGACCTGAAGCTCGGCCTCGGCATAATAGAGCATCGGGGTCGGGCCCAGGCCGATCCGCACCACGTCCACTCCGCTCGCATTGAGTCCCTCGATCAGCGCCGATTCCAGGCCCGGCGAGCTCTCGCGGCCGTCGCGGCCGACGGCGACGACCGACCCGCCGTCGCGGCGGACCACCGTCCCAAGGGTCCGGCCGACGGCCCTCGCGTCGGCTTCGGCCAGGGTCTCCCCGTAAATCCCCCTGATGTCATATTCACGCAGGCACGTCGGGTGCAGGCGATGGCTCATTCGGAACTCCAGCAGGGGGACGGGATCAAGACGCGCGAGGCGGCTTGCGGTTCATTGTCTCCGCGAGCAGCGTGTCGCGGGCGGCGTTGACCCGGTGGGCGAGCTCGGCCGAGCCGCCGGCGTCGGGGTGGACTCGGGCGATCAGCCGCCGGTGCGCGTCGCGTATCTCCTGCAGAGTCGCGCCTTCGGTGACTCCGAGAAGCCGTCGGGCGTCCTCGGCCGGCATCGGCTTTCGCGACGGCCGCTGGCGGCGCCACGCCGCCCAGAGCAGGGCGCCCGACATCAGCGCCGCCCCGAGGACGAGCCGCCCGGTGGTGAACAGCCTGAGGCCGAGCAGGAAGAGGGCGGCGGCGACTCCGTCCTCGTAGGTGAAGCCCTTCAGCCGGCCCGAGGCGAAGGCCCAGAGCAGGCCGCCGGCGGCGAGGAGGATGAGCGGCGCCATCGCCGCTAGCCGGCGAGCGCCGCGGTCCGCGGCGCCGCCGTCTCGCCCGGCTGCGGCAGGGCGAAGCCGGCGATCATCTCGCGAAGCTCCTGCCGGGCGGCGATATGGGCGATCCCGACCTCGCCGAGATGGGGCAGGTCGAGCAGCGTGAGGCCCTTGGGAAAGAGCTCGCGGTAGATGACCCGCTCGCCGAGCCCCGGAATGACCCGGAAGCCCACCCGGCGCGAAAGCTCGCCCAGCGCCTCGCCGACCCGGCGCATGTTGCGCGCCTCGATATGCTGCATCCGGTTGCGCAGGACGACCCAGTCGACGCTGGCGCCATGGGCCTTGGCGCGCTGGGTTCGGCTGTTCCAGACCAGCTCGGCGTAGAAGCTCGGGCGCCGGACCCGATAGGTCTCGGCGTCGACCTGGCCGATCAGGTCGAGGTCGACGAAGCTGTCGTTGATCGGAGTGACCAGGGTGTCGGCTCGGATCATCGCCGCCCGGGCATGGGGGTCGTCGCGGCCCGGAGTGTCGACGACGACGATCTCGACGCCCTCCGAGATGCGGTCGAGCTGGGCCTCGATCGCCTCGCCCTTGTCGGGGTCGAACGTCTCGTAGGCGGGCATGACGAGGTCGATTCCGAGCCGCTTCACCGTCTCCGCGCGGTTGTCGAGATAGCGGCCGAGGGTGCGCTGGCGGGTGTCGAGGTCGAGCGCCGCCACCCGGCGGCCGGCCGCGGCGAGCGCGACCGCGCTGTGCACCGCCGTGGTCGACTTGCCGGTGCCGCCTTTCTCATTGGCGAAAACGATGAAATGCGGCGACGCCATCTGCACCCCTGGATCTTCTTGGCCTTGATTATGCACTCCGGCCCCCGCAAGGGCGTCCCCCAGGCTGATATCGGAGGCGGGAACGGGGTGCAAATTGTCCGTGACATCGAGGCGCTGAGGGCGGCGGTCGCGGCGCTGCGCGAGGGCGGGCGGACGATCGCCTTCGTCCCGACCATGGGCGCGCTCCACGCGGGCCATATGGCCCTCGTCGCCGAAGGACGGCGGCGGGCGGACCACGTCGTCGCCTCGATCTTCGTCAACCCGACCCAGTTCGGCGCCAACGAGGACCTTGCCACCTACCCCCGGCGCGAAGCGAGCGACGCCAAGATGCTCGAGGAGGAAGGCTGCGCCCTCCTCTGGATGCCGGACGTCGCGACCATGTATCCGAACGGCCCCGAGATCACGGTGCGGGCCGGAAGCCTCCGCGACGAGCTCGACGGCGCCGCCCGCCCGGGCCATTTCGACGGAGTCGCGACGGTGGTCTCGCGCCTGTTCGACCAGGTCCGCCCGGACATCGCGCTGTTCGGCGAGAAGGACTATCAGCAGCTCCTCGTCATCCGGCAGATGGTGCGGGAGCGGGGCCTTCCGGTGGAGATCGTCGGAGTCCCGACGCAACGCGACGCCGACGGTTTGGCGCTGTCGTCCCGCAACGCCTATCTGACCGAGGAAGAACGCCAGTCGGCGCGGGCGCTGCCGCGGGCGTTAGGCGAGGCGGCGGCGGCTATCCAGCGCGGGGGCCACGTGTCCGAGGCGCTGGCAACCGCGAAGGAGAGGCTGACCAAAGCTGGGTTCGGCCCCATAGACTATGTCGAGCTTTGCGACGCCGCCACGTTGGATCCCGTATCAGCGCTCGACGGACCTGCGCGCCTGATCGCGGCTGCCACGATCGGAAGAACTCGCTTGATCGACAATATCCCGGTAGTCTGAAAGTCCCAGGGCAGGCATCACAGCCTACTCCGAAGGGCCGAACCCCAGGTCTTTTTCGATGGCCGCGAGAAGACAATCCTGAACGAGCTTTGCCATCACCGGCCCGTCCGCCACGAGATGGGCCTTCCCCTTCTCTACTTTAGCCACGGCTCGCTTCTGAACCGCGCTCCCGGCCACGGCATCGTACGCGAGGTTAAAAAGCTCCACGATTGCCTCACCTATCTTGGCGACAAGGACCAGCTTCTCCTCTTTATCCGACCCGACTTGAATAGCCGCGACCATTTCCCCGATCGCCTTTTTACATCCGCCATAAGCCACCGAATTCGCATCGTTGGCAGAATGTTGATTGTAGACCTTGAGGTCTTCCGCGTCGCGTAGCGTACTCCACTGCGCCGCCCCGCCGCTTAGAACGACGATCGCCGCCTCAAGCGAGTCGAGAACGCCGCGGTTAGCGCGAAGCGCCGCCGCCAAATCGCCGTAAACCGCGTTGAACACATGGTCGGGCGTGCTTCTTGCTTGATCGCGCGCGCTCGCCTTGGCGACTTTGGAAGCGTCCTTTTTTACCGCTTTCGGTGCCGGTGCGCTGAGCTGGAAGACGCCCGAAACGCTTCCTGCAATCCCCTTCGGTGACGGTGCCGGCGGTTGAAGCGACTGTCCGGCAGTCTCCGCCAGAGATCCGAATCGGTCGGCCTCGCCCTCGAGCCGCGGGTCGTCATTGATCGCGATGCCCGCGAGGAGACGGTTGGGCCGGACTCGGCCTCGTTTCTGCTGCACGACATGCCAGGCTTCGTGGGGCAGATGCCGCTCCTGACCGGGCGCGAGATGGATTTCCTTGCCTTTGGCGTAGGCAAGCGCGCCGAGCCTCGCCGGCTTCGACGAGCCAAAATGGACCTTCACGTCGTGCATGCTGAAGCCGGACAGCGACTCAAGCCCCGCCTTCAGGCGGTCGGGCAGGCCGGTTTCGTTGCGTCGGGCGACGCTGGCGCGGAAGGTTGCCTGGCGGTCCTCGGCGCGGGGGAGGCGAAGGACATGGCGGGGGTCGAGACCGGCGGACGCGCCCGCCGCCGCCCGTGCCTCCGCCTTCGCCGCCCCGGCGGCCTCGCGGAGGGCGGGCTTTGCGGCATGGGCCTGTTCGCTCAACGCGCGGTCCCTCCTGACGCGGAGCTTAGCCTGTTGGAGACGCGAGCGATACCGCCGGCCGCGGCCTCGCCGGCATGGTGTAAGCGCCGTTAACCATTTCTTCGGGATCGCCTGCGCAAACCTGTCCTCGACACGCAATAACAACAGGGGCATGTCAAATGGGGAACAGCCTGAAATCCGCGACTTTCCTGATCGAAAGCCGCCTCGCCGACGCCGCCATGGGCGATCCGGACGCGCTCTACGAGCTCGGCGTCGCTTACTCCACCGGCACCCACGGCCTCGAGGTCGACCTCGTCGAGGCGCACAAATGGTTCAACCTCGCCGCGCTCAACGGAAGCGAGCGCGGCCAGGAATGCCGGGCCGAGATCGCCGAGGAGATGACCGCCCGCGAGATCGCCGAAGCCCAGCGCCAGGCGCGGGCCTGGCTCTCCGACACGATGGTGAGACGGGCGGCCTGACCCCGTCCTTCGATACGCGTCTTCCCCCGGATCAAGTCCGGGGTCAGCCGCTACTCAGGATGAGCGGTAAAGTGCAGTCCCGCTCATGCTGAGTAGGCATTGAGCGAAGTCGAAATGCCGTATCGAAGCACGATCACCTCGCCGGCGCCCCGTCCTTATACTTGTCGAACCAGGCCAGGATCGCCGCCGCCTTGGCCGCGGCCTGCGAGGGCCGGGCCGCGATCCCGCCGTGGCTTGCGCCCGGCACCTTGACCAGCGCCGTCGGAACGCCCCTCAGCTGAAGCGCCGTATAATATTGCTCGGCCTCGCTGACCGGGGTCCGGTAATCCTGGCTTCCGACGACGACGAGCGTCGGGGTCTTGACGTTCCCCACCAGCGACAGCGGCGAGCGGGTCCAGAAGGCCTCGTGATCCTCCCACGGGAACTTGCCGAACCAGTAGCGCGAGAAGAAGGCGGGCGCGTCGGCGGTGAGGGCGAAGCTGGTCCAGTCGATCACCGGCTTCTGGGTCGCCGCCGCCTTGAAGCGGTCGGTCTTGCCGACGATCCAGGCGGTCAGCACTCCGCCCCCCGACCCGCCGGTGACGAACAGCCGGTCGGGATCGGCATAGCCGCCGGCGATCGCCGCATCGACCGCGGCCATCAGGTCGTCATAGTCGCGGCCGGGGTAAGCGTGGTGGATGAGGTTGGCGAATTCCTCGCCATAGGAGGTCGAGCCGCGCGGGTTGACCGAGAGGACGGCATAGCCGGCGGCGGCATAGAGCTGGTTGTCGGTCGAGAAATGCGGGCCGTAGGCGGCGAACGGGCCGCCGTGGATCTCGAGGATGAGCGGCACCCGCTGGCCCTCGGCGCGATTGGGCGGAAGCGTCAGCCAGCCGTCGATCCTCCGGTTGTCGAAGGAGGTTGCGGCGAGGTGGCGGACCTCGCCCAGCCTCTTGCCGTCGAGCAGCTCGGCGTTGAGCCGGGTCAGAATCCGCTTCGCCCCGCCGCGGATGAGAGCGACATCCGGCGGCCGCCGGGCGCTTCCGCTCGAAAGCGCCAGCGAGCCGTCGCGGGCGAGGCTGTAGCTGCCGCCCGTATAGGGGCGGTCGAGGCCCGAACCGCTGAGCCCCTCGGCGACGGTGCGGACCGAACCGTCGAGCCCGACCCGGGCGACTTTGCGGACCCCCTCGTCCTCATAGGCGACGTAGATCGAGCGGCCGTCGGCGGCCCAGCGCGGCGAATCGACGCTTCGGTCGAGCGAGGCGGTGAGGACCCGCGACCCGCCGCCGTCGCGGTCCATCACGTAGAGGCGGTTGTTCTCGTAGCTCCGCTCCCTGTCGTCGAAGCCGGTGTAGGCGATCAGCCGTCCGTCCGGGGAGGCGACGGGCTCGCTGTCCGGGCCGTTGCGGCTGGTCAGCGCCCGGATCGTCCCGCTCGCCACGTCGAGCGCGTAGACCTCGGTGTTGAAGGCCTCGAGCGCCCATTTGGGCGAGCGGTTCGAGCTGAACAGGAGGGTCCGGCCGTCCGGGGTCCAGCTCAAAGGGCCGTTGTCGTGGACCGATCCGAAGCTGAGCTGGCGCGGCGCTCCGCCGTCCGCCGCGACCAGGAAGATATGGCTGAAGCCCGGCTTCAGATAGCCCTCCTCGTCGGTCCGGTAGGTGACGTCGGAGTGGATCTCGAGCGGCGGCGCCCATTGCGCCCCCTCCGGCTTGGCGGGAAGCGAGCCGAGCTTGAGGCCGTCGCCGGGGACGAACATGGTGTAGGCGATCTGGCGGCCGTCCGGCGACCAGGCGATGCTCGACGGCGTGTCGGGGAGGCCGGTGATCCGCACCGATTCGCCGCTCCCCATCCAGCGCACGAACAATTGCGCGGCGCCGCCCTCGGCGGTGGAGATGTAGGCGAGGCGCCGGCCGTCCGGCGACCAGCGCGGCTGGCTGTGCGCGCCCGGCCCAGCCGCGAGCGGAACCTGCTCGCCGCTGCGCGAGTCGACCAGCCAGATCGTCGGCCGCATCCGGTCGGTCATGATGTCGCCGGAGCGGCGGACATAGGCGATCTTCGTCCCGTCCGGACTGATCTGCGGGTCGCTCGCCGCCTCGAGCGAGAAGAGGTCGCGCGCCTCGAGGATAGGCGACGGCCCGTCGGCGGCGGCGGCCGGAGCGGCGAGGAGCAGCAGGACGGCGAAGGCTTTGCGGATCATGGTCGCTCCTCACATGACCCTCTCCCTGTAGGGGAGAGGAGGGGCCCAAGCCGAAGGCTTGGGAGGTGAGGGCTTTCCCGGCGTCGAGAGGCCCTCACCCTCCCGCTTCGCGGGCCCCCTCCCTCTCCCCTGCAGGGAGAGGGGTTGGAACAGCGAATCGGTCGCCCTATCCCTTGCGGAACGGGGTCATCTCGGCAAGCGCCTCGATCTCGCGGGCGACCGCCTGGCGCTCGGCGGCGAGGAAGTCGGCGACGGCGCGGCGGAAAGCGGGATCGGGGATGAAATGGGCCGAGTAGGTCGGCACCGGCGCATAGCCGCGGCTCAGCTTGTGCGGCCCCTGCGCCCCGGCCTCGACCCGCGCCAGGCCGCGCTCGATCGCCGCTTCGATCGCCTGGTGATAGCAGATCTCGAAATGGAGGTGGGGCACCTCCTCGATCGTCCCCCAATAGCGGCCGTAGAGCGCCTCCGCCCCGATCAGGTTGAGCGCCCCGGCGATCGGCCGCCCGTCCCTCAGCGCGAAGATGAGCAGCACCCGGTCCGCCATCCGCTCGCCGAGCAGCGAGAAGAATTGGCGGGTCAGATAGGGCCGCCCCCATTTGCGCGAGCCGGTGTCCTGGTAGAAGGCCCAGAAGGAGTCCCAATGCGCCTCGGTGATCGCGGCGCCGGTGAGATGCTCGACGGTCAGCCCGGCGAGCGCCGCCGCCCGCTCGCGGCGAAGCGCCTTGCGCTTGCGCGACGACAGGTCGGCGAGGAAATCCTCGAAGCCGCCATAGCCCCGGTTGTGCCAGTGGAACTGGCTGTCGACCCGGATCAGCCAGCCCTCCTCCTCGAACAGCGTCGCTTCCCGCTCGGCGATGAAGGTCGCGTGGGCCGAGGAGAGGCGGTGCTGCCTCACCACCGCCTCCGCCGCGGCGATCAGGCCGGGCGCGAGCTCCTCGCTCCGGGCGAGCAGCCTTCGGCCCGGGACCGGGGTGAACGGGACGGCGATCTGAAGCTTGGGATAATAATCGCCGCCGGCGCGCTCCCAGGCGTCCGCCCAGCCGTGATCGAAGACATATTCGCCCTGGCTGTGGCTCTTCACATAGGCGGGCATCACGGCGGCCGGCCGGCCGTCGTCGCCGTCGATCGCGATCGGCACGCCCTGCCAGCCGGTCCGCGCCGTCGCGCTGCCCGATTCCTCCAGCGCCGAGAGGAAGGCGTGGCTGAGGAAGGGATCGGCCGTTCCCGCGCAGCGGTCCCAGTCGGCCGGCTCGAACGAGACGACGCCTCGGCCCAGGCGGGCCAGTATCTCGCTCATCCCGGCGGCGCCTCGAAGATGATCTGGTCGGCATGAGCGGCGGCGAGGGCGCGGTCCGCGCCGCTTCGCACCGTCCACGTGTAGACCGGCAGGCGGCGAGCGCGGGCGCTCTCGGCGAAGCGCGACGGCAGGTCCCGGACGTCGTAGGCAAGGAAGTCTGCACGGGCGCGCCACAGGAACAGCCGCCGCTCGATCCGTCCGCGCAGGGCGCGCTTGCCCTGCTCGGTGACGACCAGTCCGCGAAGCACGTCCGGCGCATGGCGCGCGAACCAGGCGCCGACCTGCGGGTTGAACGACATCACCCCCACCGGACCTTCATTGCGCTCCAGTGCGCGCGCCACCGCACGGCAGAGCGGAGCCACGATCCGGTCCCGCGACTTGACCTCGATGAGCAGCGGCACCCGCCCGCCGATCATCTCCAGGGCCTCGCCAAGCCTCGGCATCACCTCGTTCGAGACATGGAGGCGGATCGCCTGCAGCTCCGCCGCGGTCCGCGCGGCGAGCGGACCTTGCTCGACGGTCAGCCGATCGAGGTCCTCATCGTGGAACACCATCGCCTCGCCGTCGGCGCTCAGCTGCACGTCGAGCTCGATGCCATAGCCCCGAGCGACGGCCGCGGCGATCGCGCCGCCGCTATTCTCGACGAGGCCGCCGCCATGGAGGCCGCGATGGGCGAAGGGAACGGCGCCGAGCCGCTCGAGCTCAGAGCGCCTTGATCTGGACGATCGCATCGATCTCGACCGCGGCCCCCAGCGGCAGCGCCGGCACTCCGACCGCGCTTCGGGCGTGGCGGCCGGCCTCGCCGAACACGTCCTGCATCAGCTCGGAGGCGCCGTTGGCGACCTTGGGCTGGTCCGTGAAGGAACCGGCGCTGTTGACGAAGACGCCGAGCTTGACGATCCGCTCGACCCGGTCGAGCCCGACCGCCTTCTCGATCTGCGCCAGAAGCATCAGCCCGCAGGCCCGGGCGGCGCGAATGCCGAACTCGAGGTCGCGATCCTCGCCGAGGCGGCCGGTCAGCAGCGCGCCGTCCTCGAACGACACCTGGCCGGAGATATGGAGCAGATCGCCGGCCAGCACGGTCGGAACGTAGCAAGCGACGGGCGCGGCCGGAGCGGGAAGCTCTATTCCGAGCTCGGCAAGGCGGGAGGCGATGTCGGTCATGGCGGCAGGCGTAAGCACCGTGACCCCGGCAGGGTCAAGCTTACTCATTCCTCCCCGCGATTTCGCGGGGAGGGGGACCAGGCGAAGCCTGGTGGAGGGGTTCTTCGGCAGCACGCCCCTCCACCGCGCTTCGCGCGGTCCCCCTCCCCCGAAAATCCGGGGGAGGATTTTAGGCGGAAGTCTCCGCCATGAAAT
>DASVVX010000177.1:0-7661 GCA_036386295.1 Allosphingosinicella sp.
ACCGCCAGCCTTCCCGCCCATCACGCGGTGCTCGCCGCGATCGAGGCCGGCGATCCGGACGGCGCGCGCTCGGCGATGGCGGCGATCATCGACGACGTGGTCGTGCTGTTCGAGCAGGCGGGCGGGCCGGGCCAGGCGTAACGACCGTCATTGCGAGGAGCGAAGCGACGCGGCAATCCGCACGGCTCGTAGGCCGGCTGGATTGCTTCGCTTCGCTCGCAATGACGACTTCACCGGTCTTTCGTATGATAATAAGGTGAGTCCCATGCTCAAGGTCCTCAGCCTCACCGCCGCCCTGCTCGCCGCCGCCGGCTCGCCCGCCGCGGCCGAGCCCTCGTTCGTGCCGGTGTTCCGGGACAATTTCCCGGACCCGCAGATCGTCGTCCACCAGGGCGAGTTCATCGCCTATTCGACCAACGCCGGGATCAACCTGCCGATGCTGTCCTCGCGCGACCTCGTCCACTGGTCCTGGGTGACCAGCCCGGACGATCCCAAAAAGCGTCTCGACGGAATGCCGGTGCTCGCCCCCTGGGTGAAGGAAGGCTTCACCTGGGCGCCGGAGGTGATGAAGATCGGCGCCCAGTGGCGGCTCTATTATACGGCCAACCATCGCAAGCGCGACGTCCAGTGCCTCGGCGTCGCCACGGCCGACAATCCGAGGGGACCGTTCCGCGATTCCTCGACCGAGCCGTTGGTCTGCCAGTTCGACCTCGGCGGGACGATCGACGCCAATCCGTTCCGGGATTCGGACGGCCGGCTCTACCTCTATTACAAGAGCGACGGGAACCGGGTCGGCAAGAAGACGACGATCTGGGGCCAGAAGCTGTCGAGCGACGGCCTGAAGGTCGAAGGCGCGCCGGTCCCCCTCGTCGAGGACGACCGGGACTGGGAATGGAAGCTGGTCGAGGCGCCGACCATGGTCCGCTCGCCGGCGGGCTACCAATTATTCTATTCCGCCGCCTTCTACGGCTGGGATCCCAAGGAGCGCCTATCGCACTACGCGACCGGCTACGCGACTTGCGACGGCCCGCTGGGGCCGTGCCGGGACGCGCCTGAGAACCCGATCCTACACAGCTTCAACGACAAGGCGGCGGGGTGCCTCAGCGGGCCCGGCCATACCAGCATCTTCCAGGTCGGGGCGCGCCACTTCATCGCCTTCCACGCCTGGGCCGCGACCAAGGGCTGCCGCAAGGACGTCGACGAGCGCTATCTCTACGTCGCGCCGCTGTTCTGGAAGGACGGCAAGCCGGTGATCGGGCTAGGCCTGAGGGAAAGCGGCAAATAAATTCCTCCCCGGCATTCGCCGGGGAGGAATTTGACGTTGCTAGAAGCGGAAGCGGATGCCTCCGGTCAACACCGTCTCCTCGAAGCGCACGACCATCGGGAAGATCTCGGTCCCGGTCACGTTTCCGGCGTTGTAATTGACCCGGACGATGTCGGACCTGAACGGCTTTCCGAGGATGTTGGTCCAGTCGAAGAACACGGTGAGGTTGTCGTTGACCGCATAGCTGCTCGACCAGTCGAGCCGCGAAACCCGATGCGCCCGGCCCTGCAGCGTGTAGCCGCCGCGGTCGGAAAGGGCGCCCTCGGGGTAGCCGGTCCGGAGGTTGTAGGCGAGACGCACGGTCAGCCCGTGGCCTTCGTACATGCCGACGAGATTGTAGGTCCATTTCGACACGTCGGGAAGGCGGAGCCGGCGCGTGAAGGGCTGGGCCGGATTGTTCGGGCCGGTTCCCGTCCCGGGGATGATGCCGGTCGTCGGGAGGTCGCCCTTCGCATCGATGTAGGTCGCATTGGCCTGGATTCCGAACTCCTTCAGCCAGTCCGGCACGCCGCCGAAATCGAAGAAGGTGCTGACCTGGGCCTCGAAGCCCTGGATTCGGCCCTTGTTGGTGTTGACCGGGCCGTTGATCAGCAGCGGCAGGCCGGTTTCCGGATCGGGAGTGGGAAACACGAACTGGCGCCTGACGATGAAGCCGCGCATGTCGCGCCGGAACCCGGCGAGCGACGCGAAGCCGACCCTCGAGAAATAATATTCGAGGCTGACGTCGTAATTCCAGGACGTGAGCGGACTCAGGAAGGGATTGCCGCCCGTCCCGGAGCGCGCGCAGTTCGCGATCGCCGCGGTGCAGCCCGGGGGGTCGAGCCTCAGCGCCGGGTTCAGCACCGGGTCCCCCGTCGCGGCGTCGACGAAGCCGGGTCGGGTGCGGGTCTTCGTCACCGCGGCGCGGATCTGCCATTCCGGCGTGAAGCGGACGCGCAGGTTCGCGTTGGGCAGCAAGTCCGTATATTCGTTCTGGTAGTTGACCGGAGTCGGCCCGCTCGTCTGGAAAAGGGTGCCGCGGATATCCTCTTCGGTCTTCACGACTCGGAGCCCGACCATGCCGTCGGCGGTGGCTTCGCCGCCGAGGTCGAACTCGTAGTTCACCTGCCCGTAGGCGGCATAGGACTTCTCATTGGCGCTGAACGTGCGGGCCGGATCGACGGGCGGGCCGTCGACCGAGCCGTTATGGCTCAGGTTGATGTTGAACTGGCGAAGCTCGGTGAGATTGCTCCAGACGCTGTCGAACGTCGGCGCGAGCCAGGTGATCGGCGAGGGCTTGTGCTTGTCGCCGCGGAAGGCGGAGTGGAACAGCTCGTAATCGAGCGGGACAGCGGTGATCGGCACGTTGCGGCCGCGCTGGTTCCAGTAGAAGGCGCCGGCCGTGGCGCCGGCGTCGCGATCGACGAACCGGACGCCGGCCTGGATCTTGGGAACGGCCGAGAAGCCGGGCTCCCATTCGAGATCGAGCCGCGCCTGCCAGTCGTCGCCCTTGGCGGTCAGATAATCCTCGAAGAAGCCGCGATAATTGTAGTTGGCGGGGTTGGTGAAATCGAGGCCGTTGACCCGGAAGGTCGGCCCTGGACCGCCGACCGTTCCGGTGAACCAGTCGACCGAGAAATTGTTGTTGTTGATCTCGTAGTCGACGCTCTCCGTCCTGAGGTCGAACTCGCTCGACGAGCGGGCCAAGTCGGCGCTGACCTTCACCGGCCCCGCATCCCAGCTGCCGCCGATCGCGAACTGGTAGGTGTCGGTCGCGCGCTTGGTCGCGCCCTGGAAGCCCCAGGTCTCGTTCGGGTTGCAGCACGCCGTCGGCCGAGTGACGGTGCCGCTGATGATGTTGTTGCCGTCCTTGACGATATTCGAATAGCTCGCGCCGCCCCAGAGAGGCTGCGCCCACATGTTGTCGGTGACGTCCTCGCGATAGCCCTGCCACAGGCCCTCGACATAGAATTCGAGGCCCGGCGCCGGGCGCCACTGCAGCGCGCCGTTGATCGAGGGACGCTGACGGTCGGCCTGATTGTACCGGATCTCCGGCCAGTCCGGCGAGCGGCCGCCGGCGAGGTCGGCGATGAAGAAGCCGTGCCGCCGGATCGAGTCCTGATAGTGGAGCCGGGTGTAGGAGAAATTGATCAGGGCGCCGAACTCGCCGCCGCCGACGTCCCAGCGGTTGCTGATCAGCAGCTGCGCATTGGGTGAAAGGTCTTCCGACTGCTTCGGATAATTCGCCCAGACCGAGCCCGCGACCTCGAAGCCCTTGAAATCGAACGGCCGCCGCGAGCGGACGTTGATCAGGCCCGACAGGCCCGGCTCGACGAGGTTGGCGGTCGAGGTCTTGAAGGCCTCGATGGCGCTGATGCCGCCGGCCGGGAAATCCTGCAGAGCGACCGAGCGGCGTTCGGCGGTGAAAATCTCGCGGCCGTTGTAGGTCGTCGTATAGAAGGTCTCGTTGAGGCCTCGGAGAAGCACCGTTCCGGCCTCGCCGCGCTCGCGCAGGACCTGGATTCCGGGAATGCGCGCGGCGGTGTCCGACACGGCGATGTCGGGCAGCTTGCCGATGTCCTCGGCGACGATCGCGTCGATGATCTGGTCCGAGTTGCGCTTGACGTTCTGCGCCGACTGGAGGCTTCGCCTGAGGCCGGTGACGACGATCTCGTTCTCGCCGGTTTCGCCTGCGGCGGCCTCGGTCGAGGTGGGATCGGCCGGATTGTCCTGCGCCTCGGCGTTGGGGTCCGGAGCCGCGGGATCCGCCTGGGCCAGAGCGGGCGTTGCGGTGAAAGCGAGGATCGCGGCGGACGACGAGCACAGGACCAGTGTCTTCAGGCGCATTTTTAAAGCCTCCCCGGCTGGCGAACCCTTTTCGGGCTTCTGTCGGCCGATCCCTATATTCAAGCGCTTAGGCCTGACAAGCCATTTGTCCGATTTATCGGCCGGTGTGTCCCTCCGGACGCAGGACCGATCAGGCCCAGGATGACCTGGCGAGGCCCCTGTCCCTCCTTGCGGATCGACCCCGCCTGCCCCACTGAGCGGCGATGAGCGAGCATTCGATCCGCGACATCGTCGTCGTCGGCGGCGGCACGGCGGGGTGGATGGCGGCGGCGGCGCTGGCCCATCTCCTCGACCGGCGGGTGACGATCCGGCTTATCGAATCCGACGAGATCGGCACGGTCGGAGTCGGCGAGGCTACCATCCCGCCGCTGATCGCCTACAACAACATGCTCGGGATCAACGAGGACGAGTTCGTCGCCGCGACCCAGGGCACCTTCAAGCTCGGCATCGACTTCGTCGGCTGGGGCGCTCCGGGGGAGCGCTATTTCCACCCGTTCGGCGATCACGGCCAGGACTTTCGCGGAGTCCATTTCCACCAGCTCTACCTGCGCGAGCGCAAGCGGCGGCGGCTCGACGACATCTCCGCCTGGTCGATGAGCGCGACCGCCGCGCGGCTCGGCCGCTTCGCCCGGCCCGGTCCGGATTCGCGCCTGCCTTTCTCGCAGCTCCTCTACGCCTTCCATTTCGACGCCGGCCTCTACGCCCGCTTCCTGCGCGGCCACGCCGAGCGCAACGGCGTCCGCCGCACCGAGGGCAAGGTCGTCGACGTGACGCTCGACCCCGAGAGCGGCCACGTCCGCTCGGTCACGCTCGCCGACGGCGCCACCCTCGCCGGCGACCTGTTCATCGACTGCTCCGGCTTCCGAGGCCTCCTGATCGAGCAGAAGCTCGCCGCCGGCTACGAGGAGTGGAAGCAATGGCTCCCCTGCGACCGCGCGGTGGCCGTTCCGAGCCTCTATCCGGGCCAGCCCGACCCATTCACCCGCTGCACCGCGCGATCCGCCGGTTGGCAATGGCGGATCCCGCTCCAGCACCGGATGGGCAACGGCCTGGTCTATTCGAGCGCCCATATCTCCGATTCGGACGCCGAGGCGCTGGTGCTCGCCAATCTCGAGGGCGAGCCGATCGCCGAGCCGCGCCGGCTCGCCTTCACCGCCGGCCGGCGGCGGCTGGCGTGGAGCCGCAACGTCGTCTCCCTCGGCCTGTCGAGCGGCTTCATCGAGCCGCTCGAATCGACCAGCATCCATCTCATCCAGAGCGGCATCGTCAAATTGCTCGCCCTGTTCCCCGACAAGCGCTTCAACCCGGTCGAGCGCGACGAATACAACCGCCAGATGCGCGACGTCTACGAGGACGTGCGCGACTTCATCATCCTTCACTACAAGGCGACCCGGCGCGACGATTCCCCCTTCTGGGACTATTGCCGGACGATGGCCGTGCCCGACAGCCTGGCGGCGAAGATCGAGCTGTGGCGGGCCAAGGGCCGGCTGTTCCGCGAAGGGCGCGAACTGTTCGGCACTCCCAGCTGGGTGGCGGTGATGCTCGGCCAGGGCATCGTCCCCGACGAATATGAGCCCGCCGCCGACGCCCTGGACCCCGTCATGATCGCCGACGCGATGGACAAGATGCGGACCAGCTACCTGAGCATGGCCGAGCACATGCCGACGCACGGCGAGTTCATCGCCCGCTCGGCCGCGGCGGCGCGCTCGGAGTGACGATCGCCGGCGAAGACCAGGTCGCCGATGCTCAGCGCGGCCTGCAGGGCCTCGGCGAGGGCGAGCGCGGCGAGCGCCCGCACCCGCGAGCCCACTTTCGGCTTGTATCGCGTCGCGCGACCGATGACCAAGGGGGCAATGCCTCCTCCCGCCCCCGACGCCCGGCCCGCGGTCGCCGTGTTTCGAGCGCCCCTGTTTAACGCCTCGGAAACCTTCGTCCGAAGCCATCTCGCCGCGCTGAGGCGCTACCGTCCGGTCGCGGTCGGGCTGGTCGCCAAGGGGGAGGCGGAGATGGAACGCTTCCTTCTGACCCCCGGCGAGCGGCTCGCCCTCACCCTCCTGGGAAAAGCGGGCCGCCCGGCGGCGAGGCTTCGGGCAGAGGCGCCGGCGCTCGTCCACGCCCACTTCGGCACCGACGGCCTGCTCGCCCTGCCGCTCGCCGAAGCGCTCGCCGTTCCGCTCGTCGTCACCCTCCACGGCCACGAGGTCGCCCGCTCTCGCGCCCGCATGCTCGCGTCCGGCCGACTGTCCTGGATGCGCTACGCGCTCCTCCGGCGGCGGCTCATGGAGCGCGGCGGGCTGTTCCTCGCCGTCTCGGAGGCGATCCGCCGGAGGGCTCTCGCCGCCGGCTTTCCGGCCGGGCGGGTCATCACCCACTTCAACGGCGTCGACACCGGCCTCTTCCGCCCCTCCGGTGCGCCGCCCGAGCCGGGGCTCATCCTCCATGTCGACCACCTGGTCGAGAAGAAGGGCACGGCCGCCTTGCTGGAGGCCGTGGCGAGGACCGAGGGATCGAGGCTGGTCGTCGTCGGGGACGGGCCGCTCAGGTCATCGCTCGAGCGCCGCGCCCGCGCCCTCGGGGTCGAGGCCCGCTTCACCGGCGCTCTGGCGCCGGCCGAGGTGCTCGGCTGGATGCAGCGCGCCTGGCTGCTCGCCGCGCCCGGCGTCACCGCCGGCGACGGCGACGCCGAGGGCCTGCCCACCGTCGTCTGCGAGGCCGCGGCGGCCGGCCTTCCGGTCGTCGCAACCCGCCACTCCGGCATTCCCGAAGCCGTCTCGGAGGGCGAGACCGGCCTGCTCGGCCCGGAGGGCGACGCAGGCCTGCTCGCCCGCAACCTGTCGCTCCTGCTCGGCAGCCCGCGGATGCGCGAATCGATGGGCCGGGCCTCGCGCCTGCGCGCCCTCGAACGCTTCGACCTCGCCCGCCAGACCGAGCGGCTCGAGGGCTATTACGACTATCTGACCGGCCGGAGCGGCTGACGATGCGGCTGCTCTATCCGTCCTCTGGTCGAGGCTCGGGCGCGAGGCCAGCCAGGAGCAGACCGTCAACACCGCCGCCACCCCCGCCCGCCAGGGTGGGTCCGGCTCGCCGTTCCGGTGCAATCGCCCTCCCCGGCCGCGGCGGGCGCTGCGGCGAGCGTCGCCGCCAGCGGCACGACCGACAGGGAAAGGGCGCTGCGCCGCACTTCGTCGCTCCGGGTCCGGACGCCGCCGATCCTACCGATCGGGCCCCGCCGTTCAAGCCGTCGCGACCCGGTCCAGCCCCAGCCAGCGAGCCATCAGCGTCAGCTCCTCCCCGAGCCTCTCGACCGTCCCCGGCGGCGCGTCCGGTTCCAGCGTCGTCTTCCGCGCGAGCAGCCGCGAGGCCTTGCGGTCGGCCTTGAGGTCGACCCGGGCGACGAGCCGGTCGCCGAGCAGGAAGGGCAGGACGTAATAGCCGTGGAGTCGCTTCTCGGCCGGGGTGTAGATCTCGATCCGGTAGCGGAATCCGAACAGGCGCTCGGCCCGGCCGCGTT
>DASVVX010000178.1:0-13983 GCA_036386295.1 Allosphingosinicella sp.
GTGCCCGCGGCTCGCCCTTCGCGGTCACCTCCGGGTCGCGGAACTTCGCCGGATCGAGCGGCCTCGCGGCGGGATCGGCGAAAGGAGAGGGCAAGGCTTCCATCAGGTCGTCGAGGATAGGCGAAAAGCCTTCGCGGTGTTAGGCCGTAAAGCCCCTCCGCGCTTCCGGCGCGACGGGGGATCCGGGGGAGTGGCCGATGAAGCGGGCAAGCCAGGGCCGAATTCTCCTGCTGCTCGTCATCGTCCTCGCGGTCGCCGGCTTCTTCCTCCTCGACCTCGGCCAGTACCTCTCCCTCGCCAGCCTCAAGTCGCGGCGGGCCGAGCTTTCGGCCTTCGTCGAGGCCCGTCCGCTCGTCGCGGTCGCCGCCTTCTTCCTCCTCTATGTCGCCGTCACCGCCTTGTCGCTTCCGGGCGCGGCGATACTCACGCTCGCGGCCGGGGCGATCTTCGGCCTGTGGGAAGGGACGCTCATCGCCTCCTTCGCCTCGACCCTTGGCGCGAGCCTGGCGTTCCTTTCCTCCCGCTATCTGCTTCGCGACTGGGTCAAGGCCCGGTTCGGCGTCCGGATCGACGCGATCGACCGGGGCATCGAGCGCGACGGCGCCTTCTACCTGCTGACCCTGCGCCTGATCCCCGCCTTCCCCTTCTTCCTGGTCAATCTCGCCATGGGCGTGACGGCCATGCGGCTCGTCACCTTCGCCCTCGTCAGCCAGGCCGGGATGCTTCTCGGCACGATCGTCTACGTCAACGCGGGGACCCGTCTCGCCGCCATCGAGAGCACCCGCGGCATCTTCTCGCCGGCCCTGATCGGCTCGTTCGTCCTGCTCGGCCTGTTCCCGCTCCTCGCCAAGGCCCTCGTCGACGCGTGGAAGCGGCACCGGGTCTACCGGGGCTGGCGGCGGCCGCGCCGGTTCGACCGCAACCTGATCGTCATCGGCGCCGGCGCCGGCGGCCTCGTCACCGCCCTGATCGGCGCCACGGTGCGCGCGAAGGTCACCCTGGTCGAGAAAGGCGAGATGGGCGGCGACTGCCTCAACACCGGCTGCGTCCCCTCCAAGGCCCTGCTCAGGAGCGCGCGGGCCGCCCACGAGATTCGGACCGCCGCCGCCTACGGAATCGCTCCCGCCGAGCCAGAGGTCCGCTTCGCCGAGGTGATCGAGCGGATCCACCGGATCATCGCCGATATCGCTCCGGCCGACAGCGTCGAGCGCTACACCGGCCTCGGAGTCGACGTGCGCAAAGGCCATGCCCGTCTCGTCGACCCCTGGACGGTCGAGATCGACGGCGGCGAGCGGATCACCGCGCGATCGATCGTCATCGCCGCCGGCGGGGAGCCGGCGGTGCCCGCCATCCCGGGCCTGGCGGAATCCGGCTATCTGACCAGCGATACGATGTGGCTGGCCTTGCGCGGTCGCTCGACGGTGCCCGGGCGGATCGCCATCGTCGGCGGCGGTCCGATCGGCACCGAGATGGCCCAGGCCTTCGCCCGCCTGGGCAGCCGGGTCACCCAGGTCGAGCACGGCCCCCGGCTTCTGCCCAGGGAGGACGAGGAGGTTTCCGAGCTGGTCGCGGCGGTGCTTCGCGAGGAAGGGGTCGACGTCCGCACCGGTCACGAGGCGGTCCGGGTCGAGGGACGCACCCTCGTCGTCCGCTCGGGCGGCGAGGAGAGCGAGGTCGGCTTCGACGAGATCGTCGTCGCCGTCGGCCGCAAGGCGCGGCTCACCGGCTACGGGCTCGAGGCGCTCGGCATCGAGACCGCGCGCACGATCGAGGTCAACGAGCGGCTGGAGACCCGCTTCCCCAACATCTACGCGGTCGGCGACGCGGCCGGGCCCTATCAGTTCACCCATTTCGCCGCCCACCAGGCGTGGTTCGCCGCGGTCAACGCCCTGTTCGGGCAGATCAGGACCTTCCGAGCCGACTATCGAGTGCTGCCCTGGGTCACCTTCACCGATCCCGAGGTCGCCCATGTCGGCCACAACGAGCTGTCCGCGCGCGAGGCCGGTATCGCCTATGAGGTCGTTCGCTACGATCTCGCCCACCTCGACCGAGCCCTGTGCGAAGGCTCGACCCGCGGCTTCGTCAAGCTCCTCGTCCGGCCCGGGAAGGACCGGCTGCTCGGCGCCACCATCGTCGCCCACAACGCCGGCGAGACGCTCGCCGAACTGGTGCTGGCGATGAGGCACGGCCTCGGCCTCGATAAGATCCTGGCGACGATCCACGCCTACCCGACCATGGCCGAGGCCAACAAATATGCCGCCGGCGAACGCAAGAAGGCGCACAAGCCCGAGCGGCTGCTCGCCTGGGTCGAGCGCTACCACGGGTGGCGGCGCCGATGACCCGGATCCTTGTCTTCGCCAAGCAGCCTGTGCCGGGCCGGGTGAAGACCCGGCTCATCCCCGCTTTGGGGGCGGAAGGCGCGGCGAGGCTGGCGGCCGAGATGGTGGAGCGGACGGTCGAAGAGGCGCTGGCGACCGGCCTGGCGGTTGAGCTGTGCGGCGATCCCGATCCGACCTCCTGGTATGAGGGGCCCGAGGTGGCGCTATCGGCGCAGGGCGGGGGCGGCCTGGGCCAGCGGCTGGCGCGGGCGGCGGCGCGGGTTGCCGGCCCGGCGCTTCTCATCGGCACCGACTGTCCCGGTCTGCACCGCGGGCGGCTGCTCGCCGCGGCTCACGCTCTGGAGCAGTGGGATGCCGTCATCCACCCGGCCGAGGACGGCGGCTACGTCCTGCTGGCACTGAGGCGTTTCGACGGCTCCCTGTTCGAGGGCATAGACTGGAGCACCCCGGCGGTGGCGGCGCAGACGATTGCCAGGATCGAGGGGCTGGGCTGGTCGCTGTGCACAGGAGAGATTCTCCGCGACATCGACGAGCCGGCGGATCTTCTCCCTCTCCCCGGCGGGGAGAGGGTTGGGGTGAGGGGGTCGGGCGTCTCCGGATAGGCCGAGCCCCCTCACCCTGACCCTCTCCCCGACGGGGAGAGGGAATGTTTGCGGCCGTCCCCGGTCGCGGGTAACGGGCCCCCCATGCACCCCCTCCCCCCTTATGCCGAGCTGCTCGGCCTGCGCACCGGGCGCGGCGAGGACGGCGCGCTGCTCTGGGTGATGCCGTTCCGCGAGGAGGTCGTCGGCCGCCCGGGCTTCCTCCACGGCGGAGCGATCGCCGGCCTCCTCGAGTTCGCGGCCCTGGGCACGCTCTACGAGGCGCTGGGCGAGGGCGCGACGGCGCGCCCGGTCAACGTCAGCGTCGACTTCATGCGCGGCGGCATCGACCACGACACCTACGCCTCGGCCGTCGTCACCCGACTCGGCAGCCGGGTGGCGAACGTCGAGGCCCACGCCTGGCAGCAGGACCGCGCCAAGCCGATCGCCGCGGCGCGGATGAATCTGATGGTGAGGCGGGGCTGATCGTCGCCCCAGCGAAGGCTGGGGCCCCGGCGGGCGAAAGGCGCCGAGTTCTTCACCCGCCGGGGTTCCAGCCTCCGCTGGGACGACGTTAACCTCCCCTTTTCATCACCTCCCTCGCGATGACCAGCTGCTGGATCTGGCTCGTGCCCTCGTAGATCCGGAACAGCCGGACGTCGCGGTACAGCCGCTCGACGCCGTGGTCGGCGATATAGCCGGCGCCGCCGAAGATCTGCACCGCCCGGTCCGCCACCCGGCCGACCATCTCGCTCGCGAAATATTTGGCCGCCGCGGCCTCGAGCGTGATCGGCTCGCCGCGATCCTTCAGCGCGGCCGACTCCAGCACCAGCGCCTTCGCGGCCATCGCCTCGGTCTTGGAATCGGCGATCATCGCCTGGATCAGCTGGAATTCCGACAGCGGCTTGCCGAACTGCCTCCTCTCCGCCGCATAGCCGACGGAGTCGGCGATCAGCCGCTCGGCGATCCCGACGCAGACCGCGGCGATGTGGAGCCGGCCGCGGTCCAGCACGCGCATCGCGATCCGGAACCCCTCGCCCTCCTCGCCGAGCCGGTTGGCGGCCGGCACCGGCGCCGAGTCGAAATGGACGTCGCAGACATGGGCGCCCTGCTGGCCCATCTTCTTCTCCGGCCTTCCGACCGAGACCCCGGGCAGATCCGCCGGCACCAGGAAGGCCGACACTCCCTTCGCCCCCGGCTCGCCGGTCCGCGCCATGACGGTGAACAGCGAGGCCTTGTCGGCATTGGTGATGAAGCGCTTGGTGCCGGTGAGCCGGTAGACGTCGCCGTCCCGAACCGCCTTCGTCTGCACCGACGCGCTGTCGGAGCCGGCGCCCGGCTCGGTGAGGGCGAAGCTGGTGACGATCTCGCCGGTCGCGATGCGCGGCAGCCACTCGGCCTTCTGGGCCTCGCTCCCGGCCATCACCAGGCCCTGGCTGCCGATCCCGACATTGGTGCCGAAGGTGGAGCGGAAGGCGGGCGTGGTCCCGCCCAGTTCCAGCGCGACCCGGACCTCCTCGGTCATGGTCAACCCGAGGCCGCCATGATCTTCCGGGATGGAGAGGCCGAACAGGCCCATCTCGCGCATCTCGGCCACGATCTCCGCGGGCACCTCGTCCTCGCGGTCGACCCGTTCCTCGAGCGGGCGAAGCCGCTCGCGCACGAAGCGGCGGACGGTCGAAAGGAGCAGATCGAACGATTCGGGGTCGAGGGGCATTTGTCCTCCCTCTCCCCTTCAGGGGAGAGGGCCGGGGAGAGGGGGAGTCTCTTGCCGGCCGCGATGCTGATGGAAACGATTCCCCCTCTCCCTGACCCTCTCCCCTGAAGGGGAGAGGGGACTCAATAACCCTTCATCCGCGCCACCTTGTCGGCGTGATAGTTCGGGTCCCCGAACAGCTCGTTCAGGACCCGGTCGCGCTTCATGTAGAGGCCGATGTCATATTCGTCGGTCATTCCGATGCCGCCGTGCATCTGCACGCCCTCCTGGACGGCCAGGGTCGAGACCCGTCCCGCCTTGGCCTTGGCGACCGAGACCATGAGCTCGGCCTCGGCGGCGCCCTCGTCGAGCAGCTGCTGCGCCTTGATCGCCGCCGAGCGGGCGATCTCGAGCTCCGAATAGAGGTGCGCCGAGCGATGCTGGAGCGCCTGGAACTCGCCGATCAGCCGGCCGAACTGCTTCCTCTGCTTGAGATAGTCGACCGTCATCGCCATCGCCGCCGAGCCGAGGCCGACCATCTCCGAGGCCGCCCCCGCCCGGCCTGCGGCGAGCACCCGGCCGAGCAGCGCCTCGCCGCCGCCGACCTCGCCGATCACCGCGTCGGAGTCGACCTCCACGCCCTGGAAATCGAGCCTCGCCCCGATGCTCGAATCGGCGAGGCGCACGCCCTCGATCTCGAGCCCCTTCGAATCGCGCTCGACCGCGAACAGGGTCAGCCCCTCGTCGGTTCGGGCGGCGGTGACGACGACGTCCGCGGAGGCGCCCTGGACGACGAACTGCTTGCGCCCGGTCAGCCTGAAGCCGTTGCCGGCCCGCTCGGCCCGCATCGCGATCGCCTTGGGCCGGTGCTTGGCGCCCTCGTCGACCGCCAGCGCCGCCACGGTCTCGCCGGCGAGGATGCCGGGGAACCAGCGCTGCGCATGCGGAGTGCCCTTCAGGGCCTCGACCACGGCGACGGCGGTGATCAGGAAGGGCGACGGGGTGAGGTTGCGTCCGATCTCCTCGAGCACGATCCCCGCCTCGACGTGGCCGAGCCCGAGCCCGCCGTCGGACTCGTCCATCCTGAGCCCGGTGAAGCCCAGCTCGGCCATCTGCTTCCACAGCGCATGGCCGAAGCCGTCCTTGCAGCCCATGTCGCGATATTTGCGCAGCTGGTTGGCGATCGACCCTTCGTCGGCCATCAGCTCGCGCGCGGTGTCGCGGAGCATGACCTGGTCTTCGGTGAGGTAGAGCGGCATTCCCATCTCCGTCACCCCAGCGAAGGCTGGGGTCCATGCTGTCTTCGTGTCACCAGGACCGTATGGATTCCAGCTTTCGCTGGAATGACGGTTTAAGCCCCCGGCAAATCCAGAATGCGTTTCGCGATGATCCCGAGCTGGACCTCGCTGGTCCCGCCCTCGATCGAATTGGCCTTGGTCCTCAGCCACTCGCGCGCCGCCTTGCCCTTCTTCGAGCGGTCGCTCTCCCATTCGAGCGAGTCGGAGCCGCCGGCCGCCATGACCAGCTCGTGCCGCGCCTTGTTCAATTCGGTGCCCGCATATTTCATCATCGACGGCTGCGCCGGATGCGCCATTCCGGCCTTCAGCTCGTCGATGAACCGCTCCGACATCGCCCGGTAGGCCATGGCGTCGACGTCGAAGCGGGCCATGTCGGCGCGGAGCACCGGGTCGTCGGCGACCACGTCGGCGAAGGCCTCGCCGAGACTCCCCGTCTGGCCGCCCAGCCCCATGCCGCTGATCATCTCGCGCTCGTGGCCGAGCAGATATTTGGCGACGTCCCAGCCCTTGTTGACCTCGCCCACCACCTGGTCCTTGGGCACCTTCACGTCGTCGAAGAAGGTCTCGCAGAAGGGCGAGTAGCCCGAGATGAGGAGGATCGGCCTGGTCGACACGCCGGGCGTCGCCATGTCGAACAGGAGGAAGCTGATCCCCTTGTGCTTGGGCGCCTCGAAGTCGGTGCGGACCAGGCAGAAGATCCAGTCCGCCTTGTCGGCATAGCTGGTCCAGACCTTCTGGCCGTTGACCAGCCAGTGGTCGCCCTTGTCCTCGCACTTGGTCTGGAGCGAGGCGAGGTCCGAGCCCGCGCCCGGCTCCGAATAGCCCTGGCACCAGCGGATCTCGCCGCGGGCGATCTCGGGCAGGAAGCGCTTCTTCTGCTCCTCGCTGCCATATTTGAGAAGCGCCGGGCCGAGCATCGAGATGCCGAAGCTGGTCAGCGGATTGCGCGCCCCGATCCGCGCCATCTCCTGCTTGAGGATCTTGGTCTGCGCCGGCGACAGCCCGCCGCCGCCATATTCGGTCGGCCAGTCGGGGACGGTCCAGCCGCGCTCGGCCATGACGTCCAGCCAGCGCTTCTGCGCCTCGTTCTTGAACCTGAAGTTGCGCCCGCCCCAGCACATGTCGCTCTCGTCGCGGATCGGCTCGCGCATCTCGGCCGGGCAATTCGCCTCGAGCCAGGCGCGGGTCTCTTCCCTGAACGCGGCCAGTTCGGCTATCTCGCTCATCGGGGCTCTCCTTCGCGGTCGGGGATGGCCTGCCCGACTGGGGCCGTCAACCGGGAGATGCCATGCGCAAAGCCTTGCTCGCGGCCATCGCGGCCCTGTCGCCGGCGGGAGCGGCCGCCGCCCAGCGCCCGGCGGTCGAACATTATCCGCCCGACGCGGCGCTTCAGGCCGCGGCCCGCGCCGGCGGCTTCCGGCTGCCTTTCTCCTCGGCGGTGCGGGTCGGCGACGTCCTCTACCTGTCCGGAGCCATCGGCACCGGCGAGGACGGCAAGCTCGCCGCCGGGATCGAGGCCCAGGCCCGCCGGACGATGGACAATATCGGAGCGATGCTGAAGCGCGCCGGCCTCTCGTTCGACGACGTCTTCAAATGCACGGTGATGATCGACGACATGGCCGAGTGGCAGGCGTTCAACGCCGTCTACGTCACCTATTTCAGGCCGGACCGGCTCCCGGCCCGGAGCGCCTTCGGAGCGGACGGCCTCGCCCTCGGCGCCCTCGTCGAGGTCGAATGCCTCGCCCACGCGCCGGAGCGCTGAGCGCCCCGCCTCCGGGGCCCCCGCGCGAGCGGGTCAATGCCAGTCGGGATCGGCGTCCGGAGCCATCTCCCTCGCCGCCCTGACGATGTCCTCGAGGTTCACGGCCGCGTCGAAAGGGTCCTCGTCCAGCGCCGTCACCCGGCTCAGCCGCCGCTGCCAGCGGTGGAGCGCCTCGACATAGGGGACGTAAGGCACCCGCATCAGCGCCCCGCTCGGCAGGCGCTCGACGTCGGCGATGCCGTTGTGGACCCATTCGCCGGTGCCCCAGTCGGGCATGTCGACCGCCGGGAACAGGCAGATGCCCTGGAGGTCGACGCCGCGGTTCACGGCGGCGAGGCTTTCCGTCACGACGTCGTTCAGCCAGTCCGGGCGGCCGCCCTTGAGGCCTGACGTCTCGGCGACGATGCAGGGCCGGTCGTAGACCTTCCAGCCCTCCTCGATCAGGTCGCACAGGGGGCGGATCCGGTCGTCGCCGGGGTCGAGCGGGGCGTGGGGCCCCTTCTCGCGATATTCCATCTGGCCGAAGCTGTAATTGTTGAAGCCGATGATATCGAGGATCTCGGGCGAGCCGCCCAGCTCCGGGAAGCGCCGGCCGGAGATGGCGTCCCAGGCGAGATAGGCGTCGTCGTAGGATTCGAGGTGCGCCGCCTCGGCGAGATCGGGCCGGTCGCGCGGCGGGACGACCCAGATGAGCGGGTCGATATGGACCATCCTGGCTTCGGGGAAATCCTCGCGGATCGCGTTCACCGCCGCGATGTCGGCCCGGGCCAGCGCGAGGGTGAGCCGCCGCCGAGTGTCGCGGTCCTTGCCGAACGGCGCCGCCCAGCCCCATTCCCCCGCCATGTAGCCGAAGAAGGTCGGCTCGTTCGTCGGGGTGAAGAAGAGCGGCCCGTGATGCGCTTGGCTTGCGACATAGCGGGCGGCCGCGCGGGCATAAGCGACGAAGCGCTCGGTGAATTCGTCGCCGAACGGGTCGAGCCCGTCGGGATAGCCGTAGTGGCACAGGTCCCAGATCGGCAGGATCGAGTGGCGCCGCTGAGCCTCGAGGAACGGGTCGACGTAGGAGAAATCGTAATCGCCCCCGCCCTTGTCGACCAGCGGCCAGGGCACCCCTTCGCGCGCCACCGCGATGCCGAGCTCGCGCAGCATCCGGTAGTCCTCGTCGGAATGGCCGCGATGCTGCGTCTCCTCGCACAGGTCGCGGCGGCCCTTGTCGTGCCAGTCGAAGGTCGAGCATTCGAACCCGGACAGGAAGAAGGTGGGGAAGATCGCCTCGCGCTTGGTCATCGGGCGCAATTACGCTCGGAAGGCCCCGGCGGGTCCGCCCGGCCTAGGACAAGGCGCCGGCGACCCGGTGCCCGACGTGGGGATCGGGGATGATCCGGTAGCGCGCCTCGATGAGGCTGTAGGCGCCGAACAGGCACAGGCCGGCGGCGACGGCCGCCCGAAGCGCCCCGGGCATGCTGCGCAGGGCGTCGGCGAGCGCCCCGGCCTCCTTCGCCTCGTGATGGAGGCCGGCGTTGAGCACCAGCCAGGCGGCGGCGAGGAAGATGGCGCCGCGCGCGGCATGGCCGCCGACCCCGGCCGCGATCACCCACCAGCGATCGCGCGCCTCGGGCGCGAGATGCTTGCAGAAGCCCCGCTTGAGGGCGATCCCGAACTGGGCTACTCCCGCGACCGCGAGGATCGCCGCGGCCGCGAAGAGCAGGGCCTCGCCGCCGGGCAGGCTCATCGCCGTCGCCGCGCCGCTTTCCGCCTTGGCGCTCGAATCCCCGCCCGAGCCGCTGCCCAGCGCCAGCTTCACCGTCGTGTAGGCGAGCCCGAGATGGATGAGGCCGCTCAGCGCTCCGGCGAGCCGGCCGAGGACGCCCTTGATCTCCTTGCCCTTGCCCTGCGTGTCGAAGATCGAGTCGACGACCCGCCAGATGCCGTAGGCGGCGAAGCCGAAGGCGAGCATTCCGAGCGCCATCCCCCCTGTCTTGCCGCTCAGCCAGTCCAACGCCCCGCCCGCATCCTCGGCCCGCCCCAGCTTCAGCGCCAGATAACCGACGACGAGATAGAGCAGCCCGCGCGCGGCGAAGCCGATGCGAGTGAGCAGCAGGAAACTGGGGGCAGCGTTCGGCACGGGGGCGTAACGGCCTGCACGCGCGGCTGTTCCCACAACCGGTCCCGACGTGTCGACCAAGCTCCGCCCCTCCATCCCTAACTATTTGCAAAATAACTATGGTTTTATAAAAGATATCTATCTTTAAACTTGGAAGCCGGGCGCCTTGCTCGAAAGGAGGCAATAGTATAATTTCAGATCATATCAATTTATTCTGTTGAGTTAGGATGAGCTAACATGACGGATCAAGATCGTGGCAGCGGGGGCATGGCGAGCGCCTCCGAACTGTTGTCCCGGCGCCGACCATTCGGGAACTGGCAAGAGCCTGTCGATCTCAATCGCGCCGACATGGACGATCTGGTCCGCAACAGCCTGTTCGACCGCAGGAGCGCGGCTGACCTGATAGCCCTGCGCCGCGCCGGGCCGATCGGCAGCACTGTCGATCTTGTCGCGGCACGACTGATCCGTCCCGACAAGCTCTTAACGGCTATCGGCACCACCTATGGGGCCCGTCCCGTCCGTCCGCTGCTGACCGCGATCCGCGCCTCCGGAGACGCCGACAGAGGCCCCGGCAGAGTCTATGTCGACGAAACCTTCTCGGTGCGTTTCGATTTCACGCCGGGCTCGTCAGTACGGCCCGAGATCCTCTCGCTCGCCGTTCGCTTCCCTTCCGGACGCAGGGCGCGCATTCACCGGCGGCTCAGCGCGGAGGCGGTCGAGCGAGGTTCGGTGGACATCGGGGGCTTCGTCTCGCGCCGGTCCGGAGAATTCTTCCTGCTCGCAACGCTGCGCGACGAGGCGGGCGGCACGCATTGCCTGGGCGCCAATGTCGGAATATTCACCCGAAATCCGGTTCAGATGTACGTGACACCCGGCTTCTGGACGCAGTCCGGCAACGTCGGCGCGCCCAAGTTCGATTTCGGGACGAGACGGTGGCAGTGCTTCGCCGACGTGGAATGGGTCAACGGCACCGACAATCCGGTCAATCTCGGGCGAACCGTGACCGTGCGTGCGACCGACTCCGGCAACGAGGTCAAGACCTTCTCCTTCGATCTCTCCGGCGACGTGGTGGTGGAACCCTGGTCGAGCGCCTACGGAAACTGGTTCACCTCGCACAGCGAGGGCGGTAACATCTTCCAAGTCTTTCATGCCAAAGGTGATCTTACATTCGAATATTCGATGAGCGGCTCGGGTTTCACTCCCAGATCGGACCAAGTCTGGCGGACGATGCGGGTCATCGGCTACAACATCATCCGCGTGGGGGATTTCAGCGCCGAAGAGCGCAATGAATATCGGCGGGCCGCCGCCGACATTGCCTCCGGCATCTATCAGGCCCGCGACCTGACGGTGTACGGAGTCGAACTGTACCGGATCGAAGGAACGCCTCAGATGGACGCGGACAAGGCCCGCTTCCGGTTCATCGACAGCCAGAGCGAAATCAACGACCTGCGCTCGGCCTATACGGTCGACAATTGGTATCTCGACGTCTTCTTCGTCGAGGGCCGATTTGACGGCGCTTTCGGCAGCTCGCCCGTCGATGGCCCGGTCGACAAGCAGGGGGCTTCGAGCGGTCTGGTTGTCCGCCGCGACTCCGATACGGTCAATCTCGGCCAGACATTCGCTCATGAGGGAGGCCATTATCTCGGCCTGGAACATGCGGACGAGGACGACGGGCTCGCCGATACCGATCCGTCGGCCTCGGACATTTCAGACAATTTCATGTTTTCCCTGTCCAGGTCGGACAGCGACGTCGTCACCCCGGGCCAGATCAACCGGGTGAGGAAGCATGGGCTGGTGCACTCGATGACGCCCTGAAAGGTAGCTGAGGATGAGCACGGACCGTTTCGAGCGCCCCGCGGGTCCTTCGCGCCCGGCCGGCGATGAGGAATATCGTTCCACCGAGCAGCCCGTCCGACTGGAGGCCGATATCATGCCGGAGGGCGACAGGGAGCTGGAGCTGCAAGGCCTGCGCGTGGCCGCGCCCACCGAATCCCGCGCGGTGCTCCGCCTCAGGATAGAGCATCTTCTGCGAAGCCGGGAACCGGCCCCCCTCGAGCAATGGCTGGCGCTCGGGCCCGAGGGCGTTCACGTCCTCCTCGACCTGCTCGACGAGCCCGGCACAGGGGACGATCTTCGGCATACCGCGATCGTCACGCTCGGTCGTTTGGAGCAGCCCCTGCTCGCCGAGCGTCTAGGACCGATGCTTCTCAACGATGAGGAGAGCGCTCTTACCCGGACCTATGTCGCGAGCGCGCTGGGCAGGCTAGGCGGGGATCGCGCCGCTGTTTGGCTGGGGCGGGCCGTCGGCGACCCGGACGACATGGTCCGCCTGCAGCTGGCGCGCAGCCTGCGCCGCGTCGGCACCAAGGCGAGCCTCCCGTTCCTGCGGTCCCTGGCCCGGGACCGAGCCACGGCTGTAGCGAAGGCCGCCGAAAGCGCCCTCGCCGGAGGGGGCAGTACCCCTCCGACCGAGACGCCTCGCCCCGAGCCGGTCAAGCCCGGGCTCGAATTGCGCGCAGCGCCTGAGACCGAAGCGAAGCGAGGCCCGATCGTTCCGATCCTGCTCGGCATCGCCATAGGGCTGCTGGCCGGCGGCTACGCGCTCTGGCTGCTGCTGCGGGCTGACCATGGGCGGACGGGCGCCGAAGGCCTGCAGGTAGGCCTGTCCTCGTTGCTGGCGATTGCCGCCGCGATAGCCACGGTCGCCGCCTGGCTTCTCCGTCATGGTAGGCGCGAGAAAGGTGGCGGCACTCGGCATTAGGTTTCCCGAGGCACTGGCGCGCTTCCGCCGTTTCTGGCAGCGAGGGCCGACAATGCCAGCATGAGGAACCCGGCCGGATGGACTTCGACCTTACGGAACGGCAGGCTTTTTACCGCGATCGGGTGCGCGAGTTCGTCGAGACTCGGATTCGGCCGCGCAACAAGGATTACAAGTCCCAGCTAGCCGCCGGCGACCGCTGGCAGCCGGTCGAGGTGATCGAGGAGCTGAAGCCCGAGGCGCGCGCCGCCGGCCTGTGGAATTTGTTCATGCCGCCGGGCCAGGCGCTCCGCCACGTCGACGAGAGCTTCGAGTTCGAGGGCACCCAGCTCACCAACCTCGAATACGCCCTTTGCGCCGAGGAGATGGGGCGGATCGGCTGGGCGAGCGAGGTCTTCAACTGCTCCGCGCCCGACACCGGCAACATGGAGGTCCTGCACCGCTACGGCACCCGCGAGCAGAAGGAGCAGTGGCTTCGCCCGCTGATGAACGGCGAGATCCGCTCCGCCTTTTTGATGACCGAGCCCGCCGTCGCCTCCTCGGACGCGACCAACATCCAGTGCGAGATCCGCCGCGACGGCGACGACTATGTCCTCAACGGCCGCAAATGGTGGTCGAGCGGAGCGGGCGATCCGCGCTGCAAGGTCGCCATCGTCATGGGCAAGACCGACACGTCGGCGGACAGGCACCGCCAGCAGTCGATGGTGCTGATGCCGCTCGACGCTCCCGGCGTTACGATCGAGCGGGCGCTCACCGTCTACGGCTATGACGACGCCCCCCACGGCCATATGGAGGTGGAGCTCAAGGACGTCCGCATCCCCGCGTCCAACATGCTGCTCGGCGAGGGCCGCGGCTTCGAGATCGCGCAGGGGAGGCTCGGGCCGGGCCGGATCCACCATTGCATGCGCACCATCGGGGTCGCCGAGGAGGCTCTGAAGGCGATGGTGAAGCGCCTCCAGTCGCGCACCGCCTTCGGCAAGCGCCTCATGGAGCACAGCGTCTGGGAGCAACGCGTCGCCGCCGCCCGGATCGACATCGACATGTCGCGCCTCTTATGCCTCAAGGCCGCCGACATGATGGACAAGGCCGGCAACAAGGCCGCCGCCGCCGAGATCGCGATGATCAAGGTCTACGCCCCCAACATGGCGCTCCGGATCATCGACGACGCCGTCCAGGCCCATGGCGGCGCCGGAGTGTCGCAGGATTTCGAGCTCGCCAAGTCCTGGGCGGGTATCAGGACGCTGCGTCTGGCGGACGGACCGGACGAAGTGCACAACCGGGCGATCGCCCGGATCGAGTTTTCGAAACATGCGTGACCGACGCCGTCATTGCGAGCGAAGCGAAGCAATCCAGTGCTGCGCGTCCGCCCGCTGGATAGCTTCGTCGCTTCGCTCCTCGCAATGACGAGTTTCCCTTGCCCATGAAAGCCGCCGTCCTTCGCGCCC
>DASVVX010000179.1:0-23487 GCA_036386295.1 Allosphingosinicella sp.
CCTGCGCTTTTCACCCGCCGGGGCCCCAGCTCCGCTGGGGCGACGGGTTGCGCCCGGCGCGGATTCACGGAACACACCGTCCCATGGCCACCACCCCCGCCCCCGCCACCGCCCCCGCCCCCTCCGCCCGCCGCGACGCGCGCGTCATCGCCGCCGCCTCGCTCGGCACGATCTTCGAATGGTATGATTTCTACCTCTACGGGCTGCTCGCGACGATCATCTCGAGCCAGTTCTTCTCGGGCGTCAACGAGACGACCGGCTTCATCTTCGCCCTCGCCGCCTTCGCCGCCGGCTTCGCGGTCCGGCCGTTCGGGGCGCTGGTGTTCGGGCGGATCGGCGACCTCGTCGGGCGCAAATATACCTTCCTCGTCACGATGGGGATCATGGGCCTGTCGACCTTCGCGGTCGGGCTCCTGCCCAGCTATGCAAGCGCCGGGGTGGCCGCGCCGGTCGCCCTCGTCACCCTTCGGCTGCTCCAGGGGCTGGCGCTGGGCGGCGAATATGGCGGCGCCGCCACCTATGTCGCCGAGCACGCCCCGCCGGGGCGGCGCGGCTTCTACACCAGCTGGATCCAGACGACGGCGACCCTGGGCCTGTTCGCGGCCCTCATCGTCGTCATCGGCACCCGCACCGCGCTCGGCGAGCAGGCCTTCGCCGACTGGGGATGGCGACTGCCCTTCCTCGTCTCGATCCTGCTTCTCGCCGTCTCGCTGTGGATCCGGCTGAAGCTCGAGGAGAGCCCGGTCTTCCGCAAGATGAAGGAGGAAGGCACGACCTCGAAGGCGCCGCTTCGGGAGAGCTTCGCGCAATGGGGCAATGCCAAGATCGTCCTCATCGCCCTGTTCGGAGCCGTCGCCGGCCAGGCGGTGGTCTGGTACACCGGCCAGTTCTACGCCCTCTTCTTCCTCGAGAAGACCCTGAAGGTCGACGGCGCCACCGCCAACATCCTGATCGCCGTCGCGCTGGCGCTCGCGACCCCCTTCTTCGTCCTGTTCGGCTGGCTGTCGGACCGGATCGGCCGCAAGCCGATCATCCTCGCCGGCTGCGCGCTCGCGGCGCTGACCTATTTCCCGCTGTTCGAGGGGCTGACCCGGGCGGCCAACCCGGCGCTCTACGAGGCCCAGCGCCAGGCGCCGGTGGAGGTGATGGCCGACAGCCGCGTCTGCTCGGTCCAGTTCGATCCGATCGGCAAGACGAGCTTCAACCGCAACGGCTGCGACATCGCCAAGAGCCTGCTCGCCAAGGCGGGCATCGGCTACGCTTCGGTCGACACCGAGTTCGGAACCGGGGCGCGGCTCAAGATCGGCAGCGAGTTCGTCGACATCCCCAATGCCCCGTCGGCCGGCGGGGCGGACGTCTACAAAAGCTGGGCCGCGGCCGCCGAGGCGGCTATCAGGGCGGCGCTCGAGCGCGCCCGCTATCCCGCCAAGGCCGATCCGGCCCGGGTCGACAAGCCGCTCGTCGTCGCCATCCTCTTCATCCTCGTCCTCTACGTGACGATGGTCTACGGGCCGATCGCGGCGCTGCTGGTCGAATTGTTCCCGAGCCGGATCCGCTACAGCTCGATGTCGCTGCCCTATCATATCGGCAACGGCTGGTTCGGCGGCTTCCTTCCCACCACCGCCTTCGCCATGGTCGCGGCGACGGGGGATATCTATTACGGGCTCTGGTACCCGATCGGGATCGCGGTGCTGACGCTCGTCGTCGGCCTCTTCCTGCTGCCGGAGACGCGCGGGCGGGAAGTCGAGTGACGGTCGCCCCAGCGAAGGCTGGGGCCCCGGCGGGTGAAACGCCCGGCGACTCTCACCCCCTGGGTCCCAGCCTTCGCTCGGACGACGCGTCATCCTTGCCTCCGCTCCCGCTTCCGTTAAGGCGGCGCAATGACCCTTCCCGCCGTCCTCCAGCGCCTTCGCCTTCCGGCCATCGGCGCGCCGCTGTTCATCGTCTCCAACCCCGACCTCGTCATCGCCCAGTGCAAGGCGGGGATCGTCGGCTCCTTCCCGGCGCTGAACGCGCGGCCGCAGAGCCTGCTCGACGAATGGCTCCACCGCATCACCGAGGAGCTCGCCGCCTGGGACCGGGACCATCCCGATACCCCCGCAGCGCCTTATGCGGTCAACCAGATCGTCCACCGCTCGAACGACCGGCTGCAGCAGGACATGGCGACCTGCGCCAAATGGAAGGTGCCTATCGTTATCACTTCGCTGGGCGCGATCGTGGAGGTCAACCAGGCGGTGCACGGCTGGGGCGGGATCACCCTCCACGACATCATCAACGACCGCTTCGCCCGCAAGGCGGTGGAGAAAGGCGCGGACGGAGTGATCGCCGTCGCCGCCGGCGCCGGCGGCCATGCCGGGACTCTGTCGCCCTTCGCCCTCGTCCAGGAGATCCGCCAGTGGTTCGACGGGCCGCTGATCCTGTCGGGGGCGATCGCCACCGGCCGGGCCATCCTCGCCGCGCAGGCGATGGGCGCCGACCTCGGCTATATCGGCTCGCCGTTCATCGCCACCGAGGAGGCCAATGCCGCCGAGGCCTACAAGCAGGGGATATGCGACGGGCGGGCGGCCGACATCGTCTATTCGAGCCTGTTCACCGGGGTGCACGGCAACTACCTGCGCGCCTCGATCGCGGCGTCCGGGCTCGATCCCGACAATCTGCCCGAAGGCGATCTCAAGACCATGGATTTCGGCGGCGGCGACAGCGCCAAGAAGGCCTGGCGCGACATCTGGGGCTCCGGCCAGGGCATCGGAGCGATCGACCGGGTGAGGCCGGCCGGGGATTATGTCGCGGAGCTGATCCGGCAATATGAGGAAGCGAAGGCGGAGCTGACGGCGAAAGCCGGGCTTTAGCTCCTCCCCGGAACGGGGAGGGGGACCGCGACGCGAAGCGGCGTGGTGGAGAGGGCCCGGACTAGGGGCGGCTCGGAGGTGGGCCCCCTCCACCATGCTTCGCATGGTCCCCCTCCCCGTTCCGGGGAGGAGCGCGGCTAAAGCGACCGTTCCAGGCGGCTCATCAGGCTTCGCGCCGGGCTCGCCTGCGGCTCCGGGCCGAGGCCGCCGGCCTCGTCCATGCGCCTGACCCTCGAGTAGAGGTCGCGGCTGGCGTTGACGAGGGCGAGCGCGCTTTCCGGCAGCCGCTCAAGCAGGGCCTCGTCGCTCTCGGGGGCGTCGCCGAGCCGGCGCGCCGGCCGGCGGGCCTGGTGACGGCTGAGCTCGCCCGACTCGACCGCCCGCTGGGTCAGAAGCCAGGCGATGACGTGCATCAGCCGGGTCGTGACCTTCAGCGACTCGCAGGAAAAGCCGACCCGGTCGATCGGATCGAGCGAATCGCGGTCGGCCCGGCCGTTCGAATCGAAATAGGAGCGCGCCTCGTCGGCGAGCAGCATCGCCTCGGTATAGAGCGAGGCGACCAGCTTGGCGGTGAGAGGCGCGCGCGCTTCCTGCATCCGCTCATGCTGCCACAGCCGTGCCCGCGGGACCATGCGCAAAGATGGTGAAGGGGGGAAAGTCCCGCTGTGGGACGGCGGGGAGCCCGTCATTGCGAGGAGCGACGCGACGAAGCAATCCATTCTCGCCGCCCTGGGGTGGATGCCGCGCTGGATTGCTTCGCTTCGCTCGCAATGACGATTTGAGGCGACTTCAGGCGATGATGTCGGGGATCAGCTGGTCCTCGAGCAGCTTGATCTCGTCGCGCAGCCGGAGCTTGCGCTTCTTCAGCCGGGCGATCTGGAGCTGGTCGGGCGCGGGGGTGGCTCGAAGCGCGTCGATCGCGGCGTCAAGGTCGCGATGCTCGAGGCGCAGGCGGACCAGCCGCGCGGCCGCCGGGACGCTGCTTCCATCGATCGACTCCATGCCCTCCTCAGCCGCTTGTCCGAGCGTTTCGAAACGCGCTATAGATAGATCATTAACGGCCCGTCGTACATAATGCGGCGGCCATCGGATCGATGGGAGACAGGCCACGCCTCCGGACGTTGATCACCCTGCCCAACAGCCTAGGAGATGGGAATGCAACAGGCGCATATCTCGGCATTGCAGCACCGCCACGCGGACATCGAAGCGCGGATCGAAGAAGAAAATCAGCGGCCCTTGCCGGACATGGCCACCCTCTCCAGGCTCAAGAAGGAAAAGCTCTGGATCAAGGAAGAGATAGCCGGCCTCCACCACTAGGCCGCTCTCTTCCGACCTTCGTCATTGCGAGAAGCGCAGCGACGCGGCAATCCAGCCGCGGCGCGCGCGCCCTGCTCGGCCCCTGGATTGCTCCGCTCCGCTCGCAATGACGGTGCACGTCGTCCCAGCGAAGGCTGGGGACCGCGGCGGTGAAGGGCTCAGCGCATTCTCACCGATACCCCTCTCCCTGAAGGGGAGAGGGACAGGTCGCGAAGCGACCAGGACGAGGGCATTGCCTGCGACAGGCCCTCACCCGGCGACGCTAGCGCGTCGCATCCCTCTCCCCTCGAGGGAGAGGGGTCTTCACCCAAGGGAGCCGGTGACGGCGGCGACGCCGCCGTCAGTCGTCGCGGGTGATTCGCTCGTTGCGCTCGTGCCGCTCCTGGGCCTCGACCGTCATCGTCGCGATCGGCCGGGCCTCGAGCCGGGCCAGCGAGATCGGCTCGCCGGTGACCTCGCAGAAGCCGTACTCGCCGGTGTCGATCCGGCGAAGCGCCGAGTCGATCTTCGAGATGAGCTTGCGCTGCCGGTCGCGGGTCCTGAGCTCGATCGCCCAGTCGGTTTCCGACGAGGCGCGGTCGGTGACGTCCGCCTCGCGGATCGGGCCGCTTTTCAGCGACGCCATCGTCCCTTGCGATTCGCGCAGGATCTCGTCCTTCCAGCCGAGCAGCTTCTGGCGGAAATAGGCCAGCTGCACGGGATTCATGAACTCTTCGTTGGCGCTCGGGCGATAGGTGTCAGGCACCCCTCCCAGAGCGTAGACCGAGCCGTAAACGTCACTCAGAGCCGTCGCCATAACCCCTCCACTCCTTAACGCACCGCGCCCAGCGGTCACGCTACCTCCTGAAGCCCCGCTTCCGAGTCGTCCGGAAATGTCGAAGCTTGCCCCAGCGCGCCTATACGCTTCGCAAAGGGGCAGTACAAGTCACTCAAATAGCGGTTAAAAATTCACACGGATTCGCGCTTCGGGAGTGACTTTTTTGCCCCATAGCGACGACCTCGCCGCGCCCGCCCCGATTCTCTCCCGAAGCCAGGCGAATCGGAGCCTCAACCTTGCGTTAACCATGTTTGGCCGGCCGGTGCCGCGACCTATTCGTTCACGCCTCGTCCCGCCCTGTCCTCAAATGGGACGGAACTGGCCTCGGCAGGCATTTCGCAGGCATTTCAGGGCAACTTCATGGTTAACGCGCTTGCACTTAAAGCTTTCCTTTGCATCTGTGTGTGTAGCTCGATGCCGACGCCGGATTTCCAATGGGGACTTCCGGCCACGCATCGGAACCTGGAACAAGGTGCGCTGTCATGTCGGTAAGAATGGCCCTCGCTAAACTCTGCGCCTGCGCCGCCGGTGGAGCGATCCTCGGTGGCGGCGCGGTCCATGTCGCGGAGAACCCGCCCCAGCGGCCAAGCTTCGTCAAGCATGCCAAGATGGTGAAGACCGCTCCGCGGCGCTACGCCCGGGTCAAGCCGCTGAAGCGCTACAAGAGGGTGCGCACCGCCTGCGTCGTCAAGCCGGGCGTGACCACCACCACCCGCACGGTCAGCTACCCGGGCGGCGCCATGCCCCTTCCCCCGCTTCCGCCCCTGCCGCCGTTGGCCGGCGGCGGGCCCGGCGCCGGAGTGGCCGTGATCGGCGGCAGCGGCGGCTTCGGCGGCGGCTTCGGCGGCGGCTTCTTCAGCGGCGGCTTCTTCGGCGGATCGAGCGGCAACGCCATCTTCACGGCGTCGACCAGCACCTCGACCGGCGGAAGCACCGGAAGCTCGACCTCGACCAGCGGCGGCTCGACCTCGACCGGCGGAAGCTCGACCTCGACCGGCGGAAGCTCGACCTCGACGGGCGGAAGCTCGACCAGCGGCGGCTCGACCTCGACCAGCGGCGGCTCGACCTCCACCTCGACCGGCGGCAGCTCCACCTCGACGGGCGGAAGCTCGACCTCGAGCTCGACGGGCGGAAGCTCGACCTCGACGTCGACCGGCGGCTCCTCGACCAGCACCTCGAGCGGCAACGTCTCGACGACCTCCTCGTCGTCGAGCTTCGCCAGCACGTCGAGCTCGACCAGCTCCTCGACCTCGACCAGCGCCTCGACCAGCGCCTCGACCTCGGCCAGCACCTCGAGCAGCACGAGCAGCTCGACCTCGGGCTCGACCTCGAGCGGAAGCTCGACCTCGACATCGACCTCGAGCTCGAACGGCGGCCACGACGTTCCGGCCCCGCCGATGGTCCTCCTCTTCGGAGCGGCCGCCGCGGCCCTGGTCGCGCGCCGCAGGATCTCCCGCGCCGGCGACTGATCCGCCGGCCGGACAAAGGGAAGGCCGCGGGGAACCCTTCGCCCCGCGGCCTTTTTTCATCCCACAGCCCGGCGACACGGCGTCACCCCAGCGACACGGCGTCACCCCAGCGAGACACCGTCACCCCAGCGAAAGCTGGGGTCCATGCCGGGTCGGAGCCTTCCCCGGAATGCGGGATGGATGCCAGCCTTCGCTGGCATGACGAGAAAACGCTAAGACGGCGAAGCGGCCTTCGCGGCGGCTTCGATCTGCTCGGCGGTCATGCCGGTGACCGGCCCGTCGGGGCCTCCGGCGACCGCGTTGCGCGGCAGGCGGATGCTGGTTCCCGAGGCCAGCTTTAGGGTCACGAACTCGGCATCCACCGCCTCGATCGTCCCGACGACGGCGCCCGCCGCGCCCTTCACCGTCGCTCCCGCGACGATCTGGGCGTCGGACGCGGCCTTGGCCTTGTCGACCTCGGCGTTGAGCTGGTCGCGGGTCATGCCGAACAGCGCGCCCTCGTCGGTGGCGGTGAAGCTGGTGACCGGCAGGGTCACCTCGTGGCGGTCGGTCTTGAGGACCAGGTTGCCGCCCTCGACCCGGGTGATCGTTCCGACCACTCCGCCCTTGGTGTCCTTGACGGTGGCGCCGACGGCGACCGCGGCCGGGGCCGGCGCGGCGACGGCGAGCGCGAGGCCGGCGATCAGGCTGAGATGGATACGCATTGCAACTCCTTGAACGGTTGACGGTCCGCCCCCCGGCCGAAGCCCGGGCCGGGCTAGGCGGATTGCAGGATTTTCTCAATCTCCGTCACGGGATGGCCGGTCAGATCCTTGGCGACCTCCCCGGCGAGGCGCTTCTCCACCTCCTTGTGATAATGTTTGCGAAGCTCGCCCAGCGTCTTGGGCGGGGCGACGATGATCAGCGATTCGAAGTCGTTCCTCAGCGCCCGCTTGCGGAGCATCTCGGCGGTCTCCGCGGCGAAGCGCTCCTCCTCGAGCTGATGGAAGTCGACCTCGCCGTAGCTGCTGTAGCCGGCCCCGGAGGAGCCGCTCGGCGCCTGCCCGGCGAGGTCGGTCTTCTGATCGCGATCGTAAGCGTCGGTCGTCTCGCGCTTGCGCTCGACCTCCAGCTTGGGGAATTGCGAATCGCCCTCGTTGCGGAAGAACAGCATCTTCTTGCCGTCGGCGACGACGACGAAGCTATTGTGCGGAACCTGCATAGCTCTCTCCTTCTTCGATCCGACCAACTCCCGAATCGCGGCGATGGTTGCTGAGCTTGCGCCGCCGGGATGCCCGCCCTAGCGCAGACGCGATGCGCATCCTGCTCACCAACGACGACGGCTTGAACGCGGGCGGGCTCAAGGTGCTCGAGCGGATCGCGAGGCGATTCTCGGACGACGTCTGGACCGTCGCCCCGACCGAGGAGCAGTCCGGCGCCGGCCACTCGCTCACCCTCACCCGCCCGGTCCGCCTCAGGAAGCTGGGCGAGCGCCGCTTCTGCGTCACCGGCACCCCCACCGACGCGGTGATGATGGCGGTCGCCCACCTCATGAAGGACGAGCCGCCGGATCTCGTCCTCTCCGGAGTCAATCGCGGCGCCAATCTCGGCGAGGACGTCACCTATTCCGGAACCGTCTCGGCGGCGATGGAAGGCGCGATGGCGGGGATCCCGGCCATCGCCCTCAGCCAGGCCTATGCGAAGGAGGGGATGGGCGACACGGTCCCCTTCGCCGCGGCCGATGCGTGGGGCGAACGGGTGCTCCGCCCGATCGTCGAGGCGGGGATGCCGCCGCGCACCCTCGTCAACGTCAACTTCCCGGCGCTCGCGCCGGACCAGGTGAAGGGCGTGCGGGTGGCGCCTCAGGGCCGCCACGACTACGCCCGCCTCAGGATCGTCCGGCGCACCGATCCGCGCGGCTACGATTATTTCTGGTTCGGCCTCGCGCCGATGGTCGAGACTCCCGGCCACGCCACCGACCTGGAAGTGGTCGCCGACGGCTACGTCTCGGTCACCCCGCTCCATCTCGATCTCACCCACGGGGCCTCGCTGGCGCGGCTCGCGGAGCTCTACGGCTGATGCCTCGCCCGCGCGGGCCGGATGCGGTGACCCTTCGCCGCAAGAGCGCCTGGCCGGTCTGGGTGCAGATCGCCTGGCGCGCCGGACTGGTGCTCGGCCTGCTGGCGCTGGCGATCGCCGTCCACTGGTTCGAGCGCCTCGGCCTCAAGGACAATTACGACAATTCGGTGAGCTTCCTCGACGTCGTCTATTTCACGATGATCTCGATCACCACGACGGGCTATGGCGACATCGTCCCGGTCAGCGACCGGGCGCGGATGTTCGACGCCTTCGTGGTGACCCCGATCCGGGTGTTCTTCGTGCTGATCTTCATCGGCACCGCCTACACCTTCGTTTTCCGCCGGACATGGGACAAATGGCGCATGGCAAGGATTCAGGAGAGCCTCCGCGGGCATATCGTCGTCGCCGGCTTCGGCACCAGCGGGGCCGAAGCGGTCGACGAGCTGATGGCGCTCGGGACGACGGCGCAGGAGATCGTCGTGATCGACCCGAGCTCCGAGGCGCTGGAACGGGCGAAGTCGCTGGGCTGCGCGGTCGTCGAGGCCGACGCCACCCGCGACAAGACCCTGACGGCGGTTCGGATCGGGGAAGCCCGGGCGCTCATCGTGTCGGCCGGCCGCGACGACACCTCGATCCTGATCACCCTCACCGCCCGCCACCTCGCGCCGAAGCTCAACATCAGCGTCGCCGTGCGCAACGAGGACAATGAGCTGCTCGCCCGCCAGGCGGGCGCGAGCACCGTGATCAACCCAGTCAGCTTCGCCGGCCTGCTCCTCGCCGGCTCGACCACCGGCGCCCATATCGCCGACTATATCGCCGACCTCGCCTCCTCGAGCGGGCGGGTGCGGCTCGCCGAGCGGGTGGTCCGCGACGACGAATGCGGCAAGCCCCTCTCGGCCGTGGCCAGCGGCCTCGGAGTGCGGATCTACCGCGACGGCAAGCCCTACGGCTTCTGGGAGCCCGAAGCCCAGGCGCTCCACCCCGGCGACTGCGTCGTCGAGATCCTGCCCACCGCCGAGCGCGAGGCGGAAGCCTAGAGAGGGGGACAGTTACCGTAACTGCCCCCGCCCAGCCGCCAGCAAGGCGAGAGCCGCGGCCGCGGCGAAGGCGGCGCCGGCGAGGAAGGTCGCCGAGGGCCCGAAGTCGTCCCACAGCAGCCCCGCCGTCACGCTCGCCGCCAGCATCGCGAGGCCGGTGGCCAGGTTGAACAGGCCGAAGGCGGAGCCGCGCAGCGGCGGCGGCGAGCGGTCGGCGACGAGGCGCGAAAGCAGGCCCTGGCTGAGGCCCATGTGGAGGCCCCACAAGGCGATGGCGGCGAAGGCGGCCACCAGCCCCGGTACGAACGCGAGCAGCAGGTCCGCCGCCGCCAGCACGGCGAGGCTCCCAAGCAGAAGCCCGCGAGTCCCGATCCGGTCCGAGGCGATCCCGGCCGGATAGGCGGAGGCCGAATAGACCAGGTTCATCACCACCAGCACGGTCGGCGCGAGCCAGAGCGCCAGTCCTTCGCCGGACGCCTTCAGGATCAGAAAGGCCTCGCTGAACCGGGCGAGCGTGAAGAGCAGGCCGACCCCGACGACCCCCCAGTAAGCGCGGTCGAGCCGCTTGAGGTCGGCCAGACTGAGCGGCACCCGGGCCGATGCGTCGGCCGCGGCCGGCGGCTCCTCGACGGCGAAGAGGACGAGCAGGACGGCGACCGCCGCCGGGATCGCGGCGATCCAGAAGACCGCCCTTATGTCGCTCGCGAGCAGCGCCATCAGCGCGATGGCGGCGAGCGGCCCGGCGAAGGCGCCGACCGTGTCCATCGACTGGCGAAGCCCGAACGCGCGGCCGCGGATCGGCGCCGGAGTGACGTCGGCGATCAGGGCATCGCGCGGCGCGCCCCTGATCCCCTTGCCGATCCGGTCGGCGAAGCGAGCCGCGAGCACCGGCAGGGCGCCCGAGGCGAGCGGGAAGAGCGGCTTGGACAGGGCCGCCAGGCCATAGCCGAGCAGGATCAGCGGCTTCCTCCGGCCGAGCCGGTCGGACAGCCAGCCCGAGAAGACCTTGGTGATCGACGCCGTCGCCTCGGCGATCCCGTCGATCAGCCCGACCGCGGCGACGCTGAGGCCCAGCGTCCCGACCATGAACAGCGGCAGCAGCGCGTGGATCATCTCCGACGACAGGTCCATCGCCAGGCTGACGAAGCCGAGCGCGATCACCGAGCGCGGCAGGGCGGGTCTCGAAGCCATGGCACGCCTTAGACCTGGCCGAGGGCCGCGGCGAGGCCGGCGGCCGCCTTAGCCGGGACTTAACCGTTCCGCTTTACGGAACGGAATAAGAACTCTATCTTCGCCTCGCCGCAACGTGATGGATGGATGGAGGCGAGGATGGTGACCCAGGAATATGCGCGGCGTCACATTGCCGAACTTTTTCCCCAATGGCGTGCCGGGCGACCCGACAACAGAAATCATCTGGATTTCTGGTTCTGGCTTCGAAGCGAGCATCCGCATCTGTGCGGCTTCAGATGCCAAGGCTATGCTGATCGCAAGATGCGGCACTGGGTCCTCCAGCGCTTCGGCTCCGTGTTCGACGTCTGAAACCCGCCGCCCATCGCCCGAACGTTCCCGGTCGACGAAGATTCGCGTGAAGCGCCGGGCCTGTGACGTTCCGGCCCGCCGTACACCCTAGGAAAACCGGCCGCGGGCGCCTATCTGGGGCGCTTCCCATGGCCACCATCCTCCCCTCCCCGCCCAAGGTCGGCATGGTTTCGCTCGGCTGCCCGAAGAATCTCGTCGATTCCGAACGCATCCTGACCAAGCTGCGCTCGGACGGCTACCAGATGTCGCCCGATTATGCCGGGGCCGACGTCGTCCTGGTCAATACCTGCGGCTTCCTCGACAGCGCCAAGGAGGAGAGCCTGGCGGCGATCGGCGAGGCGATCGCCGAGAACGGCCGGGTCATCGTCACCGGTTGCATGGGCAAGGAAGCGGAGGTCATAAGGGAGCGCTTCCCCGAGGTGCTCGCCGTCACCGGCGCCCATCAGTACGAGCAGGTCGTCGGCGCCGTCCATGTCGCCGCGCCGATGCCGCCCTCGGCCTATCTCAACCTGGTGCCCGACAGCGGGCTCAAGCTCACCCCGCGCCATTATTCCTATCTGAAGATCTCGGAAGGCTGCAACCACCGCTGCAGCTTCTGCATCATCCCCTCGCTGCGCGGCGACCTCGTCAGCCGCCGCCCCGACGCGATCCTTCGCGAGGCGGAGAAGCTGGTCGCGGCGGGCACGAAGGAGCTGCTCGTGATCAGCCAGGACACCTCGGCCTACGGGATCGACGTTCGGCACGCCTCATGGCCGTGGAAGGGCGGCGAGGTCCGCGCCCACATGACCGACCTCGCCCGCGAGCTCGGCAGGCTCGGCGCCTGGGTGCGCCTCCACTACGTCTACCCCTATCCGCACGTCGACCGGGTGATCCCGCTGATGGCCGAGGGCCTCGTCCTTCCCTATCTGGACATCCCCTTCCAGCACGCCTCGCCGAGCGTTCTGAGGGCGATGAAGCGGCCGGCCAACGAGGCGAAGGTGCTCGAGCGGATCCGCGGCTGGCGCGAGATCTGCCCCGACATCGCCATCCGCTCGACCTTCGTCGTCGGCTTTCCCGGCGAGACCGATGCCGATTTCGAATATCTCATGCAGTGGCTCGAGGAGGCCCGGCTCGACCGGGTCGGCGCCTTCCGCTTCGAGCCGGTGCAGGGCGCGGCCGCCAACGACCTGCCCGGCGCGGTACCGGAAGAGGTGAAGGAGGAGCGCTACGCCCGGCTGATGGAGCTCACTGCGCGCATCTCGGCGGCGAAGCTGCAAGCGAAGATCGGCCGCGAGATCGACGTCCTGATCGACGAGGCCGACGGCGAGGGCGGCGCCACCGGCCGCTCGAAGGCCGACGCTCCCGAGATCGACGGCGAGGTCCACCTGCGCGACGCTTCGGGAGTGAAACCCGGCGACTTTGTCCGCGTCCTCGTCGAAGAGGCGGACGAGCATGACTTGTTCGGAGTTCCGGCCTAGCGTACATGTACGTTACGCCTCGTACATGCACGGAAAGGCTATCCCAATGCAGCCCCGCCGCAAGCAGACACCGATTACAATCCGCTCCGACCGTGCCGCCGCCCGTCTCAAGCTCCTTACCCGAAATGGGCGAAGCCAAGCCGATGTCGTCGAGGAGGCGCTCGAGCGACTTCCGCTGCCGCCCCTTGACGATGAAGCGATCGAGCGGCGGCTCGAGGAGCTGAACGCCCTCATCGCAAAGGTACCGAAAGGCGGCCTTACCATGAAGGAATTCGACGCGCTGGAATATGACGAGAACGGCGATCCCCGGTGATCGTCGATACGTCAGCGCTGATCGCTGCAGCCAGGGATGAGCCCGAGAGCGAAGACATGAAACGGGCAATGCTTCGGGGAGGCTTGGTCCCGGCTCCGGTGCTGCTCGAATTTCGCAGGGTAATGACGCAACGCGGCGGTCGGCCCGCTCCCGAGGCGGAGGCGATGTTGCAGGACTTGCTCTCCGCGGAGCTGGCGATCGAGCCGTTCACTGGGAAAGATGCGGAAATTGCTGCTGCCGCCAACCTCGAATATGGCGCCGGTAACGGCCGCGGCGGCCGGCTGAACCTGCTTGATTTGATGGTCTATGCAACAGCGAGGCGCCTGGGCCTGCCGATCCTTTGCACCGGCCGCGACTTCGCCTCGACCGACGCCCAGATCCATCCGGCCAGCCGTTCGTGGTGATCCCCCGCTAGGAGCCCGCTCCCGCACGCCGGCGCGAGCGGCGCACCAGCCACCAGACGAGCGCGATCCCGCCGATCAGGCCGATCAGGGCTCCCGCCTGGAGCCAGGGGGCGAGCCGCTCCATCGACTCGTACATCTCGAGCTCGGGCGGGGGCTCGTCGAAGCCGTCGACGTTCCATTCCACCACCCTCGCCGGCCCGCCCCGGGCGAGGGTCACCATCCGGGTCCGAGTCCAGCGGGCCTGATCGGTGGTGACCAGGGTGAATTCCTTCGTTGTCGAGGACTCTCCGTTGGTGACGTCGGTCGCGACGCGATAGCCGATCAGCCGGGTGCGGCCCTCGCCGCGCGGAAACAGGGGCCGGGCGAGCGCCAGCTGATCGCGGCTCTTCGCCCAGAGCCCGGGATCGAATTGCGGCTTCAGCGCCGCCTCGTCGCCGCCGCGCACCTCCTCGACGAAGCGCATCGCGAACGCGCGGTCCTCGGGCGAGCTCAACTTCTCGATCGCCGCCTCCATCGAGCAGGCGGCGGCGAAGGTCAGAAGGGCCAGAAGGACGAGATGACGGCCCCACCCCATTTGAACGCCCCTCCCGCATCCGATAGGGGCGAAGCATGACAGAAGTTTCCGTCCTCCTCCAGCCCGACAAGGGCCAGCCGGCAATCGCCCTCCATCTCGTCGACAAGAAAGGCTTCGAAGCCTGGCTGAAGGGCCAGCCGGCGCGGATCCGGCAGGCGGTTTCGGCCCAGGGCTTCCGCGGCGAAGGCTATCAGCTCGCCATCCTTCCAGGCGAAAAGGCCGACTGGTCCGCCGCCCTCGGAGTCGCCGATGTCGACGAGCTCAGCCCCTGGTGCCTCGCCAGGGCGGCCGAGAGCCTGCCGGAGGGCAAGTACCGCGTCGACGGCCGGTCCCCCGGACCGGCGGCGCTCGGCTGGCTGCTCGCCCAATATCGCTTCGACCGCTACAAGAAGGCGGAGCGCAAGACCGGGCCGCGCACGCTGCTGACCGCGGAGCCGGCGCGAATCGACGAGACGGTCCGGCTCGCCGAATCGACCAACCTCGTCCGCGACCTGGTCAACGCCCCGGCCGGCGACCTCGGTCCGGCCGAGCTCGAGTCCGCGATCCGCGAGGTCGGGGCCGAATGCGGCGCCGAAGCGACGGTGACGTCGGGCCCGGCGCTCGACGAGGGCTATCCCATGATCGCCGCCGTCGGCCGAGGTGCCGCCGCGGATCGGGCGCCGCGCCTGGTCGAGCTCGAATGGGGCGACCGCCGCCATCCGCGAATCGCCGTCGTCGGCAAGGGCGTCTGCTTCGATTCGGGCGGGCTCGACATCAAGCCGGCGTCCGGGATGCGGCTGATGAAGAAGGACATGGGCGGCGCGGCGCACGCGCTGGCGCTGGCCCGGCTGGTGATGAAGTGCCGCCTTCCGGTCCGCCTTCACCTGCTCGTTCCGGCGGTCGAGAACAGCGTCTCGGGCGCGGCCTTCCGTCCCGGCGACGTGCTGAAGAGCCGCAAGGGGCCGACCGTCGAGATCGACAATACCGACGCCGAAGGCCGCCTGATCCTCGGCGACGCGCTCGCCAAAGCGGCGGAGGGCAAGCCGGAGCTGATCCTCGACTTCGCCACCCTGACCGGCGCGGCGCGGGTGGCGCTCGGGCCGGACCTCCCCGCCCTCTTCGCCAATGACGATTCGCTGGCCGAGGCGCTTCTCGCCGGCGGGACCGCGGTCGCCGATCCGGTCTGGCGGATGCCGCTGTGGGCGCCCTATGAAGACATGCTTTCCTCCAACATCGCCGACATCAGCAATTCGTCCGACGCGCCGATGGCCGGGGCGGTCACGGCGGCCCTGTTCCTGAAGAAATTCGTGCCCGAAAATCTGCCCTGGGCGCATCTCGACACCTATGCCTGGCGCGGGTCGGCCAAGCCGGGAAGGCCCAAGGGCGGCGACGCCTTGGGCCTTCGAGCGGCCTGGGCGGCGCTCTCGGCACGCTACCCCGGCTGACGGCCCGCAGCCTTTTTGCGCCGAAATCTCAAACAGTAACGAAACGAAACGCGTCCTGACTGGTTTAGGACCCGGAACAAGTCGCCTTGGAATTTGGAGATCGCCCGATGGCAGAGCGCGCTCTCAGGAGCTGGATGCAGACGCTGATCGGATATGTTCGGTCGGGCCAGCCGGATCTCACCAATCGTCAGATGGCGCTGCTCCTTCTCGTCTATCTCACTCCCGGTCCCCATACGGTTCGCGGCCTCGCCCACATATTGGGCGTATCGAAGCCGGTGATCACGCGCGCCTTGAATACGCTGGGCACGCTCGGCTATCTGCGCCGCGTGCGCGACGAGGCCGACCGGCGCAACGTATTCGTCGCCCAGACCAGCATGGGACAGGATTTCCTTGAGCGCTTCGAACGCAACATCGAGCAGCAGGAAAGCGCCGGCCGCCGATCCGCGTCCAGGGAAAGAGGCATCCTCCTCCAGCACGGATAGGCGGATCGCGCTCGAGGGGCCGTCCGTCCGTCTCGATCCCCGCCTCAACGCCTGGCGCAGCGACATCGCCGACATCGCGCTCGCGGGCAGGCTGTTCGCGCCGCATTATGCCGCGCCCCTGATCCGCGCCTGCGGCCTGATCGCGACTCCGGTCCGGGAGGAGCCCGCCGACGGCGCCGCGGACGTTTCGGAGCTCCTGCCCGGCGAAGGCTTCGCGGTCCTCGATTTCACCGCCGGCTGGGCCTGGGGCTATTGCCTCGCCGACCACCGGGTCGGCTATGTCGAGGCGATCGGGCTCGCCGAACCGCTGGAAGCGACCCATATCGTCGTCGAGGCTCAGGCGCCGGTCCAGGCCGGCGCCGATCCGCTCGCCGCCACCCTCACCTTCCTGCCGATGGGATCGCGCCTGCACGGCTGCGTCCGCGGCGCGTCGCTCGAGTTCGAAGGCGGCTTCGTCCCGCTCTCCTATCTTCGCCCGGTCGGCGAGCATGACGAGGATCCGGTGGCGGTCGCCCAGCGCCTGCTCGGCGCGCCCTACCGGCCCGGCGGCCGCACCAGCCACGGCCTCGACTGCGCCGCCCTCGTCCAGCTCGCGCTGCAGCTGTGCGGCGTGGCTTGCCCGCGCGACACGAGGGAACAGCGGGCGCTGGGCGAGGTCCTCGCCGAGGACGCGCCCCTGAAGCGCGGCGACCTGCTGTTCTGCGACGACCATGTCGGGATGATGGTCGACGACCGGATGGCGATCCAGATGAGCTTCGAAGCGCAACGGGTCGCCGTCGAGCCCTTCACCTGCGCGCGGGCGGACGGCAGCGACTCGCCGATCGAGCGCCGCCGTCTCGCCTGACTTGCATAACGGCCCCGTAACGAGCAGTCTTCCCTCCTCAACGGGAGGGAGATTTTCAATGGCTACCGTCACCCCCGCCGCCCCGCCGGCCTGGTTCCGGATCGTCGCCCTGGTCGCCGTCCTCTGGAACGCCTTCGGAGTCTTCCAGTATCTGAGCTCGGTCGGACTGTTCGGCGACCCGATGACCGGGATGACCGCCGAGCGCGCCGCGGCCGAGAGCATTCCGCCGGCGATCATCGGCGCCTTCGCGCTCGGCACTTTCGCCGGGCTGATCGGAAGCCTGGGCCTGCTCCTGCGCAAGCGCTGGGCCTTGCCGGCGCTGGTCCTCTCGCTGCTGGCCCTGATCGTGCTGGAAGGCTGGATCGTCTTCCTGAGCGGCGCGCTCGACCTGTTCGGGGGCCCCGGCCTTCCCGTCACAATCGTGGTGGTCTCGGCGCTGCTCGCCTGGCTCGCCTGGCACGCCCGCCGGCGCGGCTGGCTGGGCTAGCCGGCCATCCCGTCATTGCGAGGAGCGAAGCGACGAAGCAATCCAGCCTGGGACGCCTGAGCCCCTGGATTGCTTCGCTTCGCTCGCAATGACGATATTGCTACATCTCGCCCCGAGCGCGGCGGATGGCGCGCCATTTCTCGACATTGGCCTGGTGCTCGGCGAAGCTGTTGGCGAAGACGTGGCCGCCGGTGCCGTCGGCGACGAAATAGATCGCCTCGGTCGGGGCGGGATTGAGCACCGCGGCGATCGAATCCCGGCCCGGATTGGCGATCGGCCCCGCCGGCAGCCCCGCCATCGCATAGGTGTTGTAGCCGTTGTTCGCCCTCAGCTCCGACTGCTTGATGCGACGGCCGAGCGGCCGCCCCTTGGTCACCGGGTAGATGACGGTCGGATCGGCATCGAGCTTCATTCCGATCCTGAGCCGGTTGGAATAGACCCCGGCCACCATCCGCCGCTCGGAGGCCTTGCCGGTTTCCTTCTCGACGATCGAAGCCAGGATCACCGCCTCGCGCGGGCTGGTCACGACGGCGGTCGGGGCGCGCTTCGCCCACAGGTCGGCGAGGGTCCGGGCCATCGCCGCCTGCATCCGCGCCAGGACGGCCGAGCGGGCCTCGCCGCGCTGGTAGCTGTAGCTGTTGGGAAGCACCGAGCCCTCCTCGGGCACCGGCACCTCGCCGACGAGCGTGGGGGCGTTCATCAGGCGCTCGTGCACCAGCACCGAGGGCAGGCCTTCGGGAATGGTCAGCATCCGCTGCAGCGTTTTGGCATCCTGGAGAAGCGAAAGGACCTGGGAATGGCTGGCGCGGGCCGGGAATGCATATTCGCCGGCCTTGATCGGCTCGCCGCTGCCGAAGATCCTCGCCTGGAAGAGGAATCGCTCCGACGAGGCGATCACCCCGGCTTTCTCGAGCTGCTCGGCGGCCTTGGCGAGGCTCGTGCCCGATTCGATCACGACCGGTGTCGGCCGCTTCGAAGGTCCCGCGCCGTTCCAGCCCTGGATGAACCAGAAGCCGACGGCGAGGACCGCCGCGGCGACCAGGCCCAGCGCGAGCAGCTTCTTCATGGGCTGCTCAGACGGCCTTCATCACCAGGCTGGCATTGGTCCCGCCGAAGCCGAAGCTGTTGTTGAGCACGGCCTTGACCTTGCGCTCCTTGGCGACGTGCGGGACGAGGTCGACCCCGGCCGTCCCCTCGCTCGGATTGTCGAGGTTGAGGGTCGGCGGGACGATCTGGTCGCGCATGGCGAGGATGCAGAAGATCGCCTCCACCGCTCCGGCGCCGCCGAGCAGGTGGCCGATCGCCGACTTGGTCGAGCTCATCGACAGATGCGCGATATTGTTTCCGAACAGGCGCCTCACCGCTCCCAGCTCGAGCTCGTCGCCGAGCGGGGTCGAGGTGCCGTGGGCGTTGATATAGTCGATGTCGGAGAGGTCGAGGCCCGAGCGCTTCATCGCCGCCTGCATCGCCCGGTAGCCGCCCGCGCCCTCCGGATGGGGCGCGGTGACGTGATAGGCATCGCCCGACATTCCGTAGCCGACCATCTCGGCGTAGATCCTCGCCCCGCGCTTCTTGGCCCGCTCATATTCCTCGAGCACGACCACTCCCGCGCCCTCGCCCATGACGAAGCCGTCGCGGTCCTTGTCGTAGGGGCGGCTGGCCCGCTCGGGCTGGTCGTTGAAGTTGGTCGACAGCGCCCGGGCCTGGGCGAAGCCCGCGATTCCCAGCGGGCAGAGCGCGTCCTCGCTTCCGCCCGCGAGCATGACGTCGGCATCGTCCATCGCGATCATCCGCGCCGCGTCGCCGATCGAATGGGCGCCGGTCGAGCAGGCGGTGACGACGGCATGGTTCGGGCCCATCAGGCCGTATTTGATCGAGACCTGGCCGGAGATGAGGTTGATCAGCCGGCCGTGGACGAAGTGGGGGCTGACCCGGCGCGGGCCGCGCTCGTGGAGGACGATCGACTCCTTCTCGATCCCGGGCAGGCCGCCGATGCCCGAGCCGATCGAGACTCCGGCGCGGAAGCGCTCCTCCTCGCTCATGTCGGTCAACCCGGCATCCTCGATCGCCTGGCCGGCGGCGTCGAGGCCGTAGACGATGAAGGGATCGACCTGGCGCTGGACCTTGTGGTCGACGCGCCTGTTCGCGTCGAAGCCATATTCATGGTCGGCCGGCTTCACCTCGCAGGCGATCTGGCAGGCGAAATCGGTCGGATCGAAGCGGGTGATGCGGGTCGCGCCGCTCTTCGAGGCGAGGATGTTCTTCCAGCTGGTCTCGATGTCGCCGCCGAGCGGCGATACCATCCCGAGACCGGTCACGACTACGCGGCGCATGCCTTACCTCCGAAAAACGAACAGGCCCAGTCCCGTTCGGGCTGAGCCTGTCCTTCGATACGGGCCCCGGATCAAGTCCGGGGTCAGCCGCTACTCAGGATGAGCGTTCCCGCCGAACCGTCCGCTCATGCTGAGTAGGCATTGAGCGAAGTCGAAATGCCGTATCGAAGCACAGCTCAGAGCGAACGTCCCGGCGCCTCCTCAGGCCTTGTGGGCTTCGATATAGTCGATCGCGTCCTTGACCGTGCTGATCTTCTCGGCCGCGTCGTCGGGGATCTCGACCCCGAACTCTTCCTCGAAGGCCATGACCAGCTCGACGATGTCGAGGCTGTCGGCGCCGAGATCGTCGATGAAGCTCGCTTCCTCGGTGACCTTCTCGGCTTCGACGCCGAGATGCTCGACGACGATCTTCTTCACGCGGTCGGCGGTCTCGCTCATGTTCCGTGCCCTTCCCTAGTGGCCTTGTTTTGCGATGCCCTAGCCGCTCGCCCCCCGCGCTGGCAAGTGGGGGTCAAAGCATCGCCATTCCGCCGTTGACGTGAACGGTCTGCCCCGTCACGTAGCCCGCCTCGCGGCTGGCGAGATAAACGGCGGCGGCGGCGACGTCGTTCCCCTCGCCGAGCCGGCCGGCCGGAATGCGGCCGAGCAGCGTCTCCTTCTGGGCGTCGGGCAGGGCGTCGGTCATCGCCGAGGCGATGAAGCCGGGCGCGATGCAATTGACGGTGATGCCGCGGCTGGCGACCTCCTGGGCCAGCGCCTTCGACATCCCGACCAGCCCGGCCTTCGACGCGGCGTAATTGGCCTGGCCGGGATTGCCGGTCGCTCCGACCACCGAGGTGATCGAGATGATCCGCCCGTGCCGGGCGCGCATCATCGGCTTAAGCGCCGCCCGCGCCAAGCGAAAGGCGGCCTCGAGGTTGATCCGGATGACGTCGCTCCACTCCTCGTCCTTCATCCGCATCGCGAGGTTGTCGCGGGTCACCCCGGCATTGTTGACCAGGATGTCGAGCTTCCCCCCGAGCGCCTCCACCGCCTGCGGCACCAGAGCGTCGACCGCGGCCGCGTCCGAGAGGTTGCAGGGCAGCGCGACATGATCGCCGCCGAGGTCGCCGCGAAACGCCTTGAGCTTGTCGACGTTCGAGCCCGAGACGGCGAGCCGAGCCCCCTGCACCGCCAGCGCCCGAGCGATCGCCGAACCGATTCCGCCCGAGGCTCCGGTGACGAGCGCCGTCATTCCTGAAAGGTCGAACATGTTCAAACTCCGTAAAATGGTTCGCGCAGAGACGCAGAGACGCAGAGAGGCCATGCCTGCGGCGAAGCCGCACCTATCCTGAAACGCCCGAAGCAAGGCAGAGAGTTGCCAACCCGCACAGCCTCTCTGCGTCTCTGCGTCTCTGCGCGCATAAAATCCTTTTCTTTTCGCCTCATTCGATCGTGATGACCGGCGAAGCTGGAGCACTCACATAGTCGTTCACAAGCCTGCGGAAGCCTTCCTTCAAGGTCGCGCCGCCAAAATTGATGAGCAGCCCGACGGGCTGCTTGGTCAGGCGCAGGTAGGTGAGCAATTGCTTGGCATGCGCAGCATGCAGCTGATCGACGGACTTGACCTCTATCAGCAACTTGCCCTCGACGAGAATGTCGATGCGGAACGCGGCTGGAAAGCGAAGACCGTCAAATTCGATGTCGACCGGATGTTGCCGCGCGACCGCATAGCCGATTCTGGCCAGTGAGGCTGCAAGGAGAGTCTCGTACACGCTTTCGAGCAGGCCCGGACCGAGCTCCTTGTGCAGCCTGATGGCCGCATCGAGCACGTCGCCGCTGATCCGGTCGATATCCGTCACGATGGCTCTCTGCGTCTCTGTGTCTCTGCGCGAACCCTAAACTTCCTTCACCAAGGCGTCGATGTCGTCCGTCGTCACGACGCTGGTCACCTTCGCGTCCGGCGCGATGCGCTTGACCATCGGGCCGAGCACCTTGCCGCCGAACTCGACGAAATGGTCGACTCCCGCCTCGGCCATGGCGGCGACGCTTTCGCGCCAGCGCACCATCCCGGTGACCTGCTCGACGAGCAGGCGGCGGATCTCGGCCGGCTCCTCGATCGGCGCCGCGGTAACGTTGGCGTAGAGGGGGACGGCGGGCTCCTCGATCTCGACCTCGGCCAGCGCCTGCTCCATCTCCCGGGCGGCGGGCTCCATCAGCGGCGAATGGAAGGGGGCGGAGACCGGGAGCAGCAGGGCCCGCTTGGCCCCCTTCTCCTTGGCGATCTCGAGCGCGCGCTCGACGGCTCCGCGGTGGCCGGAGATGACGACCTGCGAGGGATCGTTGTCGTTGGCGACGACGCAGACCTCGCCCTTCGCGGCGGCTTCGGCGACGGCCCGGGCGATCTCGACGCTGGCTCCGAGCAGCGCCGCCATCGCCCCTTCCCCGACCGGGACGGCCCGCTGCATCGCCTGGCCGCGAAGCTTGAGGAGACGGGCCGTCGTCGCGAGGTCGAAGCTGCCGGCGGCGCACAGCGCGCTATATTCGCCGAGGCTGTGGCCGGCGACGAAGTCGGCCTGGTCGATCGAAAGGCCCGAGACGCGCAAGGTCGCCACCGCATTGGCCATGATCGCCGGCTGGGCGTTCTCGGTCAGGGTGAGCTCGTCGGCGGGGCCCTCGGCCATCAGCCGGAAGAGCTTCTGCCTGAGCGCCTCGTCCACTTCCTCGAACAGATGGCGGGCGACGGTGCTGGCCTCGGCGAGCGCCTTGCCCATTCCGACCGACTGGCTCCCCTGGCCCGGGAAGATGAATGCGCGCATGCCTCAGTGTCTCCACAAGAGCCGTTCGGTCTGAGCTTGTCCTTCGATACGCGGCTTCGACTTCGCTCAGCCGCTACTCAGGATGAGCGGTTGGTCCTTTTCCGCTCATGCTGAGTAGGCATTGAGCGAAGTCGAAATGCCGTATCGAAGCACAGGCCGGCGAACGGAGTGGGGGTCCGCCTAGTCAGAGCCCCCGCGAAGCGCAAGCGGGGGTTGCTTTTTGCCGCCCCATGAGCCACATGCGCCTCGTCCGGGGCGGAGGCCATGCCTTTGCGCCCCGGTCAGCTTTACAGACGACAGCCGGAGGGGCGTCCGCATTGGGCGGCGTCAGCGATCGGCCAAAGACAAGGAAATGCGCTGCCATGCCGCTTTACGAGCATGTGTTCATCGCGCGTCAGGACCTGGCCCAGGCCCAGGTGGACGCGCTGGCGGAAGCCGCCACCAAGATCATCGAGGATTCCGGCGGCAAGGTCGTCAAGACCGAGACCTGGGGGCTTCGCTCGCTCGCCTACCGGATCGCGAAGAACCGCAAGGGCCATTACGTCATGCTCGATTTCGACGCGCCCGCCGCGGCCGTCGCCGAATTGGAGCGCCAGACCCAGATCAACGAGGACGTGATCCGCTACATGACCGTCCGGGTCGACGAGCATGAGCAGGGCCCGTCGGCGATGATGCGCCGCGGCGAGCGCGACCGCGAGCGCGGCGACCGCGGCGATCGCGGCGACCGCGGAGATCGCGGCGGCCGCGACCGGGATCGCGGCGACCGCGCCCCCCGCCCCGACTTCGCCGACGCGTAAGAGAAAGGACCAGCAACGATGGCACGCCCATTTTTCCGCCGCCGCAAGAGCTGCCCCTTCTCGGGCAAGGACGCCCCCGTCATCGACTATAAGGACGTCCGACTGCTCCAGGGCTTCGTCTCCGAGCGGGGCAAGATCGTCCCGAGCCGCATCACCGCCGTCTCCGGCAAGAAGCAGCGCGAGCTGGCCACCGCGATCAAGCGCGCCCGCCACCTCGGCCTTCTTCCCTACGTCGTGAAATAGGAGTCGAGCAGATGGAAGTCATTCTCCTCGAGAGGATCGAGAAGCTCGGCGCGATCGGCGACGTTGTGAAGGTGAAGAACGGCTATGCCCGCAACTTCCTCCTCCCCAACGGCAAGGCGCTCCGCGCCAACGAATCGAACCGCAAGGTGTTCGAGAGCAACCGCGAGCGGATCGAGGCGACCAACGCCGAGCGCCGCTCCGCCGCCGAAGCGGATTCCAAGGGCATCGACGGAACCACCGTCCAG
>DASVVX010000180.1:0-13491 GCA_036386295.1 Allosphingosinicella sp.
GAGCTGGACGACCGGCGTATGGTCGCCGCCATGGGCTTCGCGGATGACGTCGGCCCACCAGCTGAACATGGTGAAGAGCACTCCGAGCAGCCCGGCGCCCATCACGTAGCCGCCGCCGGCGACGGCGTGCATCCACATCACCAGCCCGCCGAACATGGCGAGGCCGGAGAAGGCGCCCACCAGCGGCCAGATGCTGGGATTCACCAGATGGTAGGGATGGTTTTTCGCTCCGGCCATTCGGCATTCCTCATTTAGTCTGTCATGCCAGCGTAGGCTGGCATCCATGCTGAGTCCGTATGGACCCCAGCCTACGCTGGGGTGACGGGTGGGTTCCTCTAACTGTCCTCGTCCCCCGAATCCACCGGGTAAAAGGTGTAGCTCAAGGTGATTTCGCTGATCGGCGCCGCGTCGGGATCCTGAAGGATCCGGGGATCGACGAAGAACACCACCGGCATGCGCACTTCCTCGCCCGGCTTAAGGGTCTGCTCGGTGAAGCAGAAGCACTGGATCTTGCTGAAATATTTGCCCGCCTGCACGGGGCTGACGTTGAACGTCGCGGTTCCGGTGATCGCCCGCGCCGACAGGTTCCTGGCGGTGTAGAAGGCCATCTCGCGCTCGCCGATGGTGACGATCTCGCGATTCTTCTCCGGCTTGAAGCGCCAGGGCAGGCTGCTCGCGACATTGGCGTCGAAGCGGATCGCCACCTCCTTGCCGGCCACCGGCCCGGGCGCCGCCGCGGCGCGCATCGTCGTTCCGTCGAAGCCGGTCACCTGGCAGAACAGCCGGTAGAGGGGCACGCTGGCGAAGGCGAGGCCGACCATGGCCAGCACCAGCAGGCCGGCCAGCGCGGCGGTGCGGCCGTTGCGGCGCGCCAGCTCGGTCACCCGAGCATCCCCATCTTGGCGATGGTGATCGCATAGACCAGCAGCACGAAGGCGCCGAGCAGCACCGCCATGATGATTGCCCGACTCCGCTGGCGGCGGCGGATCTCGTCCTCGCGGGGGTCGGTCACGCCGCCACCCGGTCGAGCACGAGCGCTCCGAACATGCCGAAAAGGTAGAGGATCGAATAAGCGAAGAGCTGCTTCTCCGGCTTCATGCCGGCCGGCTCGACGGCACGGTTGGCGAGGACCCGGAGGGCGAGCAGCAGGAACAGCAGGCTGAGCGCGACCGCCGAGATCCCGTAGAAAGGTCCCGCGAGGCCCAGCGGCCAGGGCGCGACCGCCGCTGCCGCCATCGGCAGGGTGTAGAGGGCGATCTGCTGGCGGGTCGCCCGCGGGCCCGCCACGACGGGCAGCATCGGCACCCCCGCGGCGGCATAATCGGAGCGCACGAACAGCGACAGCGCCCAGAAATGCGGCGGGGTCCACAGGAAGACGAGGGTGAAGAGAAGCATCGGAAGCAGAGTGACGTCGCCGGTCGCGGCCGCCCACCCGATCACCGGCGGGAAGGCGCCGGCGGCGCCTCCGATGACGATGTTCTGAGGAGTCCGCCGCTTCAGCCAGATGGTGTAGACGAAGACGTAGAACAGGATCGAGACGGCGAGGATGGCCGCCGCGAGCCAATTGGCTGCGAGGCCCATCAGGAGAACCGAGAAGACGGACAGGCCGACCCCGAAATGGAGCGCCGTCTGGCGGTCGAGCCGGCCGGCCGGAATGGGCCGCGAGGCGGTGCGCTTCATCTTGGCGTCGAGATCGGCCTCGTACCACATGTTCAGAGCGGCGGCGGCGCCGGCGCCGAGCGCGATGCACAGGATGGCGGTGAAGCCGAGCACCGGATGGATCGCGACCGGAGCCGCCAGCATCCCGCACAGGCCGGTGAAGACGACGAGGCTCATCACCCGCGGCTTGGTCAAGGCGAGCAGGTCCCGCCAGTCGGCGGGGAGCGGGATGTCGGTCGCGGCGGTCACGGTCGTCATATAGTGCGATCCGTCACCCCAGCGAAGGCTGGGGTCCATGCCGAGTCGGAATGGATGCCAGCCTTCGCTGGCATGACGGAGTCTCCAGCGGTTCTAATCGATCTTCGGCAGGGTCGAGAATTGGTGGAAGGGCGGCGGGCTCGACAGGGTCCATTCGAGCGTCGTCGCGCCTTCGCCCCAATAATTGTCCGCCGCCTTGCGTCCGGCCAGCAGCGACCAGAAGATGTTGAGGAAGAAGAAGGCCATCGAAACTCCGACCAGGATGGCGCCGAGCGTCGCAACGTGGTTCCAGCCGGCATAGGCGTCGGCATAGTCCGGAACGCGCCGCTGCATCCCCTGCAGGCCGAGGAAGTGCATCGGGAAGAACAGGACGTTGACGCCGATGAAGAAGCCCCAGAAGTGGAGCTGGCCGAGCAGCTCGTTGTACATCTTCCCGAACATCTTGCCGAACCAGTAATACCAGCCCGCGAAGAGGCTGAAGACCGCCCCGAGCGACAGCACGTAGTGGAAGTGGGCGACCACGTAGTAGGTATCGTGGACGTTGTTGTCGATGCCGCCGTTGGCGAGCACGACCCCGGTCACGCCGCCGACCGTGAACATGAAGATGAAGCCCAGCGCCCACATCATCGGAGTCTCGAAAGTGAGCGAGCCGCCCCACATCGTCGCGATCCAGCTGAAGATCTTGATTCCGGTCGGCACCGCGATCACCATCGTCGCCGCGGTGAAGTACATCTTGGTGTTCACGTCCATTCCGACGGTGAACATGTGGTGGGCCCAGACGACGAAGCCGATCACTCCGATCGAGACCATCGCATAGGCCATTCCGAGATAGCCGAAGACGGGCTTGCGGCTGAACGTCGCCACCACCTGGCTGATCATGCCGAAGCCCGGAAGGATCATGATGTAGACCTCCGGGTGGCCGAAGAACCAGAAGAGGTGCTGGTAGAGGATCGGGTCGCCGCCGCCGGCCGCGTCGAAGAAGTGGGTTCCGAAATTGCGGTCGGTCAGGAGCATGGTGATCGCGCCCGCGAGCACCGGCAGCGCCAGAAGCAGCAGGAAGACGGTGACCAGGATCGACCAGACGAACAGCGGCATCTTGTGCAGGGTCATGCCCGGAGCGCGCATGTTGAAGATCGTGGTGATGAAGTTGATGGCGCCGAGGATCGAGCTCGCGCCCGCGAGGTGGAGGGCGAAGATCGCCATGTCGACGGCGGGGCCGCTCGACCCGGAGGTCGAGAGCGGCGCGTAGACGGTCCAGCCGACTCCGGCGCCGTTGCCGGTGCCGCCCGGCACGAAGGCCGAGCCGAGCAGCAGGATGAAGGCGGGGACGAGCAGCCAGAAGCTGATGTTGTTCATCCTCGGGAAGGCCATGTCGGGAGCGCCGATCATCAGCGGCACGAACCAGTTGCCGAAGCCGCCGATCATCGCCGGCATGACCATGAAGAAGACCATGATCAGGCCGTGCGCGCTGATCAGCACGTTCCACAGGTGCGAGGCCTCGTCGGCGGTCGCGCCGGCCCCCGCCCAGCCCTGCAGGAACTGGATTCCCGGCTCGGCCAGCTCGGTCCGCATCAGGCCCGAGACTCCACCGCCGATGATCCCCGCGACGATCGCGAAGATCAGGTAGAGCGTGCCGATGTCCTTGTGGTTGGTCGACATGAACCAGCGCACGAAGAAGCCGGGCTTGTGGTCGGCGTCATGATGGTCGGCATGGGCGCCGTGCGCCTCGAAATGCGTCGCGTTGGCGGTCGTGTCGGTCATGTCAGTTCCCGGTCTTCGAATTGGTGGCGCCCTGGCTCGAGACGGGCGGAGTCGCGGTGCCGGGCGTTATCCCCGGGGGCGCCGGGCTGGTCTCGGTCGCGCCCGAGGCGCCCCCGGCCGGTGCGGCCGGCGGGTTGGTGGCCGGCGAAACGGCGCTGGCGTCGGGCGCCCGGACCCCGCCCGCTCCGGGCATGGTGCCGCCCTTGGACGCGATCCAGGCGGCGAACTGGGCCGGCGGAAGCACTTCGACGGCGATCGGCATATAGGCGTGGCGGGCGCCGCACAGCTCGAAGCACTGGCCGTAATAGACGCCCGGCCGCTCGGCCTTGAACCAGGTCTCGTTGAGCCGGCCCGGCACCGCGTCCATCTTCACCCAGAAAGCGGGGACGCCCCAGCTGTGGATGACGTCGGCGGCGGTGACGATCACCTTCACCACCGCGCCCTGCGGAACCACCATCCGCTCGTCGACGGCGAGCAGGCGCGGCTCGCCGCGGGCCTTGGCGTCGGCGTCCTTGAGGCCGTTGGAGACGATCTCGAAGCCGCCATGGTCGGGATAGGTATAGGTCCAATACCATTGGTTGCCGGTCGCCTTGACCGTGATGTCGGCCTTGGGCGGGTTGTACTGATGGGCGAGGAGCCGGATCGAGGGCACCGCGATCGCCACCAGGATCAGCACCGGAACCAGAGTCCAGACCACTTCGAGCGTGGTGTTGTGGGTGGTCCGCGAGGGCACCGGGTTGGCGCCGCGACGGTAGCGCACGATGACCCAGAGCAGGAGAAGCAGGACGAAGATCGTGATGATCGTGATGATCGGCATGAGCAGCCAGTTGTGGAACCAGAGGGCCTCCTGGCCGATCGGGGTCACCTGAGGCTGGAATCCCATCGCGCCGGTCGGCTGGCCGACGGCGGCGTCGGGAGCGGTTCGGGCCGCGCTGCTCGACAGCACCTGGGCGTTGGACGGCTCCTCGCCCTGCGGCTGGTTCATCTCTTCGGGCTGGGCCGGCGCGGCCTGCGAATTGGCGCTGATCGAGTCCCGCGGAGTCTGCGCGGAAGGCGCCGCCGGAGCGGCGGCCGGGGCCGGAGCCCCCTGGGTCAGGGCGGGGACCGGCGCCAGCGCGAAAGCGGCGGCGGCGAGGATCAGCTTGAGCGGAGTCTTCATCTAAACCCTTCGGGACCTTGCGGACGGAGCGGAACGGATTCGGAGGCGGGGCGGCGGATTGGCGCGCCTTATAGGCAGGAGGCCCTGCCGCCTCAAGGCTCTTGGGTCGCCTTGAAGCCGCCCTTTTCGCGGCCTATCAGACCGGCGGCCGCAACGGCCGGGAAAGGGCCCATGGACGAAGAGGAGATCCTCGCCGAATTCCGAGCCGCCGAGGCGCTGCTCGAGGGGCATTTCGTCCTTTCCTCCGGGCTTCACAGCCCGCTCTATCTCCAGTGCGCGCGGGTGCTGATGGATCCGGCCCGAGCCTCGCGGCTCGCCCATGCCCTGGCCTCGAGCCTTCCGCTCGAGATCAGGAGCCGGATCGAGGCGGTGGTCTCGCCGGCGATGGGCGGCATCATCATCGGCCATGAGCTCGGTCGCTCGCTGGGCCTCGAGGCGATGTTCCTCGAGCGCCCGACCGGGACGTTCGAGCTGCGCCGCGGCTTCCGCCTCGCCCCCGGACAGAAGGTGCTTCTGGTCGAGGACGTGGTCACTACCGGCCTCAGCTCGCGCGAGGCGATGCGCGCGGTCGAGGCCGCCGGCGCCGAGGTGATCGCCGCGGCCTCGCTGGTCGACCGCTCGAACGGCCTCGCCGACCTCGGCGTGCCATTCTTCCCGCTGATCCGCCTCGACATACCTGTCTACGAGCCGGAGGCGCTGCCGCCCGAGCTGGCCGCGCTACCGGTCGACAAGCCGGGGAGCCGAAGGGCCGCGTGACCTCCCACCTCCGCCTCGGAGTCAATATCGACCATGTCGCGACGATCCGGAACGCGCGCGGCGGCGACCTGCCCGATCCGGTCCGGGCCGCGCTGCTCGCCGCCGAGGCCGGCGCCGACGGCATCACCGCCCACCTGCGCGAGGACCGCCGCCACATACGCGACGAGGACATCTCGGCGCTGATGGAGCGGCTGACCATTCCGTTGAACCTGGAGATGGCGGCGACCGGGGAGATGCTCGAGATCGCGCTCCGCCACCGGCCCCATGCCGCCTGCCTCGTCCCGGAACGGCGCGAGGAGCGCACCACCGAGGGCGGCCTCGACGCCGCCGGCCAGGACAATCATCTCCTCCCCTATGTCGCCCGGCTGACCGAGGCGAACATAAGGGTCAGCCTTTTCATCGAGCCCGACCCGCGCCAGATCGAGGCCGCCATCCGACTGAAGGCGCCGGTGGTCGAGTTCCACACCGGCCGCTACGCCCATCTCGAGGGCGAGGAACGCGCGGACGAGCTGCGGCGCCTCGCCGACGCGGCCGCCTTGGCTTCAAAGAACGGAATCGAGCCGCACGCCGGCCATGGCCTCACCTTCGCCAACGTCCAGCCGGTCGCCGCCATCCCGCAGCTCAGGGAGCTCAACATCGGCCATTTCCTGATCGGCGAGGCGATCTTCACCGGGCTGGGCGAGAGCGTGGCAAGGATGCGTTCGCTGATGGACGAGGCGCGGGGATGAGGGGGGCCGCGTCCCAGCTCCTCCCCGGAACGGGGAGGGGGACCATGCGAAGCATGGTGGAGGGGGCCCACCTCTCCGCCGCATCGGCCGTGGGCCCCCTCCACCACCGGCTTCGCCGGCGGTCCCCCTCCCCGTTCCGGGGAGGAGCAGGCGCATGATCATCGGAATCGGCTCGGACCTGTGCAACATCGAGCGGATCGAGCGTTCGCTCGCCCGCTTCGGCGACCGCTTCGTCAACCGCGTCTTCACCGATCTCGAGCGCGCCAAGGCCGAGGGCCGGCCGCTGACCCGGGCCGGCACCTACGCCAAGCGCTTCGCCGCCAAGGAGGCCTTCTCCAAGGCGGTCGGCACCGGCTTCCGACGCGGCGTGTTCATGAAGGACATCGGAGTCGCCAACCTGCCGTCCGGCGCCCCGACCCTCGCGCTCACCGGGGGCGCCCGGGCAAGGCTTGACGCTTTGACCCCGGAGGGCCACCTCGCACAAATCCATTTGACGATGACGGACGACTATCCTTTCGCTCAGGCCTTCGTCATCATCACCGCCAGCCCATGCCCAAGGAGTGAAGGGTGAGCAGCAGCGACCCCGCATTGACCGACTCGCCCGACAAGGGTTCGGCGCCCGACGCGGGGGCCCGTCAAGGTGCGGCTCTGGCGGGAACCCCCGCCCCCGCGGCGAAGCAGGAGGGCACCGACTGGTGGGCCGAGCTGAAGGCGATCTTCTGGCTCATCCTCGCCGTCCTCGCCTTCCACAGCTTCATCGCCAAGCCCTTCTACATCCCTTCGGAATCGATGATGCCGGGGCTTCTCAAGGGCGATCGCCTGGTCGTCAGCAAATATCCCTACGGCTGGTCCTGGGTGTCCCCAAGCTTCCACATCCTGCCGCAGATGAAGGGCCGCCTGTTCGGCCGGATGCCCGAGCGCGGCGACATCGTCATCCTCACCCCGCCCGGCGAGACGTCCGACTATATCAAGCGGGTCATCGGCCTGCCCGGCGACACGCTCGAGATGCACGGCGGCACGCTCTACATCAACGGCCGCGCCGTGAAGCGCGAGCCGCGGCCGGCGGCCCGGATACCCGTCGACGCCAACGCGCCGTGCAACCTCGGCGGCGATTCCCGCCAGGTCGCCGACGCCCAGGGCCGGCTCTATTGCGAGGCGCCGGTCTTCCGCGAGACCCTTCCCGACGGCCGCTACTACGATACGATCGACCTCGGCCCCTCCGACGTCGACGAATTCGGCAGGATCACCGTCCCGCCCGGGCACATCTGGGTGCAGGGCGACAATCGCGACAAGTCGGCCGACAGCCGGGTTCCCGCCGCCGCCCAGGGCCTGGGCGGGGCGGTGCCCTGGGAGAATATCGGCGGCCGCGCCGAGTTCATCACTTTCTCGCTCGACGGCTCCTCCTCCTATCTGAACCCGATCAGCTGGATCACCGCGATGCGCGGCGGCCGCGCCGGCACCTCGCTCCGGCCCCAGGAGGGCAAGGCGCCATGAGCGGCGAGGGGGCGACACCGTCGGCCGGCCGTCCCTCCGACGCCCCTGCCGTCGTCCGCGCCTCCTCCCAGCCAGACGTCCATGTCGAGCAGCCCGGCCCGGCCGAGATGCGCGACCCGCTGGTGCGCGAGGAGCTGAAGCGGGCCAGCGTCTGGTTCGGCCTCGCCCTCGCCATCGCGGCCGTCATCTTCCTCGCCCAGCCGCTGCTGCTCATCTTCGCCGGGATCGTCTTGGCCTCGATGCTCGACGGCGGCGCCCGGCTGCTCGGCCGGGTGCTCCCGATCGGCCGCGGCTGGCGGCTCGCCATCGTCACGCTGGCCGCCGTCGCCTTTATCGTCTGGACCTTCTATTTCGCCGGCACCGAGCTGGTCGGCCAGGCCGAGCGCCTGCGCGAGGTCATCACCGCCCAGGGCAACCGCCTTCTCGCCTGGGGCAACAATCTCGGCATCGTCCAGGGCGGAGTCGGGGTCGACCAGCTCAGCGGCCAGCTGATGGGCACGCTCGGCCGGCTCGGCTCGGCGGTGAGCACCGCGCTCGGAGCGATCACCTCGATGGTGATGATCCTCGTCATCGGCATCTTCATCGCGGTCGAGCCCCGGCTCTACCAGCGCGGGGTGGCGTGGATGCTTCCCCTGGCCGGACGCGAGCGCTTCTACAACACCGCCGAGCGGATGGGCTTCACCCTCCGGCGGCTGATGGCGGGCCGGCTGGTCGGGATGGCGGTCGAGGGCGTCGGCACCTGGATCCTGCTGATGATCGGCGGAGTGCCGATGGCGGCGCTCCTCGGGATCCTCACCGGCCTGCTCGCCTTCATCCCCAACATCGGCGCGATCGTCTCGGGAGTCCTGATCGTCCTCGCCGGCTTCAGCGTCAGCGTCAACGCGGGCCTGTGGGCGATCGCGGTCTATTTCATCGTCCAGACCGTCGACGGCTATCTGATCGTTCCCTACGTCGCCCGCAAGACGGTCGACCTCGCCCCCGCTCTCGTGCTCAGCGCCCAGCTGCTGTTCGGAGCCCTGTTCGGACTGATGGGCCTCATGCTCGCCGATCCGATCGTCGCCATGCTCAAGGCGGGCCTCGAGCAGAAGTCGCTCGACGACAACGGCGAAGCGGCGGGGTGAGCGCTGAATTCCTCCCCTGCATTTGCAGGGGAGGGGGACCATGCGAAGCATGGTGGAGGGGCCCTTGCTGACTCCGAAGAACCCCTCCACCGCGCTGCGCGCGGTCCCCCTCCCCAGGAAAACCTGGGGAGGATTTCAAATCAGCGCGCTCCCTCCGGCGGCGCCCCCTCCGGGACCGCGCCCTGCATCTGCTGCATCTGCTGCATCTGCTGGAGCTGCTGCATGCGCTGCATCTCCATGAAGCGCGGACCGGCGCCGGCCTCGACCTGGAGGACGTCGATCTCGAAGACGAGGCTGTCCTTGGCGGTGAACGGCGCCTGCGGCGGGATCGGCCCCTGCTCGTGCTGTCCCGGCGGCAAGGTGAGGACGTAGGAGCCGCCCGCGCGCATGTGCTGAAGCCCCTCGGCGAAGCCGGGATAGACGCCCTGGGTGGTCGTCACGAACGGCTGGCCGGTCTCGCGGCTGTCCTGGATGACCGGCGCCTCGAGGCTCTTGGCGTGGAGCTTGTAGTGGAGCGCGACGACGTCCTGGGGGGTGATCTTCGCCCCCGAGCCGGCGCGCAGGGTGCGGATTCCGACCCCGTTCGACGTCGTCACCGGCCGGAAGGCGCTGGTGCCCCACCAGGCGAAGGCGGCGGCGAGCGCGGCGAGCAGGAGGAGGGCGATCCAGAGCTTGGCGACCGAGCCCTTCTTGATCGGCTGCAGCGGAACGGCGGTCACGGACATGGTCTATCCCCGGAAAAAGCGAAGGGCGGCGATACATCGCCGCCCTGGTCGGGGACAGTCACTTTTTTCCGCGCGCTGCCGTGTCTCGGCTCCGACCGGGGCGGAAAAAAGTGACTGTCCCCTTCAGTCCCCTCGGCGCGACTGGGCCCCGGCCTTCACCGGGAAGCAGCAGGCCCTAGCGGGTCGCGCCGCCGCCGTCGCGCTCGGCGCGCTTGCGCTCGAGCTTGCGGGCCCGGCGGATCGCCGCGGCGCGCTCGCGGGCGCGCTTCTCCGACGGCTTCTCGTAATGACGCCTGAGCTTCATCTCGCGATAGACGCCCTCGCGCTGCAGCTTCTTCTTGAGCGCCCGCAGCGCCTGGTCGACATTGTTGTCGCGAACGATGATTTGCATAAAGGCCCGTCACTCTCCGTCGAAAAGCATTTCCCGGCAACCTTTTGGGTCGCCCGTCAGGAAACGCCGATAGCATAAAAAGCACGTCGTCGCGAGACATGTCCCGCGCCGTCACGCCGGGGCCGTTAGCAGGGGCGGCACCACGTTTCAAGTCACGCCTTGCTGATGACCGCTCCGACCGCAGCGATTCGTTCGACATCCTCATAGCCCGGCTCCGCCAGAACCTCGCCGAAAATGTCCGGATCGATCTCGGCATAGCTCAGGCGGCACCCCAGTGCGGACAGTCCCTCCGCAAGCGCCGAGCGGAGCGAATCCCGGCCCGCGACGATCGCGGTGCCGGTATAGAGCAGGACGCTTCCGCCCGGCTCGATTCGGCGGGCGGCGGCGAGCGCCCATTCGAGCGACAGCGCGGCGCCGCGCAGGCCGCCGCCGTCGCGGTAGAGGCGCCGCGCCGGATCGGCGATGAACGGCGGGTTGGCGATGACGAGGTCGACCGGGCCGTCGACGGAGTCCAGCCCCGGCCCCTCGACCGTCTCCAGCTCCACGCCGGCATGGCGGGCGTTGATTCGGGCCCAGCGCAGGGCGAGCGGATTGACGTCGCTGGCCGTGAGCCGAGCGCCGCGGAGCGTCGCCGCCGCCATGATCGCGCCGACGCCGCTGCCGGCGCCGATATCGACGAGGCGGCGGACCGGCGGAAGGCGGGGCAGCTCGCCCTGGAGGAAGCGGGCGAAGCGGTAGCTGTCGGGACCGAAGAAGACGGCGTCGGCGGCGTCGGTCGGATAGGCGGAGTGGAGGAACAGCCGGTCGTCGACGGAGGCGACCCGCACCCGGCTCTTCCACACCGCCCCTTCCCCGCGAGCCATCTGGCCGCTTCGCTCGAGCGCCCCGCGGATCGGCCCCGGCAGCAGGTCCGGGTCGAACTCGAGGTTCCAGCCGAACACGTCGCGCAGATCGGCGGCGCGCCGGCCCGGGCCGCGCTCCAGCACCCGGCGGTGGGTCTCAGGGGTCACGGTGACGAAACGGTAGCCGGCGTCGGCGAGCCCCTCGAGCAGCGCCTGCAGGGCGGCGTCGGGGTCGCTCACCAGAGCTCGGCGCGGTACCGCTCGAAGCAGCGCGCGCCGCAGGCGAGGCGGATCAGCGCCCCTTCGGCGATGGCGGTGGCGCGGCGCGGATCCTCCTCGACGAGAGGCCTCAGCGCCTCGCGGTTCCACGCCTCGCTATGCTTGACGTCGAGCACGGCGTGGAGGTCGAAATAGCGGCGCTCGGCCGGCGTGAAGCCGAGCCTTCGAAGGCCGGCGGCGGTGGCGGCGGAGCGGCCGGGGGCGGTCAGCTCGATCACTCCCAGCGCTCCGACCGAATGCCAGGCGTAACGCCGGGTCGTCGCCATCGCCGTCATCGCGTTGGCCAAGGCGAGGCTCTCGCCGACCGTGCCGTCGATCGACGCGTCGAGGCCGAGCGTCTCGATCAGCAGGCCGAGCATCGGCCCATGCATGCCCTTCGGGTTGCCCCGGCCCATCTCGTCCCAATAGTTGCGCGCGAACTCGAGCTTGGCGCGGGCCGGCATCCTCACCTGGGTCATGGCGAGAAGGTCCTCGAAGCCCGCCTCCCCGGCGGCTTCCTGGCCCAGGAACCAGCGCATCTGCTCGCGGTCCGCGGTCTCCGCGAGCCAGGGGAACAGCGGGTCGCCCTGGCCGGGGCCGCTCTCGCGCAGCTGCTCGAACCAGTCGAGGAAGCCGTCCGCGTCCGTCGGCGCGCCGGCCGCCTCGGCGGCGACCTCAGCCCTCAGCGCGTCGAGGAACGCCCCTTCCTGCCGCCGCATCCGCTCGTCGAGCGCGCGAGTCGCCGGCCAGTCCTCGTCGGGGAAGGCGGGAACGAGTCGGGCCCGGTTCCAGCGGGCGAGGCCGCGCTGGAAATCGTCCGTGAAGCAATGCGACCCGAAACGGGCGTTTCGGTTTGCGAGAGCTGAGGTGGCCAAGTGTATGCCTTGTCGAATGGGGGTCGGACCGGTCAACCGTTCCGGCGCCACAATGTTCCCGCCGCGGGGAGTAACATAGATTAGCCAGTTACTTAGCCGGAACGAGGTGGCGTCGGGCGCGTTGCCGCCACGCACTTTGACCGAAGAGAAAATGCTGGCCATGCTGATGGTGGAAACCGAGCTCCGACAGAGCGATATTCACGGCACCGGAGTCTTCCTGCTCAAGCCGGTCCGCAAGGGCCAGCTGATCTGGCGCTTCGATTCGCGAATCGACCGGGTCTATTCCGAGGACGATCTTGCCAGCCTTCCGGAGCCCATGCAGCGCTTCCTGCGCACCTACTCGACCTGGCATGAGGCGACGCGGCTGTGGATTCTGTGCGGCGACAACGGCCGCCACTTCAACCACAGCGACACGCCCAACACCCTGTCGCTCGGCGCCGGCTTCGGCGACGACGTCGCCGCCGAGGACCTGCCGGCGGGCGTGGAGCTGACCACCAACTATTTCCTGATCTGCGACAACGTCCGGATCAACGGCGCCAATTATCTGTCGGCCGACTCGGTTCCGAACGGCGCGTCGGAGAGAAGCCCGAGCCCGGCGACGGTCTCGTAGTCGCCGGCGATCAGCCGGTCGCCTATGTCGAGCCGGTAGCGGAGGCCGGGAACGAAGACCCGCGCCGCCCGCGCATAGGCGGCCCGCTTCGCCTGCTCGATCGTCGCGCCGGTGCCGGTGACGACCATCGTCCAGCCGTAGATGCCGCTCGTGACCAGCTGCAGGCCGGCCATCCCGACCTCGCCGTAATGGAAATGGCCTCGGTCCTCCTCGTCGAGCGACCCGTCGAGGATGACCGGAAGGCCGACCGGTTCGTCCACCTGCTTGCGGGTATAAGGAAAAGGCGGCGTGGTAAGGACGATGCCGGCGCAGAAGCCGGGACGGACCCCGAAGGCGCCGCCCGGACGCCGAGCCATGGCGGCGAGCAGCGCTCCCCAGCCGGTTGCCTGGAGCGGCTCGAGCACGGCGAAGCCGGGATAGCCGAAGCGGCAGGTGAACTCGAGCGGCCAGATGCCGTCCGCGTTCACGATCGTGTTGAGGTTGACGTAGCCGACATGGCCGTGCTCGCGCAGCAGCGGGGCGAGCCGGGCGAGCGTCAGCCCGAAGAATCTCGAGCTCCTCTCGAAGGTGGCGATCGTGCCCATCTCGCCGGTGAGCTCGCCCATGTCGCCGGCGAAGAAGCGCTTGTGCTCCCAGTCGAGGCAGGCGGGCTCGAGGAATCTCTCCCCGTCGAAATAGGCGCCGACGCCCATTTCCACGCCGTCGACATGATCCATCAGAATGTAGCGGGCCGGCGCCCCGCCGCGGGCCCTGAACCGGGCCGCCAGCACGGCGCGGACGTCGGCGCCGTCGGCGCGCTGGCCGACATAATGGTCGCTCGACTCGAAATCGGGGCCGCTGAACTTGAGGACGTA
>DASVVX010000181.1:0-27559 GCA_036386295.1 Allosphingosinicella sp.
TCGTCGCCATGATCCCACTCCCACTCTCTTACCCGGCGGGGATCATGCGATTCAAACGGTTACCAGCCGCTTAACCAAGACCCCGCTCCCCGTTCAGAAATGAATCAGGTTTCGAGTCGAGCGGCAATGGGAAAAGTTCACGCCGGGCAGAGCGGCCCGCCACTGTAGCGTCAGGGACACAGGCCTCGGAAGGGAATCATCGGGAAATCAACGACTTCGCGGCGCCGAAACGACTTATCCACAAGAAAGTTCGAATCGCCTCCCCGTCATGCTGAACTTGTTTCAGCATCCAGAGCCGAACCGCCTCGCGGGAGGAGACCTGGACCCTGAATCAAGTTCAGGGTGACGGGCCGGCGCGGTACCGCCGCTGCGCACTTTTCGACGAAGCCCGCGCCTGCGTCTGCGAACGACACGGCGGCGTGGGCACAAAAGAGCAATTGCGGGTAAGACGGCCGGGGATGGAGAGCCTCACCGACTATCGCGCGCGTCGGCGCCTGCCCGATCTGCCGATCGCGGCGGCGTCGATCCTCGGCTTCTGGCTGTTTTATTTCGCCACCGTCGTCATCCGCACCCTGCTGATCGACGAGAGCCTCCTCTGGCTCGGCTACCGGGCGCTCGGCTGCGTGATCGGGATCCTCCTCACCTTTCTCGTCTATGTCGTGCTGAGCCGGGCGGCGCGCGAGAGCGTTCGGATCCAGATCGTCGCCGCCGCCATCGCCTGCGTGCCGGCGGCGGCGATCTTCTCGACCTTCAACCTCGCCTTCGCCGTCCAGCAGCCCCTGGTCGAGCGCACCGTCATCCGGCATCTCCCCGGCGGCGGCACCGTCGTCAGGTCGACGCCTCGGGACGAGGTCCGGATCGGCCGCGACGGAGTCCAGATCGTCACGCCGCTGCCGGGCGAACCGGAGCGCCGCCGCCAGCAGATCATCCGGCTGATCGCCGACGGCCTCGTCACCTGGTATTTCTTCTTCGCCGCCTGGGCGAGCTTCTACATCGCGATCAGCTCCGCCACCCGGCTTCGCGCCGCCGAGCGCCGGGCCGCGGGGGCCGAGCGCGACGCGCAGGAGGCGCAGCTGCGGGCGCTTCGCTACCAGGTCAATCCGCATTTCCTGTTCAACACCCTCAACTCGCTCTCCTCGCTGGTCATGGCCCGCCGGGACGAGGAAGCCGAGGCGATGATCGTCAACCTCTCGACCTTCTTCCGGTCCAGCCTGACCCTCGATCCGAGCGAGGACATCGGCCTCGCCCAGGAGATCGAGTTCCAGCAGCTGTATCTCGACATCGAGAAGCTGCGCTTCCCGAGGCGGCTCGAGGTGCGGATCGAGGTGCCGGCCGACCTTCGCCCGGCGCGGGTGCCGCCGCTCATCCTCCAGCCCCTGGTCGAGAATGCGATCAAGCACGGGGTCGCCCGGACGACGGCGCCGGTCCGACTGACCATCGCCGCCCGGGAGGAGGACGCCCAGCTCATCCTCACCGTCGAGAACGACCGCGGCCCGGCCGAGCCCGTTGCCGACCAACACGGCACCGGAGTGGGTCTCGCCAACGTGTGCGAGCGGCTCGCCGCCCGCTTCGGCGGCGAGGCGTCCTGCGACTCCGGCCCGCTGCCCGAAGGCGGCTGGCGGGTCGTCCTGACCATGCCCCTGGAGACGGAATGACCGAGCCGATCCGGTTCCTCGTCGTCGACGACGAGCCGCTCGCCATCGAGCGGCTGCAGCTTCTGCTCGCCCGGATGGAAGGCGTGATCGTGGCCGGCACCGCGTCCGACGGCGCCGCGGCCCTGCGCCTTTTCGAGGCGGTCCATCCCGACGCCGTCCTCCTCGACATCGCCATGCCGGGCATGGACGGGATCGACGTCGCCCGGGCCCTCGCCCGGGTCGAGCGGCCGCCGGTGGTGATCTTCGTCACCGCCTTCGACACCTTCGCGGTCGCCGCCTTCGACATCGAGGCGGTCGACTATGTCATGAAGCCGGTCGCGGCGGAGCGGCTGGCCCGGGCCGTCGAGCGCGCGCGCGAGCGGCTCGCCGCGCGCGGCGCCGAGCCGGCGCGCGAAGCCGGCTCCGCCCATGTCGAGGAATTCTGGGTCTCCGAGGCCCGCGGCCTCGTCCGGCTCGCCGCCGCCGACGTCGACCGGGTCAGCGCGGAGCGCGATTACATGCGCCTCCACGTCGGCAGGCGAAGCTGGCTGATCAACCATACCATCGCCAGGCTCGAGGCGGAGCTCGATCCGGCCCGGTTCGTGCGGCTCCACCGCTCCGCGATCGTCCGCCGCGATTTCGTGACGGGCCTGAGGCGCGACGAAGGCGGCCGCTGGTGGGCCCGCCTCGCCGACGGTAGCGAGCAGAAGATCGGCCGCCTCTACCTCGCCAACGCGAAGGGCCTGGCCGGCCGCTAGCTCGGTTACTGCGAGCGCGAGCTCAGCCGGACCGGGCCGCCCTGCCTCGATGCGGCGAGCTCGACGGCGGTATGCGCCTGGGCCATCGCGGCTTTCTCGCAGGCGATCGCCTGCTGCATCAGCCGGGCCGGCTGCAGCTGCTGCGAGCCGCAAAGGTCGCGCGCCGCGCTGCGGATCCGCCGGTCGATGCGGTCGGAATCGGCCGGGTCGCCGGGATCGAGGCCGTGGAGGGACACGGTGACCGTGTCTTCGGCCGGAGCGGCGCGGGCCGGGGCGGTGAGCGCGAAGGCGCCGACCGTCAGGGCTGCGGCGGCGAGCGCGGAAAGCGTACGGTACATGATCTTGTCCTCGGTCACTGGGTTGCGGCGCGGGGCCCTCGCCTGGGGATGAAACAAGCTTGGACCCCGCGTCGCAGCTTCCGTTTAGCGGGGCCGGCGGCGGCGGGCGCGGGCGTTTCGACGCAGCGCCGCCGCGGTTCTGCCAAGCGCGCGAAGCGCCGACGAACCGTCTCGGAGGATCGACGAAGAGCCGAAAAGGCGGAGAAGAACCGCGGCCCGCTTCGTTGTCGGAGCGGGACGGGAGCCGACCGGATCGACAGCAGAGACTTGCAGGGAAGCTAGGTCCGGTCCTGATCCTCCCCGGCATTTGCCGGGGAGGGGGACCAGGCGAAGCCTGGTGGAGGGGTTCTTTCCCGAATCCGAAGAACCCCTCCACCGCGCTTCGCGCGGTCCCCCTCCCCGCGAAATCGCGGGGAGGATTTTCCCGTTAAGGCCCGACGTCCTCGACGTGGGTCTTGACCCGCGGCCTCACCTGGCCGCCGAGGCCGAGGGCGGCGGCGAGCTTGTCGTCCCAGCCATAGGGATCGGTTCGGAAGACGACCCGGCCGCCCTCGAGATAGGCGCTGTGGTAGAGCAGGCGGACCGGGATCCGGTTGGAAAGCTCGACCGGGGTCTCCTCCTTCGTCGCCATCGCCTTGTCGAAGGCTTCGAGCTTGCCGTCGTCCTGGGCGAGCAGGCGCGCGAACTCGACGGCGTTCTCGACCCGGGCGCAGCCGTGGCTGGCGTGGCGCTGGGTCGAGGCGAACAGCGCCTTGGCGGGCGTGTCGTGAAGGTAGATCTGCTGGTTGTTGTCCATGTCGAGCTTGACGAGGCCGAGCGCCGATTTCGGCCCCGGCTGCTGGACCAGCTTGCCGTCCTTCATGACGATATTCTCTTTCGCCATATAGGCCGCGCCCTTGGGGAGAATCTCCTCCTTGGCGATCGACTCCGGCACCGTCCACGGCGGGTTGGCGACGAGCCGGACGATCGGCGAGCCGAGCTCGGGCGTCTCCCAGTCGGGCTGGCCGACGACGACCCGGCGGCGGTCCTTCTCGGCGCCGTCCTTCCAATAATGGAGCTCGGCCGCGGCGGTGTTGACGTCGATCCGGGTCGTCGGAGGCGTACGCTCGAGCCAGCGCCGCCGCTCGAGGTTGACGGCGAGGATCCGGGCCCGGTCCTTCGCGCCGGTGTTGAGCGCCTCGAGGGTCGAATTGCCGATCACGCCGTCCGCCTCGATGCCGTAATCGGCCTGCACCTTCTTCACCGCCGCGACCATGTCGCGGCCGTAGACATCGCCCTCGGCCGGAGCCGCCTTCGCCTTCGCCTTCGCGTCGGCCTGCGGCGCCGCGGCGGCAGCCAGATAGCCGTTGGCGCGAAGGCCGTCGCGGATCTGCGGCACGCGCGGATCGCTCTTGCCGGGCTTGATCTGCTCGCCCGGCGCGATCGCCGCGCGCTGCTCCTGGCCCGCCTTCTGGCGATAGGCGACATAGGCGTCGGACAGCGCCTTATACTCGGCGTCCTGCGGCGCGAGGCCGGCCAGCCACTGGCGAAGGCCGCCCCGCTCGACGGCCTGGCCGAGGCCCGAGACGACGTCGGCCTTGGGCATCGGCACCGTATAGACCTCGTAGATCTTGTGCGGGTCGACCGCGCCGGTGGCCAGCGCCTGGCCATATTCGATCGCGGCCAGGGTGAGGCCGGCCTCGCGCTCGGCGGCGCTCGCTCCCTTCGTGGCATGCTCGACGAACGACTTGGCGTCGATCGCGTGGCGCACGGCGTCGGCGAAGGCGCCCTGGAGCTCCTCGGCGCGCTCGCCCGTCCACGCCGCCTTCCAGCCGCGCGCTTCGTAGAATCTCTTGACCCGGGGATCGGTGACCGCCGCCTGGAGGTCCGCCGCGGTCACCGCCTTGGGATCGACCTGGACGGCCTGGCCGGACCCGCCGCCGCCGCCCTGGGATACCACATCGCAGCCGGTCGCCAGCAGGGCGGCCAGCGAAACGCACGCCAACATCTTACGCATCGAACACCGTCCCGACAAAGGAAGCTCGGCGCTCCAACGTCCCCGCGCGCCAATAGGCTCCGAACAAAAAGCGGCCCGCCCCGCGCTTAACCGCCGCCGCCGCACCGTCCCGCGTTGGGACAGCGGAAAAAGGGGGGGCGCGCTGGTGCAACATTATTAGCTATCGAAGGCTAGGGCGGCATTCGAACTGGCGACGGGAACGACTTTGGCGGTGCGCATTTCCTTCTCTTTCAAGGCTTTGGAGCAGGCGGTGAGGTGGCGCGGCCGCGAGCTCGCCGGCGCGGCCATGCTCTTGGCCACCGCCTCCTGTCTCCCCGCCCAGGCTTCCGAAGCGCCGGCCGCGCTGGCCGCCGCCACCGCCGGAACGCTTGCCGCCGCGCCCCAGCCGGAGCCGATGGTGCTCCGCGAGGTCGCGCCGACCGAGGCGCTCCGAATCAACGCCACCATCCCCTTCTCGGCCGAGCCCAATCCGCGCGCCGCCTCGGTCGTGTTCCGGGCCGCCGGCCCGGGCGACCAGCTGCGCTCGCTCCAGTGCCTCGCCGAGGCGATCTATTACGAGGCGCGCTCGGAGAGCGAGGAGGGCCAGCGCGCGGTCGCCCAGGTCGTCCTCAACCGGGTTCGGCACCCGGCCTATCCGGGCAGCGTCTGCGGGGTCGTCTACCAGGGCCCGCTGCGCGCCGGCGGCGGCTGCCAGTTCACCTTCACCTGCGACGGCTCGCTCGCCTCGGCTCCCGGCGGGCCCGGCTGGGACCGCGCCCGCCGCCTCGCCGCCGAGGCGCTGGCCGGCTACGTCTACGCGCCGGTCGGGCTCGCCACCAACTACCACACCCACCAGGTGCTTCCCGACTGGGCGTTCCGGCTCGCCAAGGCGACCATTATCGGCAACCACATCTTCTACCGCATGCCCGGCGCCTGGGGCTCCTCGGCCGCCTTCAGCCAGGCCTATCGCGGCCGCGAGCCGTCGCCGGCGACGGTCATGGCCTCGCGCCTGCCGATCAACCTCGGCCGGCCGGCGACGGCGACTCTGGCGCCGCCGGTCAACCTCGCATCGTTCGCTCCGCCCAGCCTCCCGGTCTCGGCGACGGTCGCGACGGAAGCCGCTCCAGCCCCGGTCAACGACCGGCTTCCGCGCTCGACGGTGAAGCCCGAGTTCGAGAACAGCGGCCGCTGGCTGGACGAGGCTCCGGCGGCGGCGGCGATCCCGACGCGCTGAACCTCGTCATTGCGAGGAGCGTAGCGACGAAGCAATCCAGGCGGGCCCCGGAGGCCGCGCTGGATTGCTTCGCTTCGCTCGCAATGACGCGTTTCACCGCCGTGCCGCGGCGCTCGCTTCCCGGATCGCCCTGAACTCCGAGCCTTCGTACCAGTCCGGCCAGTCGCCGCCGAAGGCGAGGCCGCGGCCGATGTCGTGGAACAGCTCGACGTCCTGGGCGGCGCCGCTGAAATCGAGATCGGGCCGCCATTCGTCGCAGGTCTGGTGGTAGCAATTGGCGGTGAACTCGCTCACCCAGCGGTCGCCCGCCTCGCGGCCGCCCTCGACCAGGTCGACTCCGCCGCCGAGCGCCATCAGAAGCAGCACGGGGACGCCCCGCTTGGCGAAGGCGAAATGGTCGGCCCGGTAGAACAGGCCGCGCTCGGGCCTGGCGTCCGGGGTCACCGTCCGGCCCTGCCGCGCGGCGGCCGCCGCCAGCCGGTCCTCGAGCCCGCTCTGGCCCTTGCCGATCAGCACCACGTCGCGGGCGAGCCCATTGGGCTGGAGGGTGTCGAGGGTGAGGTTGGCCACCGCCTTGTCCATCGCGAAGAGCGGGCTGGTCGCATAATATTCGGCGCCGAGCAGGCCCCTCTCCTCCGCGGTCCAGGCGGCGAAGACGAGGGTGCGGTCGGGGCGCGGGCCGGCCTTGAACACCCGAGCCAGCTCGATCACGCCCGCGATCCCCGAGGCGTCGTCGAGCGCGCCCGGGCGGACCCTCTTGCCGCGGGCGTCGGACGCTCCGAGGCCGTAGGCGTCCCAATGGCCGGCGAACCAGATCGTCTCGTCCGGCCGCCTGGCGCCGGCGATCTTGCCGAGCACATTGTGGCTCTCGACCCGCGCCGCCTCGACCCGGAAATCGGCCGAGAGGCGCGCCTCGAGATCGATCGGGCGGAAGCCGGCGGTGCGCGCCCGGCGCTTGGCCGTCTCGAAATCGAGCCCGGCGCGCCGGAACAGCTCCTCGGTCGCGGACCGCTGGATCCAGCCCTGGAGCAGGACCGGCTGCGGGGCGCCGGGCTTCAGGACGATGTTGTAATTCTCGCCGCCGGGCGCCTGCACCGTGTTCCAGCCGTAGCCGGCCCCCGCCGTCTCGTGGACGACGAGCGCGGCGATCGCGCCGCGCCGCGCCGCCTCCTCGAACTTGTAGGTCCAGCGGCCGTAATAGGTCATCGCCTGGCCGCCGAACCGGCCCGCGACGGGGTCGCCGGCGGGCGCCTCGAAATCGGGATCGTTGACCAGGAAGACGGCGACCTTGCCCTGGAGGTCGGCGCCCTTGAAATCGTCCCACTGCCGCTCGGGCGCGGTCACTCCGTAGCCGACGAACACCATCGGAGCGCCGTCGATCCGCGCCCGGTCGGTCTCGCGGACGGTCGAGAGATAGACGTCGCCGGGGACTCGCAGCGCGATCCGCCCGCCCGTCGCGGCCACGGAAACCGAGCCGTCCTTGGCGAGCTGGGTGCGCACCAGCGGCACCTTCTGGGTCCAGCCGCCATTCTCGCCCGCCGGCTCGAGCCCGGCGAGGCGGAACTGCTCGGAAATATAGGCGATCGTCTTCGCCTCGCCCGCGGTCCCCGGTGCCCGGCCCTCATATTCGTCGGAGGCGAGGGTGCGGACCATGTTCGACATCCGGACCGGATCGATCCGGGCCGGCGAAGGACGCGTCGTCGGCGCCGAGGCGCAGGCGGTGGCAAGGAAGAGGAGGACAAGCAGCAGGGATCTCATGGCGCGGCTCCGATGGCTGATCTCCCAACCCTCCGGCGAGGCTTCCGTTGCCTGCGCTCCGGCCGACGCCCAAAAGACACAAAAGCCCCGCATGTCGGCCCGAAGAATCCTTTACTTTCAGGAGGCATCAGGTTCGCGGCGGCCGCGGAAGGGCACTGGATCCGGACGGGCGGCCTGCGGACCCGGCCGCTAATTCGGTGTCGGACACCGATTTTTAAGTCGCTGAAAAGCCCTCGTTCGCCCAGGCGAAATTCGGTGTCCGACACCGAATTAGGCCGGGCACTTTCCCCAGCCCGGACCCTTGACGAACCGTCCGGGCGTGGCGCCGGTATGCTCGCCGTCGCGGACGACCTGGACCCCGTTGACGAAGACGTGGCGCATTCCGGTCGCGTAGCGCTGCGGCAAAGCGAAGGTGGCGTTGTCGCGGATCGTCGCCGGATCGAACAGGGCGAGGTCGGCGAAATGGCCCGGCTTGAGCGCGCCCCGGTCCTTGAGGCCGAGGTTGGAGGCGGGAAGCGAGGTCAGCCGCCGGACCGCCTCCTGGAGGGTGAGGGCCTTCTCGTCGCGCGCATATTTGCCGAGCACGCGGGCGAAATTGCCGTAGGCGCGGGGATGGGTGCTCGACTTGAGGAACACCCCTTCCGGCGCCTGGGCGGAGGCGTCCGAGCCGAAGCTCATCCAGGGCAAGGCGATCTCGCGGCGGACATTGTCCTCGCTCATCGAGAAATAGGCGACCTGGATCCGGGTGCCGTCCTCGACGATGAGGTCGGCCGCCGTCTCCTCCGGGCTCTTGCCGCGCGCCCGGGCGACCTCCTCGAGGGTCTTTCCGGTCAGCGGCTTGAGAGCGTCGGTCTTGAAGCCGAGCAGGAGCACTTTGGACGGCTCGCGGACCACCAGGTCGCTATTCTCGGAGACGGCACCGGAGCGCATCTCGCCGAGCGCCCGGGCGCGCTGCGCCGGGTCCCTGAGCCGGGCCACCCAGGCCTCGATCCCGCCCGCCTGGATCCACAAGGGCATCGCCGCGTCGAGGCCGGTCGAGCTCGCCGCATAGGTGTACATGTCGGCGGTGATCCTCAGCCCCCGGCCGCGAGCCGCCTCGACCCGGGCGATCGCGGGCCCGATCTTGTCCCAGTTCGATTTGCCCGACTGCTTGAAATGGTAGATTTCCGCCGGAGCGCCCGATTTTTCGGAAATCTCGATCAGCTCGTCGATCGCCTCGAGCAGCTTGGGCCCCTCGTCGCGCATGTGGCTGATGTACATGCCGCCGCATTTGCCGGCCTCGGTGGCGAGCGCGATCAGCTCCGGGGTCTCGGCGAAATGGGCGGGCGCGTAGATGAGCGAGGACCCGAGGCCCATCGCCCCCTCGTTCATCGCCTCGCGCACCAGCGCCCGCATCCGGTCGAGCTGCGCCGGGGTGGGATCGACGTCGCCCTCGCCGAGCTCGTGGACTCGCACCGTCGTCGCCCCGACGAAGCTGGCGACGTTGGGCGAGACTCCCGTCTTCTCCATCCGCTCGAGATAGCCGCCGAGCGTCGTCCAATCGACGATGTAGCGGATGTCGCCCTGCCGCTTCGTCTCGTTGAGGATCATCTCGCGCGACAGCGGGCCCATCGATTCGCCCTCCCCCATCACTTCGAGGGTGACGCCCTGGCGGACGTCGCTCTGCCCCTTCGGGTCCGCGATCAGGGTCTCGCCGGCCCAGCTCAGCATGTTGATGAAGCCGGGCGCGACGGCGAGGCCGCGGGCGTCGATCTCCTGGCGGGCGCCGCGGTCGAGGCGCGGCCCGACATAGGCGATTCGGTCGCCGGCGATGGCGACGTCGCCCGCGTAGGGCGCTCCGCCGCCGCCGTCGTAGATCGTGCCGCCGCGAAGGACGATGTCGTAGGCCGGCGCCTCCGGGGTCGTCGCGCAGCCGGCGAGGAGTAGGGAGAGCGCGGCGGAGACAATTCCTCTCCCGCCTTTCGCGGGAGAGGGGGGACCCAAGCCGAAGGCTTGGGGGGTGAGGGTCTTGCCGACTCCGGCGTACAGACCCTCACCTCCCACCCGCTGCGCGGGCGGGCCCCTCCTCTCCCGCGAAAGGCGGGAGAGGGGTTTCCTGGTCCTGATCATCGGCACTTCCTCCATCCCGGGCCCTTCACGAACCGTCCCGGCTTCGCCCCGGTATGCTCGCCGTCGCGGAGCACCGCCACCCCGTTGACGAAGACGTGGCGCATCCCCGCCGCATAGGCGTGGCTCGCCGTGTAGGTGGCGCGGTCGGCGATCGTCGCCGGATCGAAGACGGCGAGATCGGCGTGGAAGCCGGTCCGAAGGCGCCCGCGGTCGGCGATTCGCAGATTGTCCGCCGGCAGGGACGTCAGCCGGCGGACCGCCTCCTGGAGCGTCAGGACCTTCTCCTCGCGAACGTAGCGGCCGAGCAGGCGCGCGAAATTGCCGTAGGCGCGGGGGTGGACCGCCTTGTCGGTGAAGGGCGGCTCGGCGGCGAAGGCGGCGGCGTCGGAGCCGAAGCTGACCCACGGGCGGGCCAGCACCTTGCGAAGCCCCTCCTCCGAGATCGAATGGAAGATGGTTCCGACCCCGCCCCCCTCCTCGACGATCAGGTCGACGGCGGTCTCCGCCGGGCCCTTGCCGCGAAGCGCGGCGATCTCGGTCATCCGCTTGCCGGCCAGCGCCCGGAGCTCCGCCCTGGCGAAGCCGACCGGCTGAACCGTGCTCCAGTCGCGCGGCCCGCTTTGCATCTCGGCGATCACCCGGGCGCGAAGCTCGGGCTGTCTGAGCCGCTCGAGCATCGCCGGGATGCCGCCCTCGCGGACCCAGACCGGAAGGGTCGAATCGAGGCCGGTTCCGGAGGCGGTGTAGAGATACATGTCGGCGGTGACCGGGACACCCGCCGCCCGCGCCGCCTCGATCTTAGCCAGCGCCGGGTCGATCAGCGGCCAGTTGGAGCGGCCGGCCGCCTTGAGGTGATAGATTTCGGCGCGGGCGCCGGAGCGGCGGGCGATCTCGACCAGCTCGTCGATCGCCGCGAGGAGGCCGCCGCCCTCGCTTCGAATGTGGCTGATGTACATCCCGCCGCAGCGTCCCGCCTCCCCGGCCAGAGCCGCCAGCTCGTCGGTCTCCGCGTAGAGGGCGGGGACGTAGATGAGCGAGGACCCGACGCCCATCGCGCCTTCGTCCATCGCCTGGCGGACGAGGGCGCGCATCCGCTCCAGCTGCTCGGGGGTGGGATCGACGTCGTTGCGGCCGAGCTCGTGGACCCGGACGGTGGAGGCCCCGACCATCGAGGCGATGTTGACGCTGACCCCCTTGCGCTCGAGGAAGGCGAGGAACTCGCCGAGCGTCGTCCAGGCGATCGGGTAGCGGTTGCCGGCGGTCTGCTCGGCCAGCGCCTCGGCTTTCTGGGCCGGGCTGAACGGGCCCATCGACCAGCCCTCGCCCATCACCTCGAGGGTCACTCCCTGGCGGACGTCGCTCTGCGCCCGGCCGTCGCGGATCAGCGGCTCCGCGGCCCAGCTCAGCATGTTGATGAAGCCCGGGGCGACGGCGAGGCCGCGCGCGTCGATCTCCGCGCGCCCCTTGCCGGGGATGCGCCGCGCCACGGCGGCGATCCGGTCGCCCTTGATCGCGACGTCGCCCTTGTAGGGCGCCCCGCCGCTGCCGTCGTAGATCGTGCCGCCTCGGAGGATCGTGTCGTAGGCGGGAGCCGCCTCGCGGGCGGCGGCACAGCTCGAGAGGGCGAGAAGGAGGGCGGCGAGGACGCGAGGGAACATCGCCCTACGCTAGCGGGACTGAGGTGAAAGTCTATCCTCGGGAGAGAGGCCCTCCTGGCCTCAATTCCTCCCCCGGTTTTCCGGGGGAGGGGGACCGCGCGAAGCGCGGTGGAGGGGTCCTTCGAGCGTCGGAAGAACCCCTCCACCAGGCTTCGCCCGGTCCCCCTCCCCGCGAAATCGCGGGGAGGATCTGGCGGCTAGTCGTGGCGGCCCTCGCGCATGTCGCGGGCGGCCTCGCGCATCTCCCTGGCGCCCTCGCGCATGTCCTCGGCGCCTTCCTCCATGCTGTCGGCGGCCTCGATCAGGTCCTCGTGGGTGAGGTGCTTGCCGCGCGCCGCATGCTCGCGGATCTTCTCCTCGCGATAGGAGCGGTCGCGGAGCCGCCGGGCCTCGGCGCGCATGTTGGCGGCGCCCCGTTCCATTCCGGCCGCGCCGTTCTCCATTCCGCGGGCGCCCGCCGCCATTCCGGCGCGGGCCCTCGCCATGGCCCGCTCGACGGTCTCGCCGATATTGGCGGTGCTCGCCTCGATCGCCCGCGAAGCCTCGGCCATGGCCGCCTCGACCTCGGCCTCGATCGCCGCCTCGTCGACATGGGACCTGGCCGAGGCGCGGGCCGCCGCCCTGGCATGGGCGCTCGCCCTCGCCGCGGCGATGGCGGCGTGCGGCGCCACCGGGGCAGGCGGCGCCGCCGGAGCCAGCCCGGCCATCGCCGGGAGCGGAGCGGGCGCGGAAAGCGGCGCGACCCGCGGCACCGGCGGCACGAAGGCGAGCGGAGCGGGCGCGGCGGCCGGGACGAGCGGAGCGGCCGCCGCCAGCGGCGCGGGCGGAACGACCGGAGCGCGCGGAGCGGCCGGAGCCTCGGGCGCCGCCTCGACGAAATCGAGCGCGGCGACGGGGGCGGCGAAGGCGGCGCAGCCGAGCATCGCCGCGACCGCCCAGAACGAGCCGGAGCGGCGCGAGACGCGGCCGTCGAGGATCGCCTTGACCCGCTTCGCCAGCCCCGGCTCGCCGGCGGCGATGGCGTTGGCGGGAAGCGCGCTGGCGCCGCTCAGCCGGGCCCAGTCGAGCAGGGTCTGGGCGTAGAGCGCCGGCTCGACCGCGGCGGCGGCGTCGCTGTCGGCCGCCTCCTCGGCCTGCTGGGCGACCTCCCGGTCGAGCTTCCAGACCAAAGGGTTGAACCAGAACAGGGCGACCGCGAGCCTCGACAGGATCAGCGACGGCCAGTCGCGCCGAGCGACGTGGGCGACCTCGTGGACGAGGATGGCGTCGGCCTGGTCGGGCGAGCGCAGAGTGTCGCGGTCGAGCAGGATGACCGGCCTGCGCAGGCCCCAGCTCAGCGGCGAGACCGCGTCCTCGGAGGCGAGCAGGCGGATTCCGAGCGCATCGCCGCCGGCGCGGGTCAAAGCGGCCTTCCATTCGGGCGAGTCGACCTCGCGCGCCGAGCGGGTCCAGCGGCCAAGGGTCCAAAGCCCGGCCAGCAGCCGGCCGCCGACCATGGCCACTCCGCCGAGGTAGAGAAGGAAGAAGAGCAGGCTCGGATCGTCCCAATTGCCGCCCGCCGGCTCGGCGGCGGCGGCGGCCGAGGGCGCGGCGGCGGGCGCGTCGGCGACGGCCTCGAACGCCGCGGGCGAGGCGGCGGCCGGAGCGGCGACGGGCGCCGGCGCCGCGGTCTCGATCTCCAGCGCCGGAGCGAACAGGGCGATGGCGGGAAGCGCGAGCAGGAGCGCCACCGCGACCTTGAGCACGGCGCCCCGGTCCGCGGCGGCGCGCGAGCGCAGCAGCGCGGCGAGCAGGAGCGCTCCGCCGGCGATCGCCGCCGATTTCCAGCCCATCTCGATCAGGAAGTCGTAGGTCATTGGTCGCGCTCCTTTGCCGCGTCGATCGCGCGCTGGAGCGCGTCGAGCTCGTCGGGTTTCAGCGATTTGGAAAGGCCGAGCAGCGCCGTCGCCGCGCTCGCCGCCGAGCCGTCGAAGAAGGTCTTGACCATCGCCCTCAGCGCCGTCTCGCGGACCTTGGCCGGCTGCGGGATGCTTCGATAGACGTAGGTCTGGTCGTCGGCGCGGTGCCGGACGAGGCCCTTGGCCTCGAGCCGGGCGAGCATGGTCCGGACCGCCGAATGGCTCGGCGGATCGGCCATCGCCCGACGCACGTCCGCCGCCGTCGCCTCGCCGGCGCTGCACAATATCTCGAATATCTCGCGCTCGCGGCGCGGCAGTGTGGCGATCATCGCGAATCGCGGCTCCTTGCTGCTACACCTGTAGCATGCCACATTTGTAGCAGGACGCAAGTGCCGTTCGTGGATCAGACGAGGGGGTTCGTCGAAAATTCCGCCGGCGAAGGGCGGCAGCCTCGTCTCCACGCCGCTTGACGAGCGCCGGTCCTGACCCTTTCATGACCCCCGGGGGGGACCGATGCTGGGTCTTGGGCGCGCGAAAGCGCTGGTCGTCGACGAGCCGGTCCTGGCCTGGGGCGCGGCGGCGGGGGTCGACGAACGCTACGCCCCGCTCGTTGAGCGGCTTTCCGACGCCGCCCGCAAGGATCCGGCGGCCTATCGCCGGCGAGTCCTCTTTGCCGCCGCGCTGGGCTACGCGGCGATCGGCGCGCTCGTGCTGGGCTGCGCCGGAATCATTGTCGGCCTCCTCTATCTGATGGTCGAGGCCGGCGGCATCAACCTGCTGCTCGCCAAGGCCCTCATCGTCGCGGCTCTGATCGCCTGGGCGGCGCTTCGCTCGCTCTGGGTCGTCGCCGAGCCGCCCGAGGGGCGGCCGATCGACCGATCGGAAGCGCCCGCCCTGTTCGAGCTCGTCCGACGGCTTCGCTCGAGGATCGGCGGGCCGCGCATCGACCAGGTCCTGATCTCGCGCGAGTTCAACGCCTCGATCGTCCAGCTTCCGCGGCTGGGCTTCCTCGGCTGGTATCGCAACTATCTCGTCCTCGGCCTTCCGTTGCTTCGGGGCATGGCGGAAGAGGAGGCGGCGGCGGTCATTGCCCACGAGCTCGGCCATTTCGCCGGCGAGCACGGCCGCCTCGCCTCGGCCGTCTACCGGGTGAGGATGACCTGGGCCCAGCTTTCCGAGCGGCTCCGGCAGGGCCATTCCGCGAACCTGCTGCGCCGCTTCTTCCGATGGTACGGCCCGTGGTTCAGCGCCTACAGCTTCGTCCTCGCGCGGTCGCATGAATATGAGGCCGACCGGGCGGCGGCGGCCGCCACGTCGCCCGCGACCATGGCCGCCGCGCTCGTCCGCGTCGCCGTGCAGGCGGACCGGCTCGAATCGGGCTGGGCGCGCTGGTGGGATCAGGCGGTGCGAGACGCGGGGGCCCGGCCGCGGCCCTTCACCGACTGCGCGAACTGGCTCCGCGACGCCGGGACGAAAGCGACCGATCGAAGCCTGCGCCGGGCCCTCTTCGCCACGACCGGGCTCGACGACACCCATCCCTGCCTCGTCGACCGCCTCGGCGCCCTCGGCGCCGACGCGAGGGTGCCCGCACTGCCGCAGCGCAGCGCGGCCGACGTCCTGCTCGGGGCGGCGGCGGACAGGATCGCCGCGGAATTCGACGAATCCTGGTGGCGGCAGGTCTCGGGAGCCGTCGAGGAGGCGCGGGAGCAGCGGCGGCGCGAGGCGGAGGAGCTTCGCCGGCTCCGCGAGCTCGCGGCCGAAGCGGCGCCGACCCGGGAGCAGCGGCGCCGCGAGGCCGAGCTGGTCGCCTCGGTCGAGGGCGAGGAGGCCTCGATCCCCCTCTACGACGCCCTCGCGGAGGAAGACGGCGAGGACGTTCTCTCGGCCTGGTACGCCGCCCTCTACCGCCTCCGCTCCGGTGATCCGGCCGGTGCCCCGATGCTCGAGAGCCTCGGCCGGCGCACGCCGCGATTCGCCCTGGCCAGCCTCGAGGCCCTGCTCGCCCATTACGAGGAGCAGGGCGACTGGGATTCGGCCGACGAGGCGCGGCGCCGGTTGGCGCAAGTGATCGCGTGGCAGGCGGCGGCGGATGCCGAATTCCGCACATTGCGCCCCGAGGACCCGATCGAGGCTCCGGACCTGACGCCGGACGAACGGGCCGGATTCCGGCGAAGCGTCGACGGAATACCGGGCCTCGTCTCGGTCCACGTCGGCTGGCGCCGGCTCGCCCACGGCGGCGGCCGGCAGCAGGTCCTGCTGGTGAAGGTGCGGGACCCGGCCGATCCAGGCGACGTGCTGGGCAGCGTCGGCGAGCGGCTGCCGGCGCATGGCGACTATCTGGGCTTCACCCTCGCCTCCGACACGCGCTGGCTCCACGCCAGGCTGAAAGCACTCGAGGGCGCCCAGCTCTACCCATGAGCGGGACGGCGCTCGGGCCGCCTAGCGCGGCTTCCTGAAGCGGTACGCCAGGCGGTCCGTCTTGCCGCGCACCGCCGGGTCGAAGACCATCTTCTTGTGATCGTCGGCAGGGTTGCGGAGCAGGTTCGATTCCGCCTCGAGGACGAAGCCAGCGCGCTCGAAATCGGCGCGAAGCACCGCCGGATCGATTCGGTGCAGCTTCTCGACGACCTCGCGGGTGTCGCCGCCCGGATCGGCGACATGGTCGATCACCGCGACGATCCCGCCCGGCTTCACCGAGGCATGGAGGGTGCGGAGGAAGGCCTGCGGGTCCAGGCGCGGGAATTTGTACTGCGCGCTCTGCCAGTAGGTGTCATGATAATTGAGGTTGAGCATGACGAAGTCGAAAGCGGACGCGGGAAGCGCGAAGGCGTCGGCCGGGGTGACCATCAGCCCGACGTTGGGCGCCCGCGCCTTCATCTCGGCGAAGCCCTGCTTCGCCTTGGCGTCGTAGAAATTGGCCGGCTCCCAGGCCAGCACTCCGCCGCGCGGGCCGACCGCCCGGGCCATGATCTCGGCCCAATAGCCGCCGCCCGTGAACAGATCGAGCGCGATGTCCCCCTTGCGAAGGCCCATGAAGGCCAGCACTTCGGCCGGCTTGCGGCTCTCGTCGAGCTTGCGCGACTCCTCCGGGCGGCTCGCCGCCGCGACGACGGCAGCGAGTTCGGAGGGCGGGATCTTCGGACCGGCGGCGGCGGGCGAGGCCAGCGCCAGCGCCAGCGCGAGGGTCAGCAGTGCGGTGTTGCGCATGTCTCTTTCTCCATTGATCGCCGGCGTTATCGCGGTTTGCGGAACCGGTACATGAAGCGGTCCGTCCTCCCCCGGATCGACGGGTCGAAGACGTTCTTCGAATGATCGTCCTCCGGCACCCGGAGCAGGTCCGACTGCGCCTCGAGGACGAAGCCGGCGCGCTCGAAATCGGCGCGCACCGTCGCCGGATCGATTCGGTGGAGCTTCTCGACCACCTCGCGCGTGTCGCCGCCGGGCGCCGCGACATGGTCGATGACGGCGACGGTGCCGCCCGGCTTCACCGCGTACCAGAGCGCCTGGACGACCGAGTTCGGATCGATCCGAGGCACCTTGTATTGCGCGCTCTCCCAATAGGCGTCGTGATAGACGAGGTGAAGCATGGCGAAGTCGAAGCTGTCCCGCGGAAAGGCGAGCGCCGTCGCCGGAGTGGCGAAATAGCTGAAGTTGGGGTTTCGGCCGCGGATCTCGGCCAGCGCGGTGCGGACCTTCTCGTTGCTCTGGTAGCCCGCAGAGTTCCAGCCGAGCACAGTCCCCTTCGGACCGACGGCGCGCGCCATGATTTCGGCATAATAGCCGGTGCCGGTGAAGTAATCGAGGACCCGGTCGCCCTTCTTCAGGCCCATGAAGCGAAGCACCTCGACCGGCTTCCTGACCTCGTCGAGGTCGACCCGGTCCTTGGGCCGTCCCGGCGCCGCCACGGCCGCCGCGACGTCCGCCGCGCCCCGGGCCGGAGCCGCCGCCGCCGTCGGCGCCGCGATGGCCAGCGCCAGCATCATCCAAGCCGTTCCGCGCATCTTTTTTCCGCTCCCCTGCTCGATCCTCAGGCCACCGCGGCGCGCCGCGGCGAACGCTCGGTCAAGGCCCGTTCCTGAACCCGCGCCTGCAACGCCTTCATAGCCTCGTGCGACGAAAGCGCCGCGCCTTCCTGCCAGAACTGGACATAGCTCAGATGCTCGCCGGCGAAGAAGATCGGCCCTTCCGGCCGGTAGAGCTCGGCATAACGCTCCCCGCGCGGCGATTCGAACCAGAGGGGGTCGCCCGGGCCGACTCCCTCGGACCAGCGGGTCAGCCCCCAGGCGACCGTCACCGGCCGCTTCAGCTCCCCGGCCCGGCCCGGATGCATCCGCCCGATCACCTCGCGGCAGATCCGGAAACGCTCCTCGTGGCTGAGCGCGGTGAATTTCTCGGGATGATCCTGCCCGGTCCAGCCCGCGACGTAGGCGGCGACGAGAACGCCCTTGTCGCCGTGCCAGCCGCCGGAGGGATAGAGCAGGTTCTCGGATAAGGCGTCGGTCCAGCCGACTCCGCCGTAGACACCCTCATCCTCCCAGAAGCGCCTCGATTCGAAGGCGGCCTTGACCGCTGGGACGTAGGGGATGTCCTTCATCGCCGCCTGCTTGGCGGCCGAGAAGTCGTTGGGGATCCGGGCGAGCAGGTTCACCGGCAAGGTGCAGATGCAATAATCGGCCTCGGTCCTGCCGGCGCCGTGCTCGATCCGCACCCGCTCGCCGACGCGCCGGATCGCCGTCACCGGCGTGCGCAGCCGGACCGCCGGCCTGACCCGCTCGTAAAGCGCATGGGCGATCCGGTCCATTCCGCCGACCGGCTGGAACATCGGCGCCTGCTGGTCGAATATCTCCTCGAACAGCAGCGGCAGGACCCAGCCGCGCTCCTTCAATATGTCCTCCAGCTTCATCGGCGGAACCGTCGTCCCGGCCTCGCCATAGGCGCCGGGGAGTGTCGTGTAGCCGGAGCGGCCGTCCCCCTTATACTCGCCGTTGGGGCGCGACAGGCCGCCATAGGCGCCGAGGAAATTGATCATCACGTTCTTGTCGACGGCGCTGAGCTCCTCGTCGAGCGCGCCCTTGCGCACCGCCTTGACCATCAGCTCCGCTATTCCCCCGCGGACGTCGTTGACCGCCTGGCGATTGGCGACGATCCGCCCGCCGAAATCCCATTTCGCGGCCCGGTTCGAATTGACCATCACCTCGATCGGCACTCCGAGCCTTTTCGCGTAGCCCAGGATCGTATGATGCGCGGTCGGGATGCGGGCGGCGCCGGCGTTGAGATAGAGGCCCTTCGAGAAGGCGCAGACCTGGTCGGGCCGGCCCATCTGCTCGATCCGGTCGCCGCCGCGCACCGTCCAGACCCGGCCGCCGATCCGGTCGCGCGCCTCGAGGACGGTGACCTCCCATCCGGAGCGCCTGAGCTCATAGGCGGCGACGAGGCCGGCGATTCCCGCGCCGAGGACGACGACCGACTTGCCGCGCCCGGGCGCCGGCGGAAGCTCGAACGGCGAGGCGGCGGCCGGAGGCGCGTTGAGCAGGCCCAACGCCTCCATCCCGAGATAGACGGCGCCGACTCCGCCGGCGAGGCCGAGCCGCTCGAGCAGGGCGCGCCGGGTGAGGCTCACCGCCGCTTCCCCGCCGGCCTGGCCGCGGTCGCCTCGATCTCGACCAGCCAGCCCGGATCGACGAGGCCCGCCGCCTGAAGGGTCGAGCGCGCCGGCTTGCTGGGCTGGGCGGCGGTCCCGAAAAACTCGCGATAGGCCGTCATCATCCCGGCGAAATCCATCCTCGCCTGCCCCGGTGGAGCGATCAGGAAGACCCGCATCATGACGATGTCGCCGAGGCCCATGTCGTGCTGCCCGAGCTGCGCCTCGATCTTGCGGAGGATCGAGCGGGTCTGGGCCGCCGTGTCTCCGTAGCGCTGGACGGAGCCCGCCGGCGCGGCGGCATCGACGGCGTCGGGGACGGTTCCGCTGATCCAGACGATCCGGCTTCCCGCCGGCGCCTCGGCCGAGGCCGATATCGGCGATTCCGCGGGCCCCAGCCGGCGCACCTCCCGTGCCTGGGCCGCCGAAGCCGCGGCGAGCAGTCCAATCGCGAGAGCCGGCAAGCGCATTTTCCATCCCCCTTGCAGATGGGCTCAAGCTAGCGCAGGCGCTCGGCCGCGTCACCGGGCTTCGTCGCGCGGCAAGGGTCATAGGTCGAACAGGTGGCGCCCCGCGCCGCGAGCGCCCGGTTCGGCGATCGGCGCCGAGACCACCCGGCACAGCGTGGCGCCGCGGCATTTGAGGACCATCGTCAAGGTCGCGCCGGGCGCGCCGCTGAAGCTGTACATCAGGGCGTGGCGCGAGCCGTCGCCGAAGCGTCCGTCGCAGGGCGCCTCGCCGCGATGCCCGGCGCCCATCGTGACCGGGACTCCGTCGACGAACAGCGAATAGCCGAAAACGCCGGCGCCCGGCCGCACTTCGACCTGCAGCCTCGCCATCCATGCCTCCAAGCGAGCGGACCTCGGCTAGGGCGGCGGCGCCCCGGCGTCCGTGACCGCCCTCACGGCGATCCTTCCTCCCGAACGTGCGAGCGGGGCGGGCGTGACGGGCATCACGGACTCGTTTCGCGCGCGCGGATGACTATGCTTGCGAGGCGCGGCTTTTGTGCGCGCCTTAGCGAGAGGGAATCGACCATGGCGAACCGGCATGAAGCGGAGAACGAAACCCATTATTGCTCGGCGATGGCGCCGATCGAGCTGACCGAGGAGGAGCTCGAGCGGGTCCGTTCGCACCGTGCGGCATTGTCGAAGCCGGCCAAGTGGCCGGACCGCGCCGTCATCAGCGTGCTTTTCCTGGAGGGCGACCCCGGCTTGCAGTCGCGAGTCGCGGCGGTCGCCAAGGAATGGCTTCGCCCCGGACGGGCGAACCTCCGGCTGAACTTCGTCGCCGAAGGGCCGGCCGACATCCGAATCGCCTTCCGCCAGGGCGCCGGCTCCTGGTCCTATATCGGCACCGACTGCCGCCGGATCACCGACCAGAGCAAGCCGACGATGAACTACGGCTGGTTGACGCCCGCTTCGACGGACGACGTGCTTCGCCGGGTCGTTCTCCACGAATTCGGCCATGCCCTCGGCCTCATCCACGAGCATCAGAACCCCCAGACGCCGATCCCCTGGAACAAGGAGGCCGTCTACCGCGACCTCATGGAACCGCCCAACAACTGGACCCGGCAGCAGGTCGATAACAACATGTTCGCCGTCTATAAGAAGAAGAACGTGATCGCCACCGAGGTCGACCCGCAATCGATCATGATGTACCCGATCCCGGCCGCCTGGACCGACGGCCGCTTCTCGGCCGGCCTCAACCAGGAGCTGTCGCCGCTCGACGTGTCGCTGATCGCCCGGGCCTATCCGCAATGATCGATCGAGACCGCCACTTCGCTCTGGTCGTCGGGCTGACGAAATATCCCCAGCTCGGCGACCCGCCGCCGTCCCATCTCGAAGGCCCGGAAAACGACGCCGAGGCGGTCTATGAGTGGCTGGTGGCGAACGGCGGCGGCGGTCTCGATTCGGCGCTGGACCGCGAGCAGGATCCCGACAGACGGGATCCGGCCAAGGCGGCCTGGCGGATCGCGAAGGTCACGTCGTCGCCCTGGCTGAACGGTCCCGACCCGGGTCCGCCGCGCGACGAGATCCAGAGGGCATTGCGCGAGCTGGCCGCCCGCGCCGAGGCGGGACGATCCGGCCTGACCGCGCAGCTGGGACGCCGCCTCTATGTGTTCGCGGCCGGCCACGGCTTCTCGCCGACCCTCAACGAAGGCTGCCTCCACGCGGGCGACGCGGACCAGCTCAGCACCGACACCAACGTCTTCTTCACGCGATGGCTGCGGCTGTTCCAGGAGGCCGGTTACTTCCGCGAGACGGTGTTGTGGATGGACTGCTGCATGAACCGCGACCGCAGCAGCGCGAGCCTGCCGACCGTCCAGGTCCAGGTCTCGTCGGATCCGCCCGGGCCGAGCTTCGTCGCCTTCGCGGCGCGACGTCCGCTGCGCGCGGTCGAGCGGCCGACCGGCCCGAACGGGGAAAAGCGCGGAGTCTTCACGACGGTCCTGCTGGAGGGGCTGAACGGCGCGGCCGTGAACCCCTACGGGATGATCACCGGCCGGAGCCTGGCCGACTGGCTTCGCAACGCCCAGCTCTACCGGATCGACGGGGCGGACGCCGAGGACGTGGCCGTCTCGAAGGAACCGGAGATCCTGCGCGAGGACCAGGAGCTGGTCTTCCGCCGGGGAATGAAGCCGCTGACCTATCCCGTCGAGCTGAGCTTCGCGGACGGCGCCGCCGGCGAGGCCGCGCGCCTCTGGTCCGGCCGGCCTCCGGCCGCGCGACCGCTCACCGTGCCCGCGGACCGGAAGCTGACGCTCGACCTGCCGCCGGGAATGTATTTCGTCGACGTGCCGGCGCGGCGCCTTCGCGGCGGCTTCCAGGTGACCGGCGCGCTCCAGGCCGAGATCGCCGAGGTCGGCGATCCGGTGCAGGAGCCTCAGGGACTGGTGCAGTTCCGGGTGGACGCCGGGGAGCCCGGAGCGGAGGTCTTCGTCGTCGACGAGGCGTTCAATCTGGTCGCCCGCGACATCGCCTCGATCGATCTCGAGCTTCCGTTCGGGATCTACAAGGCGCGGGTCCGCTCGGGCCGGCGGCTGACCGAGAAGGTCCACATGCTGGACCGCGCGCCGGGCGCTCGGGCGGCGGCGCAGGACCTTCCGCTCTTCTCGTCCGCCGCCCCGATTCCGGGGACCTCCCAATCGCACGAATATCATCTCGCCGAAGCGCTCGAGGCGCCGCGGCGAGCGGACGTCAGCCCGGGCGACGGAGCTCAGATCGTCATCCTCGCCCGCGAGTGGCGGCCCGACGATTCGACTCCCTCGGGATTCGAGCCGTGGCGCGGCGTGCGGCTCTTCGATCCGGCCGGCCGCCTCGTCGCCGATCTCGGCCGCGACGGCCGGCACCATGCCCAGGGCGACGGCATCGGCAGCCTGTCCGCCAGGGTCGATCCGGGCGTCTATTACCTGCGCGTGCTCGAGTCCGACGGCCGCGAGCTCGAACGCGCCCTCGTCGCGTCGCCGGGGTGGCGCAGCGAAGCCTATCTGCTCCGCTCGCCCCGCACGGAGGAGACGCGCGAGGCCAAGCCGACCCGGTTCACCATCCTGATGCGGCGGCCCGGCGAAGAGATTTCGGAACGCGATTCGCTCGTCGACCATGCCCGGGTCGCCCTCGCCGACGAACGCCTGGTGCTCGGCGGGGAGCTCGAGGACCTCCTGGTCAGGAAATTCGACAACCCGATCGCGGGGATCATCGGCGGTCACCTGCTCATCGTCGAGCATCAGCGCCGCCCCGGCGCCCGGATGGACCAGCTGAACGAGGTCGTCGCGAACCTGCGCGGACTGGTCGGTCGAACCCATCCCGACGTCGAGGCGCTCTCGCTGCGCTGCACGAATCCCGGATTGGTCACTCGCGGCCGGCTCGCCGGACCGCCGATGTTTCTCGCCAGCTGGAAGCTGCTGGTCGAGGCGAGCTACCGGCGGCGGGGGCTGATCCCACCCGATATGGCCGGCCGGGTTTCGGCGCTGGCCGCCGATCCTCCGTTCCTGAGCTGGGCGGTCGACGCCCGGTCGAGGGAGAAGAGCCGCGATGCGATCATCCGCAACCTCGAGAGCGCCGCGCGCGCCGATACGGCGCTCGACGACGCCCGCCGGAGCCTCGCCGACGCCGTCGATCCGCAGCCCGCGCCCGCGCCCGCCTCGGCGCTCGCACCCGCGGCCCTCTCGGAGGGCGCGCCGCCGCCAGCCATGCATCGCTTCGGCCCGCGCTCGGCAAAGCGGGTGTCGGCCCGGCTCCGGGAGCTCGGCCTGCCGCTCTCGGCGCTCGAAAGCCTTTAGGCCTCCGGCCCGGTGGGAGATCCGGCCTGGATCGGCACGCGCGGCGGTTTGTGCCTGGGCGGGCTGCTTCGGCTGTCCTTCCAGCGCTATCTCGCGCTCGGCCCGCTGGCCTCGGCCCCGTCCAGCCTCGGCGCCCTTCCGGTCGCCGCGGCGACGGACGAAGAGGGGCTTTTCCTGGTCCCGATGCACGAGGGCGAGGCGGCCTGGCTCGGCCTTCTTCGCGAGCCCGCCGGCGAAGGGGTGGCGCTGAAGGGGATCGGCGGAACCGGCGCCGGCGGCCGGGATCTCGTCACCGGCGCCCCCTGCCCCCTCGCCTCGGCGACGCCCCTGCCGGGGGGCCGGATCCATCTCCTGCCCGGGGTTCCGATGGGCGACGGGCTCCACGCCCCGTTCGCGCCGGCGCGCACCGGCCGTCGCGATCCCGTCTGCCCGACTCTGGTCTTCGCGGCCTGGCCGCCCGGAGGGGCAGAGGGGCTGGTCGCCCGGATCGAGCTCGTCCCCCCCGACCGCTACGCTGGGCGCACCGGCGAGCCGCCGCCCCCGCCGGCCGATCCGGACAGCGGCTACCAGGGCTGGCTGCTGCCCTGAGGCTACAGCGTGATCGGCTGTAGAATGATCCTGCTCGTCATTGCGAGCGAAGCGAAGCAATCCAGTGCGGCGTCGCAAGCCCGCCTGGATTGCTTCGTCGCTCCTCGCAATGACGGATCAACCCAAGGCGATCATTCTCTAGCGCCCGCCTGCGCCTTGGCCGGCCGGCAGCTCCGGCGGCGGAGCGGGCTCGGACGGGCGCGGCCGGCCGGCGGCCGGCGCCTGGCCGTTGCCGCCGGTGCTGCTGTTGGTGGTGCTGCTGTTGGTGGTCGTGTTGGTGGTCGTCGTGTTGGCGGTGTTGGAATCGATGCTGTCGTTCGTATCGCCGGTGTTGGCGGAGGTCTCGTCGGCGCCCGGTCCGACGACGCACGTCTGCGGCGCGCTCCCCGCCATCCACAGCAGCACCAGTCCGATGATGACCATCGCCACCCACGCCTTGGCATTGCCGAGCGCTTCGGCGAGGCCCTTGGCGACGGTCACCACGGGGCCCACGATGATGCTCGCCTGCGGGCCGTCGGGGCCGCCGTCCCCGGCTCCGCCCCTGCGCAGGGCCTCGGCTTCCAGCTCCGCCTTCTCGGCCTCCGCCTTCGCCTTTTTGGCTTCCGCCTCGGCCTTCTCGGCCTCGGCCTTCGCCTTGGCCGCCTCGAAGCGGCCGGCGAGGATCACGAAGATCAGCCCGGCGCCGAGGAAGAGCACCGCGGCGATGAGGATGACATATCCGTAGGTGCCGCAATAACCGGCGAACCGGGCGGCCGTCTCGCCGGCGGCATTTCCGTCGATAGAATTGGCGGCGTCGACAAAGGCATTGGCCATTCCGTCTCTCCCTGCAAGCGCCGACCCTCGCCGATCCGGCGGAGGCCGGTCGTCGCGGCCGTCACGCCCCGCCTTTCCTCTCGCCAATTCCGGCGGATCGTGCAACGAAAAGCCGATGGACGCCGAGCCCAAGTCCTATCGCGCGATCATGGTCTCCAGCACGTTCACCGACCTGCAGGCGCACCGCCGCGAGGTCATCGACGCCATCAATCGGTTCGGCTTCTATCCGAATGTGATGGAATATAGCGGCGCCCGAAGCGACGCCGACGTGATCGAGACCAGCCTCCGGATGGTGCGCGAGTCGGCCTCTTATCTCTGCGTGATCGGCCACAAATACGGCCAGACCCCGGTGGACGCCGACCGCAACCCGAAGGGCCTGTCGATCACCGAGCTCGAGTTCAACGAGGCGCGCAGGCTCGACCGGCCGATCCTGCTGTTCCTGATGGGCGAGAACCACCCGGTCCTGCCGGCCGATGTCGAGCCCGACCCGAAGAAGCGCAAGAAGCTGGAGGCGTTCCGAAAGCAGGCGAAGCGCTTCGATTCCCGCGCGGGTGTGCACCGCGTTTACGAAACTTTCGCGAGCAGGGACGAGTTCGCGAAGCAGGCCGCGATCGCCGTCGGCCTCGAGGCGATTCGGATGGCCCGTGGATCGGATTTGCCGGACCGGGCTATCCGCGACGCGATCGCGAACTTCATCGACGTCAAACCGGACGCGAGGCAGGCCGAGCTGACCGAAGCGATCGAGCGCTTCGAAACCGATTACCGCGCCCTACAACGGCAACTCGTGGCGATAACCGTGACCGACAATCGCGTCACCTCGCTCAAGGTCGCCGCCGAGGAAGCGCTGGCCGAAGGCAACCTCGACAAAGCCCGAGCCGCCTATCGCGAAGCCGCCGAAGCCGCGCGCGACAAGGTCGCCGAGCCGGTCCGCACCGCCGCCGAGCTCAAGTCCGCCGAAGCCGGCGCCCACCTCCTCGCCCTCGACTGGCAAGCCGCCGACGCCGCCTGGGCGGAGGCGGCGGCGATGCTGGCGCCGTTCGATCAGGGTGCGGGGGACCGCCTCATAGAGAACGGGGCCGGGCGCCTAGAGTATCACGGCGCACTCTACGGCCGTGCGGGAGCGCTAGGTGCTGCAATCGGTCACTGGCGTGCCCTGGCGGCATCCGCGAAGGCAAGCGGCGACCAACGGCGAGCCGCGCGGCTTCACAATAATCTCGGCAACGCTCTTGCGGTCCAAGGCGAGCGCACTGGCGGTCCGGCAGGCCGACGCCTGCTCAATGAAGCCATCACCGCATATCGCGACGCGCTGACCATCCATACGCGCGCCGATATGCCGCGGGCCTGGGCGACGACGAAGAACAATCTTGGCAACGCTCTCGCGGCCCAAAGCGAGGGAACGGGCGGTCCCACAGGCCTCCGCCTGCTCTATGAGGCTATCGCGGCTTATCGCGACGCGCTCACAGTCCACGCTCGTGCCGACGCGCCCACCGATTGGGCGAGAACGCAGAACAACCTCGGCATCGCACTTCACGCCCTAGGCGAGCGAATCGGCGGACCTAAGAGCCTCCCCATGCTCGATGAAGCCATCTCGGCCTTTGGCGAGGCGCTCACCATCAATACGCGCACCGACATGCCTGTAGAATGGGCGGCGGTGCAGAACAATCTCGGTACCGTACTATACGCTCGAGGCGTACGCACCAGCGGTTTAGCGGGCCTTGGCCTGCTTAATGACGCCGTCTCGGCCTATCGCGACGCCCTCACCGTCCACACCCGAGCGGACATGCCTGCGGATTGGGCTATGACGCAGCTTAATATCGGGCTGGCCTTCAGGGCTATGTCTGAAGCCGAACCGGATCACGCGCGCGCACATCTCCTCGAAGCCGAGTCAGACCTGGTTGCCGCTCTAAGCGTATACACTCCGGAGCACATGGCCTTCTATCACGGCATGGCGATAGACTCGCTCAGCGACGTACGTGCAAAGCTCGCCGCTCTAAACGCCTGAGGCCACACGACCGGCGTTAAGCCGTGATCGCCGCCACCCACACCTTGCCTTCCGCCCCTCCCGCACCCATCTCGGCACTGCCGCGTTGACCGCCCACGCGTCCTCTTCTAACCACAGAACAGATCTGGAACACGACCGGCCATGCTGACTCACCTTTCCGTCCGCGGCGCGCGGGAACACAATCTCAAGGATATCGACGTCGATATCCCGCGCGAGACGCTGACGGTGATCACCGGGCTCAGCGGCAGCGGCAAGTCGAGCCTCGCCTTCGACACCATCTACGCCGAGGGGCAGCGGCGCTACGTCGAGTCGCTCTCCGCCTATGCGCGCCAGTTCCTCGAGATGATGCAGAAGCCCGACGTCGACCATATCGAGGGCCTCTCCCCCGCCATCTCGATCGAGCAGAAGACGACGTCGCGAAACCCGCGCTCCACCGTCGCCACCGTCACCGAGATCTACGATTACATGCGCCTGCTCTGGGCCCGCGTCGGCGTTCCCTACAGCCCCGCCACCGGCCTCCCGATCGCCGCCCAGACCGTCAGCCAGATGGTCGACCGGGTCATGGCCCTCCCCGAAGGCACCCGCCTCTACCTCCTCGCCCCCGTCGTCCGCGGCCGCAAGGGCGAGTACAGGAAGGAGCTGGCCGAATGGCAGAAGGCCGGCTTCACCCGGGTGCGCATCGACGGCGCCTTCCACGACATCGAGGAGGCCCCCGCCCTCGACAAGAAATACAAGCACGACATCGAGGTGGTGGTCGACCGGCTGGTCGTTCGCGAGGGCATCGAGACGCGCCTGGCGGACAGCCTCGAGCAGGCGCTGAAGCTGGCCGAGGGGCTGGTCTACCTCGATCCCGCCGATCCCCCCTCCCCTTCAG
>DASVVX010000182.1:0-13077 GCA_036386295.1 Allosphingosinicella sp.
CAATGTGCCTTTGTTTCGCGCTCGTGTCGAGTGGCGAAACGATACCTTTTTGTAGTAACCTCAGTCAGTCGAGGGTCAGCAGATAGCGCTGTCTCAGCGCGTCGAGCGGCGCCAGGCCGCCGCCCTCCTCATAATGCCAGAAGGCCCAGCCGTTGCAGGCGGGCGCCCCCTGGGCGAGAGCGCCGATGCGGTGGATCGAGCCGCTCTCGCCATCCATCTCGATCGACGCGTCGGCGCGGACCCGCGCCTGCCAGCGCCGCTTCGAATCCGTCAGGATCGTCCCGGGATGGATCAGGCCGGTTTCGACCAGGGTGCCGAACGGGACCCGCGGCTGGGTCCGTTTCGACGCCATCGTGCGCATGGCGCTCTCGTCGAGCTCGAGAGTCGAATCGATGCGCTCGCGGGCGATCCGGACGTAGCGCTGCTCGCGCTCGATCCCGATCCAGTGCCGGCCGAGCCGCCGGGCCACCGCGCCCGTCGTGCCGGTCCCGAAGAAGGGATCGAGGACGACGTCGCCCTTGTTGGTGCAGGCGAGCAGGACCCGGTAGAGCAGGCTTTCCGGCTTCTGCGTCGGATGCGCCTTCGTCCCGCCGTCCTTGACCCGCTCGCCGCCCGAGCAGATCGGAAGCAGCCAGTCGGAGCGCATCTGGAGCTCGTCGTTGAGCGCCTTCATCGCGCGGTAGTTGAACGTGTAGCGGCTGTCCTCGCTGCGCGAGGCCCAGATCAGGGTCTCGTGGGCGTTGGTGAAGCGGGTGCCGCGGAAGTTGGGCATCGGGTTCGACTTGCGCCAGACGATGTCATTGAGGATCCAGTAGCCCGCGTCCTGGAGCGCGGCGCCGACCCGGTAGATATTGTGGTAGCTGCCGATCACCCAGAGCGTGCCGTTGGGCTTCAGGATCCGCCTCGCCTCCTTCAGCCAGGCGCGGGTGAAGTCGTCATAGGCCTGGAAGCTGGAGAATTTGTCCCAATCGTCGTTGACCGCGTCGACGAGTCCGCCCTCGGGCCGGAACAGGTCGCCGCCGAGCTGGAGGTTGTAGGGCGGATCGGCGAAGATCATGTCGATGCTGCCGGCCGGAAGCCGCGCCATGGCGGCGATGCAATCGTCCTCGATGATCCGGTCCAGCGGCAGATCGGGGGCCGGAGCCTCCACGGCGGCGCGCTTCGACTTCACCCCCAGGCGCACATGTGCCGTCATCGATTACCGCCCCCGGTTCGCAAAGACGGACAGCCTGAGTCACGGCGAGTCCGCGGTCAACCTCAACGGTTTAGCGGCGAGGCTTGAGACTTTGGTTAACGTGCCGGGAACGAAACGAGTCTCCGCTACTAATGGAGTCCCGAAGGTCCGGCGCGGCCCAAGATGATGGGGTGTTGCCCGGAGGACTCAGAGGTCGATCAATTGCTGCGAGCCCACGGCCGAGGTGCCGTCGCGGATGGCGAGGTAGTGGCGTACGGGCGCGAAGCTTCGGCGGTGGAGCGGCGTCGGGCCGAGCGCGTCGAGGCCCCGGAAATGCTCGGGCGTGCCGTAGCCCTTGTTGGTCTCCCAGCCGTAGCCGGGATGCTCCCTGGCATAGTCGCTCATGATCCTGTCGCGGGTGACCTTGGCGACGATCGAGGCGGCGGCGATCGAGCGGCACTTGGCGTCGCCGGCGACGATCGAGACGGATGGCCGCTCCCATTTCGGGCAGCGGTTGCCGTCGACCAGGACCATCGCCGGATCGAGGCCGAGGGCGTCGACCGCCCGGGTCATCGCCAGCATCCGCGCCCAGTAGATGTTGATCCGGTCGATCTCCTCGACCGTTGCGAGGCCCACTCCGACCCGGGCGACCTTGTACAGCCTGGCGCAGATCGCCTCGCGGGTTTCGGCCGGGAGCGCCTTGGAATCGTCGATGCCGCGGGGGAATTTCTCCCGGTCGAGGATCACCGCCGCGGCGACGACGGGCCCGGCGAGCGGCGCGCAGCCGGCCTCGTCGACTCCGGCCAGCGGTTCGGGATAGAATTTCTCGAGCTTGAAGCAGGGACGGGCCATCGGTGAGCGAGGCTAAGCCCGCCGGAGCGACGCCGCCAGAGGCAATCGCCAAAAAGCTGTGGATTGTCATCGTCATCCCGGCGCAGGCCGGGATGACGAGCTGGTACTTTCGCCAACGGGTCGACCCGTTGCGTTCGCGCTAGGCGATCCGCCAGGGCGGGAAGCGGCGGTAGCGGCCGGCGCGGTAGAGGATGAGGCGGTTGCCGGCCGGGTCCTTCAGATGGGCCTCGCGCCAGCCCCAGCGCTCGTCCTCGGGCCCACGTTCGAACGCCATTCCGGCCCCCCGAAGCCGCTCGACCCAGTCGTCCAGCTCGTCGCTTTCGAAGCAGATGGTCGAACCGCCCGCTTCCAGCCCGGGCTCGACGTGGATCGAAAGCGTCGCCCCGCCCGGACATTCAAAGCGGGCGTAGCGGCCCGGCGAATCGACGATCTGGCGAAGCCCGAGCCGGGTGTAGAAGGCGACCGACTCATCGTAATCGCGGGCCGGAAGAGTGACCTGGTTGAGGTTCATCCGGACGACTCCGCCAAGCCAGGCGGTCGGATCGTCCGGGTCGTAATCGTCCCAGCGGAAATCGGTCACCGCCTGGTGGCCGATCGGGCCGCAGCCCTGGCCGAAGCCCGGCGCCTCGAGGATGGCGATCCGGACGAAGCGGACCGCCTGCTCGAACGCCTTGCGGAGGGTCAGACCTGCGCCGAGGCCGCAGGCGAGAGCGCTCGCCATCGTGCAGCCGGTGCCGTGCGTGTCGCCCGTCTCGAACCTCTTGCCGCGCAATTCCGAACGGCCGCCGGTGGGCGACAGGAGCGCGTCGACGACCTCCGGGCCCTCGCCATGGCCGCCCTTCGCAAGGAGGTGGCAGCCGTGGGCGAGCACCGCCTCGGCGCCGCCGAGCGCGTCGAGCTCCGGGAGGTTGGGCGTGACGACCGACGAGATCCGCATCAGCCGGCCGAAGGCGGCGATGGTGGCGGCGTCGGCGAGCTCGGAGCCGCTCGTGGCGACCATCACGGGATCGAAGACGATCGGAACCGCCAGCCGGTCGAGCCGCTCGGCCACGGCCTCGGCCGTCTCCGCCGAGCCGATCATTCCGATCTTCACCGCGTCGACGCCGATGTCTGAGACAATCGCATCGATCTGGGCGATCACCATCGAGGCCGGCACCGGCATTACGTCCGTCACGCCGAGCGTGTTCTGGGCGGTGATCGCGGTGATCGCGGTCGTCGCGAAGCCGCCGAGCATGGTGATGGTCTTGATGTCGGCCTGGATTCCGGCGCCGCCGCCGCTGTCGGAGCCGGCGATGACGAGGATTCTGGGAGGGGCAGCCGTCATTGCGAGGAGCGGAGCGACGAAGCAATCCAGCTTCCGCCGCCCGAGCCGCTGGATTGCTTTGCTCCGCTCGCAATGACGGGGGCGGCCGTCATCGCGGCCCCTTGCGCACCGTCGAGGGCGGGCTCCTTTCCAGGAGGTGCGCCGGCCGGATCGGCCTTTTCTCGAAATTGCCGCCGCAATTTGGGCACACGCCTGCCAGCGGCCCGTCGACGCAGTCGGCGCAGAAGGTGCATTCGAACGTGCAGATGCGGGCGTCGGGGCTCTCCGGCGGAAGGTCTCGCCCGCAGCGCTCGCAGTCGGGTCTCAGATCGAGCATCGCCCCTCCCCCGTCATTGCGAGGAGCGAAGCGACGCGGCAATCCAGCTCGGCGCGCGCCACAGGCGCCGGCCTGGATTGCTTCGCTTCGCTCGCAATGACGGGCCTCACGCCGCCTTGACCGCTTCGCAGATGCTGTCGACCACCTCTCCGACCATCGCCTCGTCCTCGCCTTCGGCCATGACCCGGATCAGCGGCTCGGTGCCGGACTTGCGGATGACGAGCCGGCCGACGCCCTCGAGCCGCTTCTCGGCCGAGGCGATGGCCGATTTGACCCCGTCGGTCTCCAGCGGCGCTCCGCCGTCGAAGCGGACGTTCTTGAGCAGCTGGGGCAGCGGGTCGAACTGGTGGAGCAATTCGCTCGCCGGGCGGCCGTCCTCGACCAGGCAGGCGAGGACCTGCAGGGCCGCGATCAGGCCGTCGCCGGTGGTCGAATGGTCCGACAGGATGATGTGGCCGGACTGCTCGCCGCCGACGTTGAAGCCGCCGCTCCGCATCGCCTCGAGCACGTAGCGGTCGCCGACCTGGGTTCTGACCAGGTCGAGCCCGTTGGTGGCGAGGAAACGCTCGAGGCCGAGGTTCGACATCACCGTCGCGACGATTCCGTCGCCCTCGAGCAGGCCGCGGCGCGCGAAGAAGATCGCGATCAGCGCCATCAGCTGGTCGCCGTCGACGATACGGCCCTTCTCGTCGACGATGATCAGCCGGTCGGCGTCGCCGTCGAGCGCGATGCCGATATGGGCGCCCTCCTCGACCACCCGCGCCTGCAGCGCGGCCGGCGCGGTGGAGCCGCAGCCGTCGTTGATGTTGGTGCCGTTGGGGGTGACTCCCATCGCCACCACGTCGGCGCCCAGCTCCCACAAGGCGGAAGGGGCGACCTGGTAGGCGGCGCCATTGGCGCAATCGACGACGATCCTGAGGCCGTCGAGGCGAAGCTCCTCGGGGAAGGTCGACTTGGCGAAGTGGATGTAGCGGCCGCGCGCGTCCTCGATCCTGCGCGAGCGGCCGATCAGGGTCGCGTCGACCAGCTTCGGCTCCTTCTCCAGCCGGCGCTCGATCGCGGCCTCGTCCTCGTCGGAGAGCTTGTAGCCGTCGGGCCCGAACAATTTGATGCCGTTGTCGACATAGGGGTTGTGGCTGGCCGAGATCATCACGCCGAGATCGGCGCGCATCGAGCGGGTCAGCATCGCCACCGCCGGCGTCGGCACCGGCCCGACCATGACGACGTCCATGCCGACGCTGGTGAAGCCGGAGATGAGGGCGGTCTCCATCATATAGCCGGAGAGGCGGGTATCCTTGCCGATCACGACCCGGTGGCGATGGTCGCCGCGAAGGAAATGGGCGCCGGCGGCCTGGCCGACCCGCTGCGCCATCGCCGCCGTCATCGGCAGCTGGTTGGTCCGGCCTCTGATCCCGTCGGTGCCGAAGAATTTGCGAGTCATGGCGGTCCTTGCGCGTGTTCACGTCCGCCATAGCGCCGCGAGCGCGGAAGTGAAATTCCTCCCCGGCATTTGCCGGGGAGGGGGACCGCACGAAGTGCGGTGGAGGGGTACTTCGATTCGGAACCCCTCCACCAGGCTTCGCCTGGTCCCCCTCCCCCGGAAATCCGGGGGAGGAATTTGGCGGCCTTCCCCCTCCCCTTCGTGCCCGCTAAGCATCGCCCATGTCGCAAGCCACCCGAATCCTCGCCGCGCTCGCCGTCGGGCTCCTGCTCGGAATCGTCACCGCCAACGCCGCCTTCGCCCCGAAGGCGATCCTGATCGCCGATCCGATCGGCGGCCTTTGGCTGGACGCGCTGAGGATGACGATCGTCCCGCTCATCGTCGCCCTGCTGATCAACGGCATCACCGCCTCGGCCGAGGCGGCGCGCTCGGGCCGCCTCGCCGGCCGGGCCGTCATCCTGTTCATGGTCGTGCTGTGGACCGGAGCGATCATCTCTGCCTTCCTGACGCCGCTCCTCCTGCAGCTCTTCCCGATGAACGCCGAGGCCGGGGCGGCGCTGAAGAGCGCTCTCTCCGCCTCGGCCGACAAGGTCGGCGACATCCCGACCTTCGGCCAGTTCATCCGCTCGTTCGTTCCGACCAACCCGATCGCGGCCGCCGCCCAGGACCAGATCCTGCCGCTGCTGGTCTTCACCACCGTCTTCGCCTTCGCCATGACGCGCCTCCCGGACGAGCCGCGCCGTCACCTCACCTTGTTCTTCCGCGCCGTGGCGGACGCCATGCTGGTGATCATCAACTGGGTGCTTTGGCTGGCGCCGATCGGAGTGTTCGCCCTCGCCTATGTCGTCGGCGCCAAGGCCGGGGCCGCCGCCTTCGGAGCGCTTCTCCACTACATCTTGATCGTCTCCGCGGTCGGCTGCGTGATCTGGTTCCTGGCCTGGCCGCTGGCGATGATCGGCGGACGCTTCGGCTTCATCGCCTTCACCCGCGCCGTCGGCCCGGCCCATGCGGTGGCGATCAGCACCCAGTCCTCGCTCGCCTCGCTTCCGGCGATGCTTCGCGGCGCCGAGAAGCTCGGGGTTCCCGTCGCCGCCTCGGGAGTCACGCTGCCGCTCGCCGTCGCCCTGTTCCGCGCGACCGGGCCGGCGATGAACCTCGCCGTCGCCATCTACGTCGCCCACTGGTTCGGGATCGAGATCGGCCCGACGCAGATGGCGGCGGGAGTCGCGGTCGCCGCCACCACCACTCTGGGCTCGATCAGCCTGCCCGGCTCGATCAGCTTCATCAGCGCGATCGCCCCGATCTGCATCGCCATGGGCATTCCGATCGAGCCGCTCGTCCTGCTCGTCGCGGTCGAGACCCTGCCCGACATCGTCCGCACGACCGGCAATGTGGCGATGGACGTCGCCACCACCTCGACGGTGGCGAAGCGCACCGGCTTCGACGAGGCCGAGCCGCTGACCGAGCAGGACCGGCTGCTCAAGGAAGGCGAGGCGTAACCCGTCATTGCGAGGAGCGAAGCGACGCGGCAATCCAGCGGTCGTCCGAGGCGCGCTGGATTGCTTCGCTTCGCTCGCAATGACGACTTAGCGTCCCAGGGCCGTTATCGGCGACGCCTCCGGCGCGTGGAACCAGGTGATGGCGAGCCAGAGCAGAGTGCCGATCAGCACCGCCGGCCAGGCCTCGGCCAGCGCGCGCCATTTCGCCCGGCCGGTCAGGAGCGCCGCGAAGGGGACGAACGAGGTGCGCTCCATCCATTGCCGCCACGGCTCGCCGACGACGTCGAGCTTCTTGCCGTCCTGGCCGATCGATCCGACCAGGGCGAGGACGAAGATGCCGCCCGCGACGATCAGGTTGCGGGGGCTTCCCCACAGGGCGACGTGGGTCAGGGCCCAGAGCATGAAGGCCATGTTCATCGGGTGTCGGGTGACCGCGAACACCCCGCTCGCCGCCCTTACCGGCCTCCTCTTCGCGCCGGGATGCGGGAAAGCGGGGTTGCGGAAGAAGGAGCCGACGAGGAGGATGCAGGCGACCAGCATCGCCCCCGAGGCGACCGGTCCGGCCCAGGGCGGGGCCGCCCAGAGCGGGAAGCTGTTCCTCACCGCTCGCCAGGCGAGGATCATCCAGATCAGCGTGACCAGCGCCACCGCCGAATAGAGCAGCTGGAAAATCTGTTCGCCGAGTTGGCCGACCAGCCGCACCCTCAGCGGATGCGACAGGGCGAGATGGGTGCCGACGAAGGCCAGCGTCGCGAGCGCGAGACTGGCGGTCATGATCTTGACCGCCATGCCCCCCGGGCATGGCTACGAATTGCCGAGGGCAATCCGTACAAGATCATCACCTTTCGTACGCCTTGGGCAAGTCGCCCTCGGTCGCCGTCCGGTAGCGGTCGCGGAGCTTGGTCTGGTGATTCTCCAGCGGCTGCTGGACCCCGTCGATCAGGACCAGCTCGGCCGCCGAGCTGTTCTCGAGCGGATCCCCGGACCAGATGACGACGTCGGCTCGGCGTCCGGCGCGGAGCGAGCCGATCTCGCCGCCCATTCCGACCGCCTCCGCCGGCGCCGAGGTGATCGTCGCCAGAGCCTCGCCCCAGCTCAGGCCGGAGGCTCCGGGCAGGCGGCCGACGGCAACCAGGTTGCCCGCCTGCTGCCGGGCGAGCCGCACCTGCCGAGCCTCGTCGTCGTTGATCATGCCGAGCGCGACCCTCACCCCCGCCGAGCGCAGCCGGGCGACGTTGGACTGGGTCGCGGCGAGCTGCTCGAAGGTCGAGGGAAGGTCGTTGAGGGCGTTGGCGATGACCGGCACGCCCGCCGCCGCGATCCGGTCGGCGACGGTCCAGCCCTCGGTCGCTCCGACCAGCACCAGCCTCAGGCGCGGGAATTCCTTCTTCAGCGCCAGCACCTGGAGGATGTCGCTCGCCCGCTCGGCGTGGACGAGCAGCAATTGCCGGCCCTGCAGCACCGGGACCAGGGCCGCGGCGTCGAAGCGGGTGAGGAGCACGTCGTCCGGGCGGCTCGCCCCGGCGGAGGTCAGCCGGTTGTCGGGCACCTCCTCGAGCGGGAAGTCGCGCTGGTCGTTCGCCCGCGGCTCGCGCGCTCCGCCTCCGCCCGAGACGGGCGACGAGAAGCGGCCGAGGTCGCGCGCTTCGCGGAGCGCGTTGCGGAACAGGACATGCGCGGCGGCGCGGGTCCCGCCGGCGTCGTCGGCGCCGGTCTCGCCGAGCTCGACGAACTGGAAGGCGCGGGCGCGGGTAATCGCCTCCATGTCGCTTCCCATGTCGATCACCGCGCCCTGGCCGGCGAAGATGCTCTTGGCGGTGCCCGGAGCGACGATCGCCCGGGTGACCCCGCCGGCGCGGCTGACCTGGATCGCGGTCGACCGCGGGTTGATCGCGGGGGCGACGTCGATCGCGGCGCTGAACGGCGAATTGCCGGCCGAGACGTCGTTCGTGGCGTTGACCGCGTCGACCTCGATCAGCCCGACCCGCGAGAAGCCCGCGACGATCCCGGGGGTCACCCACTTGCCGGTCGCGTCGAAGCGCTGGGCGCCGGCGGGCACGGCGACCCCGCGGCCGGCGGCGACGATGCGCCCGTCGCGGATCACCACCGTCCCGCCCTCGATCGGCTCGGAGCCGTCGCCGAGCGCCACCGCGCCGCCGGTGATGGCCACCGTCTGGGCGACGGCGGGGGCGGAGGCGAACAGCGCGAGTCCCGCGAACAACGCCGTTCGCGTCGAGCGAAGTCGAGACGCCCAGTCGAGCGAAGCCGAGACCGTTTGCCCTCGGCTTCGCTCGGGACGGCCCCTCGACTTCGCTCGGGGCGAACGGATTTCGTCACGCATCGGCAGAGGCTTCACTTCACATCCCCTTCGCCGGGCTGGCCGAGCTCGAAGTCGCTGACCGGCCTTCGCTTCGGATCGTTGGCATCGTAGAGCAGGGCGCCGTCCACCCAGACCCGTTCCGGCCGGGTGTAGACGCTGAACGGATCGCCGTTCCAGAGCACGACGTCGGCCATCTTGCCGGCCTTGAGGCTGCCGGTCTTGTCGGCGATGCCGAGCGCCTTGGCCGGATTGATGCCGAGCCAGGTCCAGGCGACCTCGTCCGAGATCCGGATGCCCATCCGCCGTCCGTTGGCGAGCGCCTTGGCGGCTTCCTGGTTGAGGCGCTGGATGCCGTTGGGATCGTCGGAATGGACGATCGTGCAGGCCCCGGCATTGTGGACCAGCGGGATGTTCTCCTGGATGCCGTCATAGGCCTCCATCTTGAAGCCGTACCAGTCGGCCCACATCGCCGAGCAGACGTCGTTCGCCTTGAGGAGGTCGGCGATCTTGTAGCTCTCGACCGCGTGATGGAAGGTCGAGACGTGGTAGCCGAACTCCTTGGCCATATCCATGATCACGGCCATCTCGTCGGCGCGGTAGCAATGGTTGTGGACCAGGATCTCGCCGGCCAGCACGCCGCGCAGGGTGTCCATGGCGAGGTCGCGGCCCGGCATCTCGCCGCCGTCCCGCTCATATTTGTCCCACTTGCGCTTATATTCCTGGCCGCGGGCCCAGGTCTGCCGCATCAGGGCGACGTTGGCCATCCGGCTACCCGGCATCTGGTTGCGGCCGCCGTAGACCCGCTTGGGATTCTCGCCGCAGGCCATCTTGAGGCCGTAGGGCGCGCCGGGGAACTTCATCGCCTGCATGGTCCGCGCCGGGACGTTCTTGACCGTCACCGAGCGGCCGCCGAACAGGTTCGCCGATCCGGGCAGGATCTGGAGCGAGGTCACGCCGCCGTTGACCAGGGCCCGGCTGAAGCCGGGATCCTGCGGCCAGACGCTGTGCTCCGCCCAGACCTCGGGCCGGACCGCGCCGGTCACCTCGTTGCCGTCCTGATGCGCCTCGACCGAGGGGCTGGGATAGTCGCCGAGATGCGAGTGGACGTCGATGATTCCCGGGGTCACCCACTTGCCGCGGGCGTCGATCCGGATCGCGTCCGCGGGAACCGCCGTATCGGGACCGCCGACCGCCTGGACGAGGCCCTCGGCGAGCACGACCGTCCCGTTCTCGATCCGGCCGCCCTCGCCGTCATAGACGGTCGCTCCGGTGATCGCCGTCACCGCGCCGGGATAGCGGTGGTAGGTCGAGGGGAACGGGTCGCGCGAATAGGTCGCGGGGCGAGTCCTCGGAGGCTGGGCCGAGGCGCTTTGCGGAGGATCTGACTTGGTGCATCCGGCGACCGCGGCGGCGGCCGCCAAAGCGGCGAAGGCTCTTCGTCTAGTTAACGCCATGCATCCACTTCTTCAGGAGGAAGGAGAACAGGAACAGGAAGCCGCCGATGATGATGGCGGCGATGCCGATCGTCTTGAACACGTCCATGTAGGTCGACAGGCTGAGCGCCGGGTTGGTGACCTCGCCGCCGACCGTCTCGACGCTGGCGAACTGGGCGACGATTCCGCCGACATACTGGGCCATGGCCGAGCTGAGGAACCACACTCCCATCATCAGGCCGACGACCCGGGCGATCGACAGCTTGGTGATCATCGACAGGCCCACCGGCGAAAGGCAGAGCTCGCCGATCGAATGGATGAGATAGGCGAGCGCCAGCCAGATCAGCGGCACCTTGTAGTCGTCGCCGGCGAATTGCGAGCCGAACACGAGCACGAGGAAGCCGGCCCCGACGAGCGTGAGGCCGATCGCGAACTTGACCGGGATGCTCGGCTCCAGCCGCTTCCTCGCCAGCGCCACCCACATCAGGCTGAACAGCGGCGCGAGCAGCACGATGAAGATCGGGTTGAAGATCTGGGTCTGCCCGGCCGGCATCAGATAGGCGCCGATCTGCCGGTCGGTGTTGCGGTCGGCGAACAGGGTGAGCGACGAGCCCGCCTGCTCGAACAGGGTCCAGAAGACGGTCGAGAAGACGGTGAGGATCACCGCCACGACCATCATGTGGAACTCCTCCCGCGAGCCCTTGAAATAGGCCCAGATCGGGATTCCGATGACCGCGGCGAAATAGGTCCAGAACATCACCTGGCCGAGGATCGGAAGCGAGGCGATGTAGCCGAGGATGCCCCCGCCCGAGGCGGCCGCCTCGGCCGACGCGGCGGCGTTGGCCATGGTGTTGTTGAGCAGGAACCAGGCGACCGGGATCATCGCCAGGGCGCCGAGCGTGACCAGCATCAGCGTCTTGTGGCTGTGCCCTTCCGGCGGCTCGCCATAGCCGTTGAGCCGGCCGCCGTCGAACTGGAACAGGGCCCAGGCGATCAGCATTCCGAAGGCGGCGAGGCCGAAGCCGGCCCACCAGCCGAACCAGACCGCGAGCAGCGGGCAGAAGAACTGGCTGATCAGCGAGCCGAGGTTGATGCCCATGTAGAAGATGGTGAAGCCGGCGTCCCGGCGCGGATCGGTCTGGTCGTAGAGCGAGCCGACGATGGTGGAGATGTTGGGCTTGAACAGGCCGTTGCCGACGATCACCGACGACAGCGAGAAGAGCATCAGCATGACGAAGAAGGGATCGCGCTCGCCGCCGGTCTCGAACTGGCCCTTGGCGACCGTGGCAGGCAAGGCGCCGCCCGCCGCAGCGGGTCCGCCGCCGGCCACGGTGCGAGGCGCACCGGCCCCCGCCGCCGGGTCTGCATCGGGCACGTTCGAGTTGCCGCCCTGCGCGGCGCCGGCGGCCGGCGCGGGCCCCTGCGCGGTGAGGTTTACAGAGCCGTCCTCATTGCCCTTGAAGAGATAGCGCTGGCCGCCGGCGAGCACATATTGGGTCGCTTCCTCCCCCTTGCGGTCGATCTGGACGTCGTAGCGCTGGCCGCCATATTCGAAGAAAGGCTTGGCCTCGGGACCGTTGAAGCAAAGCCCGAGATAGCCGAGCGACATCAGCAGGGCGCCCAGCTTCACCGAGCGCTTGGAGCCGAGATAGCGGTCGGCGACGAGGCCGCCGATCAGCGGGGTCAGGTAGACCAGGCTGGTGAAGGCGCCGTAGAGGCCGTTGGCGGTCGAATCTCCGAACAGGAAATGCTGGGTGAGGAACAGCACCAGCAGGGCGCGCATGCCGTAATAGCCGAACCGCTCCCACATCTCGGTGGTGAAGAGGCGGGCGAGCTGGCGCGGGTGGCCGAACCACGTGTCGCCGTCGCTTCGGCTAACGCTCGGCTTTTCGCCTTCGGTCGTGGTCTCGGGGGGCACATTGACCATCGCGCACTCTCCTGGCCGGACCCCGCTCGTACCGGCGGGCCTCGTTCGCGCGGCACCCTAGCGACGAATCCCGCCATGTGAAGCGGATTGTTGCAGGGACTCAAGGCTGGTAGCGCCCCTTCGATGCTCAACGACCGCACCTCGCTCCTCTCCCACCTCGCCACCCGCCGCTCCGCCCGGCCGCGCGACCTGGTCGAGCCGGGGCCGGATCCGGACCAGCTCCGCCGGATCCTCGAGATCGCGGCCCGCAGCCCCGACCATGGCAAGCTCGCCCCCTGGCGCTTCGTCCATGTCGCCCGCGACCGGCGCGCCGCCTTCGCCGAGATGCTCCAGGCCGCCTACCGCTCCGGCAGGTCGGAGACTCCGGCGCGGCTCGAGATCGAGGCCGTCCACCGCTTCGCCACCCAGGCGCCTGAGCTCGTCGTGCTCCTCTCCTGCCCGATCGAGGGGCACAAGATCCCGGTCTGGGAGCAGGAGCTGTCGTGCGGCGCGGTTGCCATGAACCTGCTCCACGCCGCCGCCGCGCTGGGCTTCGCCGGCGGCTGGGTGACCGGCTGGGCGGCTTATTCGCCGGCGGTGCTGGAGGCGCTCGGCGGCCGCGAACCGGAGCGCGTCGCGGGCTTCCTGTTCCTCGGCACGCCGGGGGCGGAGCTGGAGGAAAGGGTGCGGCCCGCGCTGGACGACGTGGTCCGGGAGTGGTGACACAAAAATTCCTCCCCGGCATTTGCCGGGGAGGGGGACCATGCGAAGCATGGTGGAGGGGTCCTCCAGACTCCGGGACGAACCCCTCC
>DASVVX010000183.1:0-6395 GCA_036386295.1 Allosphingosinicella sp.
CGCGGCCGCGGCCGGAGTCGCGGCGACGGTCGGAGCCGTCTTCTACCAGCGCCGGCGCCGCGGGGAGGACTGACGGCCTAGTCCTCGACGGCGACGGCGTCGCGAAAGCTGACCTTCGCGACGACGTCGCCGTTCGAATCCTGGACCTCGACGAAATGATGGAGGACCAGCCGGGCGCTTCGAAGCACCTGCTCGGCGGCCATCGACCGGACTCCGCGATGGGCTTCCCGGACGGCGGCATCGGCGTCGGCCAGCTCCAGCCCCTCCTCGTCGTGGGTCACGAGGCCGTTGTGAATGTGGAAGAAGAAGCGCGGCATGGAGCGATGATACCGCGTTCCCCGGGCCGCAATCCTTGCTCTGGATCAACATTCCGCCGCAACCGACTCGTCGATTCCAACCCAGGATAGGCAGAGTCTGACAATCCTATTTAAACGCGCGCCTCCCGGGCAGGGCGTAGAAGCTGAGCCGGCGGCGTCGGGCGCCGCTCGAGCTTAACTGGGAAGGATACAGCGCTTCTGCTCGGCCTCAGCCGTGGAGATAGGGCGCGTCGACGTTGGTCTGGACCGCGACGACGAGCTGCCAGCGCACCTCGCCCTGGGCCGGCGTGTGGGAATGGTGCTGGCGGTCGGGAAGCACGCTGTTCGCCTCCTGCGCGACCTCGTTGCCGCAGCCGACGCAGCGATAGATGCCGGCGCTCGGGATGTGCAGCCCGGCCGGAAGCACCTGGTCGAACGAGGTGCTTTTGCTCACCGCCAGGTAGTTGCGATATTTGTACAGTGCCAAGTCGTCCTCCCGGCCGCCCCGGCCGATGTCCGCGCCCGATGCGGCAAACCGCGCCCGAACGCCACCCGGTATTTAACGCAGGTGAGGCCGCGCCGGACGGATTCATCCCGTTTCTTTCCCCCTTCCGTCCTCGTCTTCCTCGTCCGGCGGCGGGACACCGCGGCGAAGCCGCGATGCAGGCAGGAAGGTGGGCCCCCGGATCGAGTCCGGGTGACGGTTCGAGCTAGGCCGCCGGCCCCTCGATCTCCCGCACCGGCTCCACCTTGAGGCACGAGCCGTCCGCGCCCGTGATCCGCACCCGCGAGCCCGTCGCACAGTCGGCGCCGCGGCAGGACCAGACGCTGTCGCCGACCTTCACCCGGCCCTCGCCATTCTCGATCGCCTGGACGACGACCACGGTTCGCCCGACCAGGCGGGCGGCGCGGTCGTTGAGCATCGGGTCGGCGCTCGGCATCGGGTTGGCGAGGTACCAGCGGCGGCCCGAATAGACGGCGGCGATGGCGAGAAGGGCGAAGACGGCGAACTGGAAGGGGAGGTCGATCCCGAAGGCGAGGGTGAGGAGGCCGGTCGCCGCCGCCGCCGCCGCCAGCCAGATCAGGAAGACTCCCGGAGCGATCAGCTCGGCGATTCCGAGCGCGATCGCGCCGAGCAGCCAGATCCAGTGCGGCTCGAGGTCGAAGCCGTTCACCGGCCGCCGGCCCCGCCGTCGCCGCCGCGGCCGAGCGCGTCCTTCGCGAGCTCGCCGATTCCGCCCAGGGTGCCGATCAGCGCCGTCGCCTCGACCGGGAAGAGGATGGTCTTGGCGTTGGGGGAGGTGGCGAACTGGCCGATCGCGTCGACATATTTCTGGGCGACGAAATAGTTGATCGCCTGGGTGTTGCCGCCGGCGATCGCCTCGGAGACGGCGGTCGTGGCCTTGGCCTCGGCCTCGGCGGCGCGCTCGCGCGCCTCGGCGTCGCGGAAGGCGGCCTCGCGGCGGCCCTCCGCCTCGAGGATCTGCCCCTGCTTCTCGCCCTCGGCGCGCAGGATGGCGGAGGCGCGGCTTCCTTCCGCCTCGAGGATGACCGCGCGCTTCTCGCGCTCGGCCTTCATCTGCCGGCCCATGGCGTTGACGATGTCGGCGGGCGGCCGGATGTCCTTGATCTCGACCCGGGTGATCTTGACCCCCCAGCTCTCGGTCGCCTGGTCGACGACGGAGAGGAGGCGGGCGTTGATCTCGTCGCGCTTGGAGAGGGTCTCGTCGAGGTCCATCGAGCCCATCACCGTCCTGAGGTTGGTGGTGGTGAGCTGCATGATCGCGACGTAGAGGTCGGAGACCTCATAGGCGGCCTTGGCGGCGTCCAGGACCTGGAAGAAGACGACGCCGTCGGTCGAGACCATGGCGTTGTCCTTGGTGATGATCTCTTGCCCGGGGATGTCGAGCACCTGCTCCATCATGTTCACCTTCCTGCCGACGCGATAGAAGAAGGGCATGTAGAAATTGAAGCCGGGATGGGCGACGGCGGTGAAGCGGCCGAAATATTCTATCGTATAATGATAGCCTTGCCGGACGATCTTGATTCCGGAAAAGAGGAACAGCACAACCAGGATGAGCAGGAACAGAAAGACGATGGTGATGGTCATGGCAGCCGCGCCTCCCCTTGCGAACCGCCGCATAATGTAGGCAAGTGGGGCCGCTTCCAAGCGAAATCGGGACATGAAAGCCGACCTCCGCCACTGCCGCTCGCTGCTCTTCCTGCCCGCCTCGAACCCGCGCGCGATCGGGAAGGCGAGGGGGCTCGCCGCCGACATGGTCGTGCTCGACCTCGAGGATGCGGTGAAGGCCGAGGACAAGTCGGCGGCGCGCGCCGCCGCCGTCGAGGCGGCGGGGGAGGGTTTTCCCGGCCTGTGCGCGATCCGGATCAACTCGCTCGATCCCTGGCGCGGGCCTGACCTCGAGGCGGTGGCGGCGAGCCGGGCGGACTATGTCGTCGTGCCGATGACTCCGGGGCCCGAGCCGGTGCGCGAGGCCGCCGAGGCGACCGGCAGGCCGGTGCTGGCGATGATCGAGACCGCTCGCGGGGTCCTCGCCGCGGCGGCGATCGCTCCGGCGACCGCCGGCCTGATCGCCGGAACGAACGACCTCGCCGCCGACCTCGGCCTTCGCCCGGGCGGTGACCGGGCGGCGCTGGCCACCGCGCTCCAGACGATCCTGCTCGCCGCCCGGGCCGCCGGGGTCGCCGCCTTCGACGGGGTCTACAACCGGCTCGACGATCCCGAGGGCTTCGCCGCCCAGTGCGCCGAGGGCCGCTCGTTCGGCTTCGACGGCAAGTCGCTGATCCACCCGGGCCAGATCGAGACCGCCAACCGGCTGTTCGGCCCGAGCGGCGAGGAGGTCGAGGCGGCGAGGCGGCTGATCGCCGCGGCGACCGGCGGCGCCGAGCGGTTCGAGGGCGAGATGATCGAGCGAATGCACGTCGAGCAGGCGCGCCGGGTGCTGGCGAAGGCGCGGGCGTGACCCTTGCCACCCGCGCCCCGGCCGCCATAAGCGGCCGGATGGCCGTCCGCCTCCTCGCCGCCTGCGCCGCCCTGCTCGCCACGCTCCCCGCCGCCGCCCAGGCGATCTCGCCCGAGGCGCTTCGCCGGCATATCGACGTGCTCGCCGGCGATTCGTTCGAGGGCCGCGAGCCGGGCAGCGCCGGCGAGGCGAAGACGGTCGCCTACATCGCCTCGAGGATGCAGGCTTCCGGGCTGGAGCCGGCGGGGCCGCGCAACAGCTGGTACCAGCCGCTCGAAGTGCAGGTTCGCCGGCCCGCCGACCAGTCGAGCGTCTGGCAGGCGAGGGGCAGGAAAGCCGAGCGGATCGCGCTCGACCGCGACGGGATCGTCCTGATCGGCCGCTCGGCGCGCGAATCCGTGGCGGGAGCGCCGGTGCTGTTCGGCGGCCATGGCGCGGTGATCCCCGGGAAGGGCATCGACGAGCTGGGCGGCGCCGACCTGAAGGGCGCGGTCGTCCTCATCCTCTACGAATCGCCGCGCACGCCCGGCTTTCCCGCTTATGCCGACCGGGTCGAGGCGGTGGCCGCGCGCGGCGCCGCGGCGGTGATCGGGATCGTCGGCGACGAGCTGCCCTGGCCGGTCGTCCAGCGCCTCTACGATTCGGGCCAGAAGCGGCTCGCCGTCACCGCTCCGGCGCCGGTCCAGGGCGCCATGTCGAAGGCGGCGGCGGAGCGGCTGGTGCGGGCCGCGGGCGGCGACCCCGGGCGGTTGCTCGACCGGCCCGGCGCCGCGTTCGAGCCGGTGCCGCTGAGGTTGAAGGCGACGCTCGACGTCGCCACCGCGATCGAGACCATCGCCACCCGCAACGTCGTCGGCCGCCTGCGCGGCACCGGCGGCACCGGCGAAAGCCTGCTCTACCTCGCCCACTGGGACCATCTCGGGATCTGCGCGCCGGAGGAGAAGGACCGGATCTGCAACGGCGCGGTCGACAATGCGAGCGGAGTCGCCGCCTTGCTCGAGATCGCCGGAGCGCTCGGCCACGGGCCGCGGCCCAAGCGCGACGTCCTGTTCCTCGCCACCACCGCGGAGGAGCTCGGCCTGCTCGGCGCCGAATATTTCGCGGTCCGCCCCGTCGTCCCGCTCCGCTCGATCGTCGCGGCGATCAACATGGACACGCTCGCCATCACCCCCAGGGGCGAGAAGGTGGCGGTGATGGGCCGGGGCCGGCCTTCGCTCGACGCCCTGATCGACCGAACCGTCGCCGAGGCCGGGCGCCGCCTCGACCGGGACGACGAGGCCGACCAGTTCGTCGAGCGGCAGGACGGCTGGGCGCTCGAGCGGGCCGGAGTGCCGGCGATCGTGATCGGCGGCTCCTTCTCGGACATGAGGAAGCTCGGCGCCTTCCTCGGCGGCGCCTATCATTCCCCGGCCGACAATCCGGGGCCGGGCCTGCTCCTCGACGGCGCCGCCGAGGATGCGGACCTGATGGTCGCGCTGGGCCGAAAGCTCGCCGATCCGGCGCTCTACGAGCACTCCGGCGGCCGCCGCTAAGACCTTTCAACCGTCATTGCGAGCGAAGCGAAGCAATCCGGCGCGGCTTAGGACACCCGCTGGATTGCCGCGTCGCTGCGCTCCTCGCGATCACGAGTATCGATAAATATCTTGACGACTATCGATACAGATATTATCGTCTGTCGATAATAAACGTGATGAGGGTCCATCGATGCCCCGTTCCTATTCCGCCGCCCTGCCGATCGCCTATGTCGTGCTGCGGCTGCTGATCGTGCTGAATTGGCTGTACGGCCTCGCCATCCTCGCCCTGCTCGTCGTCATGCCCAACGAGCGCTGGATCATGAGCGCCTTCGACCTCACGCCGGGCCCGGATGCCGAACGGCTGATCTTCGGGCTGCGCGCGGTCGCCACGCTCGGCCTCCTTTCCATCCCGCTCAACTATCTGGTGCTCAAGCGCCTGCTGGGAATGGTCGAGACGGTGCGGATGGGCGACCCGTTCGTCGCGGCGAACGCCGAGCGGCTTCAGTCGATCGCCTGGGTCCTGCTCGCGCTGCAGATCCTCAGCATCGTCATCGGGGCGATCGGCAACGCCGTCTCGAGCCCGGCCCATCCGGTCGATCTCGACGCGGGCTTCTCGATCAACGGCTGGCTCGCCGTCCTTCTGACCTTCGTTCTCGCCCGGGTGTTCGCGCACGGCGCGCTGATGCGCGAAGACCTCGAAGGGACGGTCTGACATGGCCATCCTCGTCAAGCTGGACGACGTCCTTCACGCGCGGCGGATGACGCTGACCGAGCTCGCCGAGCGAGTCGGGATCACGATCGTCAACCTGTCCATCCTCAAGACCGGCAAGGCCAAGGCGATCCGCTTCTCGACGCTCGAGGCGATCTGCGAGGCGCTTCAATGCCAGCCCGGCGACCTGCTGGAACACCTGCCGGGCGCGGCCACGGGCGGCCAGGGCGCCGGCGAGCCGGAGGAGGTGGCGGCATGAACGTCCTGATGGGAATCCACATCGCAGCCGGCATCCTGGCCCTGCCCGCCGGAACGCTGGCCGTCGTCGCCGGCAAGGGCGGTCGACTTCATGCCCGAGCCGGCACCGGGTTCTTCGCCTCGATGCTCGTCCTGGGCGTCACCGCCTCGATCCTCGAGCCGTTCCGCGATCCCCCCGGGTCGCCCATCGGCGGGATCATGGTCTGCTATTTCGTCGCGACCTCCTGGGTCGCCGCCCGCCGCCGCGACGGGACGACCGGCAAATTCGAGATCGTCGCCTGCGCGGCCGCGCTCGGGCTGTTCGCGCTGATGTTCTGGGGCGCCTTCACCGGCGCCGGGTCGACCCCCGTCGGGCGAGGCCCGATATTCGCCTTCGCGGCCCTGTCCCTGCTCGCCGGCCTGCTCGACCTCAACGCCATCCTGCGCAAGCTCACCGCCGTTCAGCGGATTTCCCGCCACCTTTGGCGGATGTGCTTCGCCTTCTTCATCGCGACCGGCTCCTTCTTCCTCGGCCAGCAGGACGTCCTGCCCGAGGCGGTGCGAGGCTCTCCCATCCTCTTCCTCCTCGCCTTCGCGCCCTTCGGAGTGATGGCCTTCTGGCTTGCGCGGCTGCGCTTCGCCAAGGTCATCGCCC
>DASVVX010000184.1:0-11146 GCA_036386295.1 Allosphingosinicella sp.
TCCCAAGGGCGACGCGGTGCTGAAGAGCGTCTCGCAGCGCCTGGTCAAGGAAGCCGGCGAATCGGGCCATGTCGGCCGGATGGGCGGCGACGAGTTCGCCATCGTCATCCGCGACGCCCAGAGCCGCAAGAAGGTCGACGATCTCGCCCGGCGGATCATCACCGCGGTCGCCGAGCCCTACCATATCGACAAGGCCGAGATCCGCATCGGCGTGTCGATCGGCTGCGCCTTCGGCCCGATCGACGGCCAGAGCGTCGACGACCTCATCCAGAAGGCCGACCTCGCCCTCTACCAGGCGAAGGGCCAGGGCCGCGGCACCTGCTGCTATTTCTCGGCCGACATGCAGAACGAGGCCGAGGACCGGCTCCGGCTCGAGCAGGACCTTCGCCAGGCGCTGACCCTCAAGCAGTTCCGGCTCGACTACCAGCCGCTGGTCAACGCCGCGGACCAGAGCCTGGTCGGCTTCGAAGCGCTGATCCGCTGGCACCACCCGACCCGCGGCATGGTCTCGCCGATCGAGTTCATTCCGCTCGCCGAGGAAACCGGGCTGATCATGCAGCTTGGCGACTGGGTGATCGACGAGGCCTGCCGGGCCGCCTCGGTCTGGCCGGACTATATCAGCGTCGCGCTCAACCTGTCGGCGCGCCAGCTGATCCTTCCGGCGCTCCCCAACACGGTTTCGGAAGCGCTCGCAAAATACCGCCTCAAGGCCAACCGGCTCGAGCTGGAGGTCACCGAGTCGGTGTTCCTGGGCGATTCGGAAGGCTCGCTCGACGTGCTCAAGCGGCTTCGGGCGCTCGGCGTCGGGATCGCGCTCGACGATTTCGGAACCGGCTATTCTTCGCTCGGCTATCTGAACAAGGCGGTCTTCCACAAATTGAAGATTGACGGCAGCTTCGTCCGCGAGGCGGGCAGCAACCGCGAGACCGTCGCGATCATCCAGTCGATCGTCCAGCTCGCCAAGAGCTTCCGGATGACCGTCACCGCCGAGGGCGTCGAGACCGCTGACGATTTCACGCGGATGCGCGATCTCGGCTGCCACCAGATCCAGGGCTATCTGTTCGGCCGTCCGATGAGCTTCGAGCGCGCCACCGACCTCATCCACGGCACCCAGAGCCGGCTCAGCGCCTAGGGCAAAAAATTCCTCCCCGCGCTTTCGCGGGGAGGGGGACCGCGCGAAGCGCGGTGGTGGGGTTCTTCGGAAACTGAAGAGCCCCCCTCCACCATGCTTCGCATGGTCCCCCTCCCCTGCAAAAGCAGGGGAGGAATTCACCTCCGCACCCGCTATAGCGCCCGCATGCGACTCCTCCCGCTCGCCGCTCTTCTTCTGCTCGCCGCCTGCGGGCGCGACCCGGACGCTCCGCGCCAGCCCGACAACCTCAGCCGCGCCGCCCAGCCGCCGATGCCGGAGCTCGAGCCGCCGGCGCCGACCGAGCAGGACCGCGAGGACAGCGGCGACGCCGCGGCGACGCTCAAACGCTATTACGCCCGGATCGAGGCCGGCGATTACGACGCCGCCTGGGAGATGCGCTCCGGCGAGCGGAACGAGGCGGCCCGGCGGCGCTTCGCCGACAATTTCCGCGCCTATGCGACCTACCATGCGGACGTCGGAACGCCGAGCGAGCCGGTGACGGCGAACGGCTTCTCCTATGTCGAGGTGCCGGTGATGATCCGAGGCACCTTCCGCGGCGGCAAGCCCTTCGCCAGCGCCGGCAGCGTCACCGTCCGCCGGGCCACCGACGGCGAGGGCGACCGGGGCTGGCGAGTCTTCACCGGCGAGCGGCGCTAGGCCCTTTTCCTCCGGCCTCCGTTGATGTAATGATGTTACATTACATCGAAGAGGAGCCGGACATGACCCAGCGCCGCCGCCCAACCGCCTTCGCCGCGCCTTCGGAACAGCCGTTCAGCACGATCAACACCACCCCGATCATCGATGTGATGCTCGTCCTCCTGATCATGTTCATCATCACCCTCCCGCTGATGACCCATGCCGTGAAGATCGATCTGCCCCGGATCGGCGAAACCCAGGCCGAACCGGAAATCCACGTCCTGGAGCTCGATTCCGCCAGCCGGCTGACCTGGGACGGGTCCGCCATCGACGAGGCGGCGCTTCCCGGCCGGCTGGCCGCGTTCCGGGCCGCATCGCGGGACAACATCCTCCACTTCCGCACCGATGCCGAGACGCGCTATGAGGATTTCGACCGGGTGCTCGCGACCGTGAAGCGGGCCGGCGTCAAGCAGCTCGGCTTCGTCGGCAACGAGCGCTTCGCTCGGGCCTATTGAGGGCGGTTCGAAGGGAGACTGAGAGATGAAGGCTTTGCCGGGCTTCGCCGCGTGCGCGCTTTTCCTCGCCGGCTGCGAGGACGGCGCGCCGGAGCGCAACGTCACCCAGGTCGTGGCGGCCAATACCTACAGCGACCAGCTCAAGGCGCTGAGCGAGCCGACCCGCCTGCTCGGCCTCTACCGCGCCGTCCGCGACACCGGCCAGCGCTGCAAGCGGGTCGACCGGGGCGCCTATCAGCAGCAGTACAAGTCGATGGCGATGTGGACCGCCCATTGCACCGACAGCGGCGACTGGGCGCTCTACATCGCCCCCAATGGCGACGTTCAGGCAAGCCCCTGCGCGCATGCGAAGGAGCTGGGGCTGCCGGAATGCCGCGTTCAGGCCGGCGCGGCTTCCGAGAAGCGGTAACGGCCGCGGATCCGGCTGTTGAAGTGGCGGCCCTTGATCCGGGCGGACCGGAAGGCCTCGGCCGCTTCCGGCGGAACGTCGTGGAAGAGGTAGCGGCGGCCGGTGGTGAACACCACGTCGAGCTCCCGCTCCTCGGGATGATAGGCGATCGAGCGGATGACGGTCGACGGCATCGCCGGCATAACGCTTCGGCCGCGCCGCCGTGCCCTGCTTGAAAGGAAAGACGATGACCGACGACGAAGCCGGGATCCGAGCGCTGATCGACGAACGGTGCTCGGCGATGCGCGACAAGGATGCGGCTCGGGCGATGGCGACGCTGGCGGACGACGTCGTCGCCTTCGAGCTGGCGCCGCCGCTCGCGCTGGGGCCCGAGGCCGCGCGCGACGAGGCCGGGCTCGCCGCCTGGCTGTCGGGATGGGATGGCCCGGTCGGGATCGAGATCCGCGACCTTCACGTCGAGGTCGGCGGCGACGTCGGCTGGAGCCGAAGCCTCAACCGGCTCCACGGCACTCTAAAGGGCGGCCGCCGGGTCGACATGTGGATGCGCTCCACCCTCGCCTTCCGGCGCGAGGGCGGCGCCTGGAAGATCGCCCACGGCCACAGCTCGGTGCCGTTCCTAATGGACGGCAGCTTCCGGGCCGCGACCGACCTCCGGCCGGGGGATTGAAGCCAGTCGCGTTCCGAGTCGATACCGTCACCCGCCTGCTCAGGCGGTGAACGTCAGGGCCGCCGATTTCCCGGCGGCCTCCTCCCTTACCAACCGCGGTAGCCGCGGCGGTAGCGGTAATCGTCCCTGTAGCGGCGGTGGTGGCCGTAGCGGTACTGGTCGCGGCGGGCCTCAGCCAGCTCCCGACGGCATTCGCGCAGCTCGCGCCGATATTCCCAGCGGCTGTCGGCGCGGCGGAGCTCGCGGCGGCACTCGCGCAGCTCGCGCTGCACCTCATTGCCGCGATGGCCGTAGCCGTAACCGTAACCGCCGCCGTAGCCGTAACCGCCGTAGCGCTGCGCCGAAGCGGCGGTCGCCGGGATCGCGACGGCGGCCGCGAGCGAAGCGGCCAGAACAAACATACGCATACTCGTCTCTCCCTCTCGAAAGGGGCGCCCGCCCGAATGCGGACGCCGGTGGAAACGAGCGGAGGATATGCCGTGTTGCATGAACCCCAAACTACGCGCCGTTCATCGGGCGTTTAGCCGCCTGAGGCCGCGAGTTCCTGACCGCGCCGACGGGAGGCCTCGAGCGTCCGAAGCAGCAGCGGCTTGAGGCCGTCCCCGGCGTCGAGCACCGCCAGGCCCGCTTCGGTCGTGCCGCCGGGGCTGGCGACCCGGCGCGCGAGCATCTCCGGAGTATCGGCCGCCCGGGCGGCGGCAAGGGCGCTGGCGCCTTCCGCCATGGCCCGGGCGAGCCGGGCCGATTGTTCCGGCGCAAGGCCGAGCGTCTGGCCCGCCTCCGCCAGGGCATCGAGGAAGCGGTAGAGGAAGGCCGGAGCGGCGGCGGTGAGGGCCGAGGCGACCGCGAACAGGCTTTCGTCCTCGAACCATTCGGCATGGCCGAGCGCCGCCATCAGGCGCTCGACCTCGGCCCTGGCCGCCGCCTCGCTCGCGGAGTCGGTGTGGAGCTCAACGACGCCCCTGCGCAGGCTGACCGGAAGGTTGGGCATCGCCTTCACCACGCTGCGCGGGGCCGGAAACAGGGTCCGAAGGGTCGCGAGCGAAGTTCCGGCGAGGATCGAGACGAGGATCGTCTCCGGCTCCAGGGCCGGAGCAAGGGTCGGAGCGACCTCGGCGAGCTTCTGCGGCTTGACCCCGAGCAGGACGAGCGCCGGCGTTTCGTCCTCGGGAAGGGCCGCGAGAGTGCGGATGCCGGGCGCCGGCGCGCGGCCGCTCGGTCGGACGACGGTGACCATGCTCGGATCCGCGCCGGCGGCGAGCCAGCCTTCGAGCATGGCCCCGGCCATGTTGCCGCAGCCGATCATGAGGAGCGGGCGGGTAAGGAAGGGACTAGCCATGTTCGCTCCCGTTCGCGGCAAGGAAGGCGACCGACCGCCGACTCGGGTCGGACTCGACCAGCGTTACGGCCAGCGTGTCGCCGGGGTCGAGGTTCGTGTCGCTTACCCGAGCGACCACCGGAAGGTCGCATAATTGGATCCGCGCTCCGCGCTGATCGACCTCGGTGACGACCGCCTCGAACCTCTCCCCCTCGCGACCGTGAAGGATCACGGATTCGGCCAGATCGATCGCTGCGCGCTGGATCTGGGCGCCGAGCGCGTCGGCGCGCGCCATGACGGCGGGAAGCTTTTCGAAGGCTTCGGACACGACGGCCGGCACCGCCTCGCCGGAGGCGAGCGCCAGGGTCGCGCGCACGACGTAGCGGTCCGCGAGCCGGCGGAGCGGTGCGGTGGCATGGGCGTAGGTAGCGGCCATGGCGGCGTGCCAGGGTTTCTCGCCTTGCCGGAACGGTATGTAGCCGGCGCCCCGGCTGGAGCGCTGGATCGCGAGCATGACGGTGGCCTGCTTCGGATCGGCGGGGCTGAGGCTTCGCTCGAACTCGGCCAGGGACGCGCTCGCGGGCCAGCTGAGCCCGAGGCCTTTCGCCGTGTGGCGCAGGCGGCTCACGGCGCCTTCGTCGGGTTCCGCCATGACCCGGAAGAGGCCGGTTCCGTTGGCCTGAAGCAGATCGGCGATGGCAAGGTTCGTCGCCAGGGAAAGCGCGGCGTTGCGCACTTCGGATTCGAGCGGGGGCCGGAACAGCAGCTCGTAGCGGCCGTCGCCGATCGCCGCGATCTCCTGGGCCGGAGGGTTGACCCGCGCGGCGCCGCGCTCCGCCTCGGCGGCCTGGATCCGGCGCGCGAGCTCCGCGAAGTCGGCCGGCAGGTCGGCGCTGCGGACCCCATCGTAGGCGAGCTTCGCCCGGCTTCGGACGATGGCCCGTTCGGCGGCGTCGAGACTCGCCCTTCCGTCGGTCCCGATCCTGACGGTGAAGATGACCGCGGGCCGAGGGGCGTCGGGGAGAAGGCTCGCGGCCTCCTCGCCGAGCACCGGCGGATAGAGTGCCGCCTTCCCGTCCGGGAGATATTGCGTGGTTCCGCGCTTCCAGGCCTCTTGGTCGATCGGGCCGCCGTCGTCGACGAACCAGGCGACGTCGGCGATCGCGTAGCGCAGAATCAGGTCGGCGCCGCTCCTTTCTATCGTGAAGGCCTGATCGAGATCGGTCGACGTCGCCGGATCGAGGGTGACGAACGGCCAGCTCGTGCGATCGACATGCCCGGTCGGGGGCCGCCTGGACGATTCCTCCGCGGCGGCGAGAACGGTCGCCGGAAAGGCCGCCGGGATCTGGAACTCCTCCCGGATCGAAGCCAGGCCTCGCCCCAGGGCATTCTCAGGGTCTGCGATCGCTCTCATGGCTCGTCATTGCGAGGAGCGAAGCGACGAAGCAATCCAGTCTCTCCGCATCCGCCGTGGATTGCCGCGCTTCGCCCGCAATGACGGAGCGGATGGGCCCCGCCTGTCCTTACGCCTCGCCCTGCGTCTCGATCAGCGCCGCGGCGATCGCTTCCTGGGGGGTCTTGCCGGCCCACAGGACGAACTGGAAGACCGGGTAGAAGCGCTCGCATTCCTCGATCGCCGCCTCGACCAGGGTCTCGGCGTGCTGGAGGGTCAGCACTCCGCCTTCCTCGCCCTCGAGCAGGGTGGCGTGGCGGAAGAGGACGAGGCCGGACGAGGCCCAGAGCTCGAAATGGCCGATCCACAGCTGCTCGTTGATGAGCCCGATCGTCTCGTAGACGGCGGCGCGCTTGTCCTGGGCGACGCGAATGTCGGGAAGCGCGAGGAACTGGAGGACATGGTCCTCCTCGCGCCAGACGGCCCGCATCTCATATTGGGCCCAGCTGCCCTGGAAATTGGCGACGATCTCGTCGTCGCCGCGCTCGCAGGCCCAGCCGTGCGCGCTGAAATAATGTTCGAGCATGTCGATCGGGCCGCCCGGCTCGCGCTCCAGCTCGAATTCGTCCACGTTCATGCTCTCGACTTTCCAGCCACCCTGTCCTTCCGAATCTGCCCGCGCGCGAGCGACGGCGCAAGAACGCAGATCAGGCGACCACAATATGTTGTGGATTATTGGCCCACAGGCCCCGTACCGGCCTCGCCGCCGGGTTTGCGCTTCGGCCTGGCGGCCGCCGAAGCCTCGAGCGCCTCGACCCGGCTCTTGAGCGCGGCGCTTTCCTCGCGGGCGGCGATCGCGATCGCCTTCATCGCCTCGAACTCCTCGCGGGAGACCATGTCCAGCCCGCCGACCCATTCGCGCATCCGCTCGCGAAAGGCGTTCTCGGCCTCGCGGCCCATGCCGGCGATGGTCCCGGCGGCGCCGTTCATGACCTTGACGAAATCGTCGAACAGACGGTTTTCGGACTGCATCGCGCGTCCTCCTGATAAATGCCTTTAAAGCGGGATATCGGTAGTGGAGGCCTCCGGCGCAAGCTCGGCCGCTTGCGGGTTGAGCTCGGCGATCTGCCAGGTGAGCGTCGCGGCGAAGGCCAGCCAGGCGAGATAGGGCAGCATCAGCAGCGCCGCGGAGCGCCGGATCCGCCAGAACAGCAGGGCCGTCGCGGCCGACAGCAGGATCATGGCAACGATGGTCCAGAAGGCGGCTCCGACCTCGTGATAGGCGAAGAAGATCGGCGACCAGGCGAAGTTCAGGACGAGCTGGGCGAGGAACAGGGCGAGCGCGAGGCTGCGGCCGCGCGCTCCGCGGGCGTGGAGGATGAGAGCGAGGGCGAGGCCGAGCAGGACGTAGAGGATCGTCCAGGCCACCCCGAACGCCCAGCCCGGCGGCATGATCGCGGGCTTTTGGAGCGCGTCGAACCAGGCGTTGCCATGGCCGGAGCCGGAAATCCGGCCCGAGACGGTGCCGAGCAGGAGGATGGCGGGCACCGTGAACAGGGCATGGCGCAGGAACGACATCCTCAGCTGCGACCTTGAAGCGAGCGCGGTCATTGAGCCTCCGTCCTATGCCGTCGCCCCAGCGAAGGCTGGGGCCCCGGGGGATGAAGAACGCCGGAGCCCTTCGCTCCCGGGGATCCCGGCCTCCGCCGGGATGACGTGCACCTCATTCCGCCGGCGCCGGTTGAGCGTGGCCCGGGCGGCTCAGTTGCGCCTCGAGCTTCCTCGTCACCGCCAGCGGCGAGCCGGTGTAGCGCGCGAGGCGCGAATAGAGGAGCGGGATCAGGAACAGGGTGATCAGCGTCGAGATCGAGACTCCGAAGACGATGACCACGCCGATCGCGGTGCGCGCCGCCGCTCCGGCGCCGCCAGCCAGCATCAGCGGAACGGCACCGGCGACGGTGGCGATCGAGGTCATCAGGATCGGGCGCAGGCGTCGGGCCGAGGCTTCGCGTATCGCCTCGCCGATGTCGCGGCCGGAATCGCGCAGCTGGTTGGCGAACTCGACGATGAGGATGCCGTTCTTGGCGGCCAGGCCGACGAGCATGACGATCCCGACCTGGCTGTAGAGGTTCAGGGTCTGGCCCATCACCGCGAGGCCGATGATTCCCCCCGCGACCGCCAGCGGAACGGTGGTGATGATCACGGCGGGGTGGACGAAGCTTTCGAACTGGGCCGCGAGCAGCAGGTAGATGATGAGGATGGTGAGCAGGAAGACGAGCAGGATCGAGCTGCCCGCCTCGCGGAACGCCTGGCTCTCGCCGCGATAGCCGACGGCGATCACCTCCGGCGAGCCGGCCGCCTGGGCCTCGAGGAAGGTCAGCGCCTCGCCCAGCGAATAGCCGGGGGCGAGACCGCCCGAGAGCGTGATCGCCCGCATCTTGTTGTAGCGCCCGAGATCGCGCGCGCCGGCCTGGTCGTTGACGGTGACGAGGCTGGCGAGCGGCACCACCCCGCCCGAGCGGCTGCGGACGTGGATGGTCTGCAGGTTGGCCTCGGTGGCGCGCTCGGCCGCCTCGGCCTGGACGATCACCCGATATTCCTCGCCGCGGTCGACATAGGTCGAAACCCGGCGCGAGCCGAGCAGGCTCTGCAGCGCGTTGGAAACGTCCTCGACCGAAACCCCGAGGTCGCCGGCGCGCGCGGTGTCGACCGCGATCCTGAGCTGCGGCTTGGTCTCCTTATAGTCGGAATCGAGGTTGACGATGCCGGGGTTGGACGCGGCCGCGGCGAGGATCCGGTCGCGGGCGCGGGCGAGTTCGGCATAGGTCGAGCCGGCGATGACGAAGCTGATCGGCTGGCCCCGGCCGCGGCCGCCGATCGAGGAGCGGACCTGGGCGTTGCCGCGGATCGCCGGCATCTGGCCGAGGCGGCGGTTGACCTCCTGGACGACGTCCTGGGTGGTCTTCTCGCGCTCCTCCCAGGGCTTGAGGAAGACGACGAAATTGCCGCTGTTGAAATCGTCGCTGGCGCCGAAGCCGCCGGGCGTCCGGGTGATGATCGCTCGGACCGCGCCATGCTCGACCAGCGGCAGGAGCTTGCCTTGGGCGTCGATCATGTAGCGGTCCATCTGCTCGTAGCCGGTACCCTCCGGGGCGTTCACCGTGGCCGAGAGGATGCCGACGTCCTCGGCCGGCACCAGCTCCGACTTCAGGGTCAGGAACAGGGCTCCCGACGCGACCAGGAAGAGGGCGACTCCGATCGCGGGGATCAGCGGCCGGCGCAGGATCGCGTCGAGAAGCCGCGAGTAGAAGCCCTCGAACCGCCGGAAGCGGTCGTCGATGAAGCGGGCGAGCCGGCCGCGCTCCTCGTAGCGAAGCAGCTTCGAGCAGAGCATCGGCGCGAGGCTGAGCGCGAGGAAGCCGGAGAAGGCGACGGCGCCGATCATCGCCGCGGCGAGCTCGCGGAAGAGGAGCCCGGTCTGGCCGGCGATGAACATGATCGGCACGAACACCGCGCACACCACCATCGTCGTCGACAGGATGGCGAAGGCGACCTGGCGGGTGCCTTCGAAGGCGGCGGCGAGCGGCGGCTCGCCCTCCTCGATCCGGTGGTAGACGTTCTCGAGCACGACGATCGCGTCGTCGACGACGATTCCGATCGAGAGCACCATGGCGAGCAGGGTCAGGAGGTTGATCGAGAAGCCGAACAGCCACAGCACCGCGAAGCTGGCGAGGAGGCAGAGCGGCACCGTCACCGCCGGGATGAGGGTGGCGCGCCAGCTTCCGAGGAAGAGGTAGATGACGAGGACGACCAGCACCGCCGCTTCGGCGAGGGTCGTCCAGACCTTCTCGATGGCGCGGCTGATGAACAGCGAATCGTCCGAGCCGACCACCACCGTCATGCCTTCGGGCAAGGTCGGCTTGAGTTCCTCCGCCGTCTTCTTGGCGGCTTCCGCGACCGCCAGGGTGTTGGCGCCGGACTGGCGGACGATTCCGAGCCCGACCGCCTGCTGGCCGTTGAGCCGGAAGGCGCTGTACGGATTCTCGGGCCCCTGCTCGACCCGGGCGACGTCGCCGAGCCGGACGAGATAGCCGTCGGCGCCTCGGCCGACGACGAGCTGGGCGAATTGCCGGGCGTTGGCGAACGGCCGGTCGACGCGGAGCGTGACGTTCTGCTGCGCCGATTCGAGGCGGCCGGCGGGAAGCTCGACATTCTGGCGGCGGAGCGCGCCCTCGAGATCGGCGGGCGTCAGGCCGTAGGCGGCGAGGCGTCCCGGCTGCATCCACACCCGCATCGCCGGCCTCGCCTCCCCGCCGACGAAGACCCGGGCGACGCCCTCGATCGAGGAGAAGCGGTCGAGAAGGTTGCGGTCGACATAGTCGGAGAGCTCGAGCCTCGACCAGCCGGGCTTTGAGACGACCAGAAAGAGGATCGGCGAGGCGTCGGCGTCGACCTTGCGAACCTCGGGCGGCCGGACGTCGTCGGGCAGGTTGCCGGCGGCGGCGCCGACCCGGTCGCGGACGTCGTTGGCCGCCGACTCGATCGAGCGGCCGGGAAAGAATTCGATGGTGATGTTGGACTGGCCGTCCTGGCTTCGCGAGGTGATCGTCTGGAGGCCCTCGACGCCGGAGAGCTGATCCTCGAGCACCTGGGTGACACGGGTCTCGACCACGCTGGCCGCGGCCCCGATATATTGTGTCTGGACCGAGACGACGGGCGGGTCGACGTCGGGATATTCGCGCACCGACAGGCCGAAGAAGCCGACCAGGCCGACGACCGCGATCAGCATCGCCACCACCGCGGCGAAGACCGGCCGGCGGACGGAGAGATCGGAAAGCTTCACGGCGCCTGGCCCGCGCCCGCAGGCGCTTTCTCCCCCTTGCCCCTAGGCCCGCGCTCGGCGTTGCCGGCGCCGGCGAGCCTCACCTTCATCCCGTCGGTGAGCTTGACGACGCCTTCGGTCACCACTTTCTGCCCGGGCTTCAGGCCTTCGAGTATCTCGACCCGCCCGGCGGTGCGCAGGCCGGTCCTGACGGCGGTGCGCCGGGCCGTCCCGCCTCCATCGACGGTGTAGAC
>DASVVX010000185.1:0-39792 GCA_036386295.1 Allosphingosinicella sp.
GTCTACAATGTCGCCCAATATGTCGTGGAGCCGCTGTTCGGGCGGCCATACGCCCTCTTGGAGGTCTAACGAAGGGGCCCGCCCTGCGCCTGGGCGGGCATCCTCGGCTCGAGCAGGGCCGCTGTCTCGATCGCGTCGAGCGCGCGCCGGGCGCCGACATAGCGGCGGGCGAGGCCGATCCAGTCCCGCGCCTTTTCCCGTCCCGGGAGGCGGAGCACCTCGAGCAGCGCGACATCGACCTGCCCGGCCTCCAGCCCGCGCGTGGCCCGGGCCAGCCGTGCCGTCGGCATGGGCGAGGGGGCGCCTTCGCGGCGGATGGTCACGAGACCGCCGAGCTCGGTCCTGAGCGCCTGCCACCAGCTCTGCTCCGGACCCCCGCCGAGCAGCTCCGGCGCCACCTTCTGCAGCCCGTCCTGGAGCGCCTGCAGCGTCACCGGCTGCCGCGCTTCGGTGAGGATGGTCGCGACCGCCTGCGGCTGGGTCTGGGCGAAGCGCTCGCGCAGCAGGGTCTCGAGATAGCCGAGCGGCACGCCGCGATCGAGCGCCCGCCGGGCCGCGAAGGCAACCAGCAGGCCCTCGGCGCGGTCCGCATTCCCCACCGCCGCGCGCGACTGGGCGTCGAGCGTGGCGAGCCGCTCCTCCATCAGGTTCACCCGGCGGGTGATCTCCGGATCGATCACCAGCCGTTCGGTCCCGGTCGGCGCGGGCTGCTGCACCGGGGCCGGCTCGGGCTGGACCACCATCTGCGGCGGCGCCTGCTGCACCGGCGGAGGCTCCGGCGCGACACCCAGATAGCGGGCGGCGGTCTCCCAGCGGACGAGCACCCAGCCCATTGCCGCGAGCCCCGCCAGGAAGGCCACGAGCGGGACCAGGACCCAGGCGAGCCGCCGCTGCCGCGCCGTCCGATCCGCCGGCTGATATTCCATGCCTATTCCCATTCCGTCTCGCCAGGACGCCCAATCTTGCACAGGTCGGCGGCAAGCTCCAGCAGCGGCTGGTCGCGCGGGGCTGCGGCGACGGCTACTTGCGCCCATCCCTCGCCTGCCGCTTTCGCCGCAGAGGCGCTGATCGCGGCGATTCTGGCGCGGCTTCGATGCTGCGCGAGAGACGCAAGCAGCGCTCCGGCACGCGCCGAATGGACGAGCACGACGGCGCCCGCCGCGAGCGTCTCCCGCGCCGGTTCGGGCAGAGCTCCGGCGGCCACGGCTTCGTAAACCATCCGCCTCTCCACAAGCAGATGAGGATGCTCGACCGGAAGGTGGTCCTTGCCACACAGGTGCAGCACCCGTCGCGCGCCCTGCGCCGCCGCCATCGCGAGCGCCGCTGCGGCGTCGCAGGAACCCGTTCGGACATCGTGGAAGCCAGCTTGATCCGCCGCTGCGGCCGTGGCTTCTCCCACGGCATAGCAAGGGAGGCGGAGATAGGCCTTCGCGCCGTCACCGGCGTGACGCGCCGCGTTCGCACTGGTCAGGAGGATCGCATCGAAGGCGGCCGCCTCAACCGGCTGCCATGCCAGCGGTCGGATATTGAACAGCGGCGCCACCACCGCCCGGAGACCCATCGCCCGCGCCCGCGCCGCCGTCTCGCTCGCCCCCGGCTCGGGCCGGAGGATCAGCACAGGGCGCGTCACCCGGCGAACAGCGCCCGCAGCGGCGGCGTGGCGCGGGAGAGCAGCTGCCTCGCCAGTTCGAGCGGCGCCTCCGTCTTGGCCGCGGGAAAGCGGACGTTGCACCTTTCCGCCTCGCGTCCATCCTCGGTCAGAATCTCGGCCCGAAGATGGATGTGCCCGCCGTCCAGCGTCGCAAGGGCGGCCACCGGGGAGCGGCAGCTGCCGCCCAGCCCCTCGAGCAGCTTCCTCTCCGCGCAGACCGCCGCATGGGTCGCGCGGCAGTCGATGGCGGCGATCAGCGCCCGCACGCGTCGATCGGCCGCCCGGACCTCCACCCCCACCGCGCCTTGGGCGGGCGCCGGGAGGAAGTCGTCCAGGACGACTCCGGTATCGCCCCGGCCGAGGCGGTTGAGCCCGGCGGCTGCGAGCAGGGTCGCGTCGGCCTCGCCCATTTCGATCTTCCTCAGCCTCGTCTCGACGTTGCCGCGGAAGGCGACGATCTGCAGGTCCGGCCGCCGCGCCAGCAGCTGCGCCGCCCGGCGGGGAGAGGAAGTGCCGACCCGCGCGCCCTGCGGCAGGGACGCCAGGCTGTCGGCGCCGATCAGCCGGTCGCGTACGTCCTCGCGCGGCAGCATCGCCGCGATCGCCAGCTCGGCCGGGCGGATGGTCTCGACGTCCTTCATCGAGTGGACCGACACGTCGGTGCGCCCGTCGATCAGGCAGGCGTCGAGCTCCTTCGTCCACAGGCCCTTGCCGCCGATCTCCGCCAGCGGCCGGTCGCGGACCATGTCGCCGGTGGTGGTGATCGGCACGATCTCGATCACCTCGGGGCCCCAGCCGTGCGCGTCGCGCAGCGCGGTCGCGACCATCCGCGCCTGCGCGAGCGCGAGCGGCGATCCTCGGGTTCCAATGCGTAGCGTCCGCATCATGGGCCGCTTGTGCTAGCCGCTCGGCCGGTGGCAGGGAAGGCCATGATCCTCGGCATCGAATCGAGCTGCGACGAAACCGCGGCGGCGCTTGTGACGCGCGACCGTCGGATCCTCGCGCACCGCCTCGCCGGCCAGGAGGCCCACCACAGCCCCTATGGGGGCGTCGTCCCGGAGATCGCCGCCCGCGCCCATGTCGAGATCCTGCCCCGGCTGGTCCAAGAAACCCTCGAGGAAGCCGGCGTGCGGCTGGCGGAGGTGGACGCGATCGCCGCCACCGCCGGGCCCGGCTTGATCGGCGGCGTGATGGTGGGCCTCGTCACCGCCAAGGGCCTCGCCCTCGCCTCGGGCAAGCCGCTCATCGCGATCAACCATCTCGAGGGGCACGCATTGTCGCCGATGCTGGCGGCGCCGGACCTCGAATTTCCCTACCTGCTCCTGCTGGTGTCGGGAGGCCACTGCCAGTTGCTGCTGGTGGAGGGTGTCGGCCACTACCGCCGCCTCGCCACGACGATCGACGACGCGGCCGGCGAAGCCTTCGACAAGACGGCGAAGCTGCTCGGTCTCGGCTTCCCCGGCGGGCCCGCCGTGGAGCGGGCCGCGCAGGCGGGCGATCCTCGCGCGGTCCCGCTCCCGCGCCCGCTGGTCGGGTCGGCCGAACCGCATTTCTCCTTCGCCGGCCTCAAAAGCGCGGTGCTGCGCGCACGGGAGAGCGGGCGTTATGCGACCGAGGACATCGCCGCCTCGTTCCAGCAGGCGGTTGTCGACTGCCTCGTCGACCGCACCGGCCGCGCCCTCGCCGCCGCTCGCGGGGCCACCGCCCTCGTCGTCGCCGGCGGGGTCGCCGCCAACGGCGCGATCCGTGCCGCCCTCACCCACCTCGCCGCCGCCCACGGCCTGCCGTTCGTCGCCCCGCCGCTCTGGCTGTGCACCGACAATGCCGCGATGATCGCCTGGGCGGGGGCCTTGCGCTTCGAAGCCGGCCTCACCGACTCCCTCGACGCGCCCGCGCGCGCGCGCTGGCCCCTCGATCCGAACGCCGAGGCCGTTCGCGGTGCCGGAGTGAAGGCGTGACCATCGCTTCGATCGGGGTGATCGGCGGCGGCGCCTGGGGGACGGCACTGGCGCAGGTCGCCGCCGAAGGCGGCGAGACCCTGCTCTGGGCGCGCGAGCCGGAGGTGGTGGAGAGCATCAACGCGGCGCAGGAGAACCGGCTTTTCCTCCCCGGCGTGTCGCTCGATCCCGCCGTTCGTGCGACAGCGGACCTGGCGGAGCTGACCGGGTGCGAGGCCCTCCTGGTCGTCACCCCCGCACAGCACATGCGCGCGGCGCTGCGGAGACTCCCGCCGCTCCGGGTGCCGCTGATCCTGTGCGCCAAGGGAATGGAAGAGACCACCGCCAGGCTGATGCACGACGTGGCGCGCGAGGAGCAGCCCGGCTCGCCAATCGCCGTTCTCTCCGGCCCCACCTTCGCGCACGAGGTGGCGGCGCGCCTCCCCGCAGCGGTCACGCTCGCAGTGGAGGACCGCGGCGTCGGCGAGGCGATCCGGGCTCGCATCGCCCGCCCCTGGTTCCGGCCCTATCTCTCCGACGATGTTGTGGGCGCCGAGATCGGCGGTGCGGTGAAGAACGTCCTCGCCATCGCCTGTGGAGTCGTGGAGGGCCGCGGGCTCGGCCAGAATGCGCGCTCGGCGCTGATCTCGCGCGGCTTTGCCGAGATGACGCGCTTCGGCCTCGCCCGCGGCGCCCGCGCCGAGACGCTGGCCGGCCTGTCGGGCCTCGGCGACCTCGTCCTCACCTGCTCCTCGACCAGCTCACGCAACTTCAGCCTCGGCAAGGGCCTCGGCGAAGGCCGGAGCGCGGCTCAGCTGCTGGCCGACCGCCGGACGGTGGCCGAAGGCGCGCATACCGCGCCGGTACTGGCCCGGGCCGCGAAGGCGGCCGGGGTCGACATGCCGATCGTCGCGGCGGTCTGCGCCCTGCTGGCGGGCGAGGCGGGAGTCGACGAGGTGGTCGAGCGGCTTTTGTCGAGGCCGCTGAGGAGCGAGGGGATATAATCCCCTCTCCCTGTAGGGGAGAGGGAGGGGCCCGCGAAGCGGGAGGGTGAGGGCAGTTCGTTGGGGGCGCTGGGCCCTCACCCTGCCGCCGCTTCGCGTCGGCTGTCCCTCTCCCCTACAGGGAGAGGGGTCTTCAGAAATCCCAGCAGATGCCCTTGTTCTCCCAGTCGCCGTAGCGCGTCGGCTCCCGGCCCTTGGGACCGCCATGCTCCCCGGTTTCAGCCGCCGGTTCCTGAGCTGGTACCGGCGGGCTTTCCGACAGATGCGCCGGCACCGTAAGATGCTCGGGCCGCCGTCCCGCCCGGTCGATTGAAGAAGGCCTTCCCATTCCCCACATTTCGGCTGTTGGAGGCAGGCACGCAAGGATGAACCGGTTGAGGACCCTGATGCTGCTGGCGGCGCTGATGGCGCTGTTCATGGGGGTGGGCTTCACGATCGGCGGTCCGCGCGGGGCGGCGGTCGCCCTGCTGGCCGCGGCCGCGATGAACCTCGTCACCTTCTGGAACGCCGACCGGATCGTCCTGTCGATGCACAACGCCAAGGAGATGAGCGCGAGCGACTGTCCGCAGCTGGTCGGCCTCGTCCACGATCTCGCCCGCCGCGCCGGGCTGCCCCGCCCGCGCGTCTATCTGATCGATTCGCCGCATCCCAACGCCTTCGCGACAGGCCGCGACCCGGCCCATGCCGCCGTCGCCGTGACGACGGGCTTGCTCGGAATCCTCGACCGGAATGAAGTCGCGGCCGTGATGGCCCACGAGCTCGGCCATGTCCGCAACCGCGACACGCTCGTCATGACGATGACCGCGACGATCGCCGGCGCCATCTCGATGCTCGCCAATTTCGGCTTCTTCTTCCGCGGCGGCGAACGCGCCAATCCGCTGGCGATGATCGCGGCGCTCTTCCTCGCCCCGTTCGCGGCGATGCTGGTCCAGCTCGCGATCAGTCGAACCCGCGAATATGGCGCCGACCGGGCCGGCGCCGAGATTTGCGGCGATCCTGGCGCCCTCGCCTCCGCCCTGGCCAAGCTCCACGAGGGCGCCGCCCGCATTCCGAGCCCGGTGGCCGCGCGGGTGCCGGCCGCCGCCTCGCTCTACATCGTCCCTTCGGGCGGAGGGCGCGACAGCCTGTTCGCGACCCATCCCGACACCGCCAACCGGATCGCCGCGCTCCAGGCCCTGGCGGCCGCGGCCGCGGCGCGGCCGGCCCGTTCCGGCGCGGCGCGCGGTCGCGCCAGCGCTCTCAACCCGCACGGCCGCCGTTCCTGAGATGGGCGGCCCCCGCGACGACGTCGCCGGCCTGCCGGCCCGTCGCGCCGCGCTCGGGCTGCTCGACGCCGTGCTCCGCAAAGGCCTGCCGCTCGAGGCGGCGCTCGACAATGCGGCTCGCGGGCTGGCGCCGAACGATCGCGGCCTCGCCCACGCCATCGCGGCCGAGGCGCTCCGCCGCCTGCCCGATCTCGACGCTCTGATCGACGGCGCGACCCAGCGGCCGCTTCCCGACGACGCCAAGGCGCGGTCCGCGCTCCGCATCGCCCTCGTCCAGGCGCTGGCGCTGGGGACTCCGCCGCACGCGGCCATCTCGACCGTCCTGCCGCTGGTCGACGGCGGCCCCAGGAAGCTCGTCCACGGCGTCTTCGGGACGCTGATGCGGAAAAGGCCGGCGCTTCCGGCGCTGCCCTCGCTTCCCGCCCCGGTCGAGGCGCGCTGGACGCGTCATTGGGGCGAGGCGGTCGTCCGAGAGGCCGCCAGGCAGCTCGCCGAGCCGCCGCCGCTCGACCTCTGCTTCGCCGCCGGAGCCGAGCCCCCGTCCGACATGGGGGGGATCAGCCTGATGCCGGGCCATTTGCGGCTCCCGGCGCGGAGCGCGGTAGCCGGGCTGACCGGCTATGGCGAAGGCGGCTGGTGGGTGCAGGACGTCGCGGCCTCGCTTCCGGCGCGCCTGCTGGGCGAAGGGCGGGGACGGACGGCGCTCGATCTGTGCGCCGCGCCGGGCGGCAAGACGATGCAGCTCGCCGCCGCCGGCTTCGAGGTCACCGCCGTCGACTCGTCGGAAAGTCGTCTTGCACGACTTTCCGAGAATCTCGCCCGCACCCAGCTCGGGGCCAAGGTCGTCGCGGCCGACATCCTGCGCTGGTCTCCGCCCGACAAGGTCGATTCGATCCTGCTCGACGCGCCTTGCTCGGCGACCGGCATCTACCGCCGCCATCCCGACGTCCTGCACCGGATCCGGCCCCGCGCCATCGCCGAGCTGGCCGAGGGCCAGAAGGCGATGCTGGCCCGTTGCGCCGGCTGGCTCAGGCCCGGCGGCACCCTGGTCTATTCGGTCTGCTCGCTCGAGCCCGAGGAGGGCGAAGCGGTCGCCGAAGCCTTCCTCGCCGAACGCCGCGACTTCGAGGCCGCGCATATCGAGACGGGCGAATTGCCTGCCGGCCTCCCCGTCGAGGGCCACCGCCTGCGCACCCTCCCGGGCCTCTTCGCCGAAACCGGCGGCGCCGACGGCTTCTTCATCGCCCGCTTCCGGCGCACGTAAATCCCCCTCTCCGTGCAGGGGAGAGGGACGGTTCGCGAAGCGAACCAGGGTGAGGGCACGGCCCAGCCCCTCACCCTCGGCCGCTGGCGCGGCCTTTCCGTCTCCCCTGCAGGGAGAGGGGTTTATGGGGATAAGTCGCCACCCTTCCTTGCCGCGCGACTCGGGCAGGGTTAACGTTCGCGGGTGCAGCAGCCGGTCCGTATCGCCCCCTCCATCCTCTCCGCCGATTTCGCCCGGCTCGGCGAGGAGGTGCGCGCCGTCGACGCGGCCGGTGCCGACTGGATCCATATCGACGTGATGGACGGCCATTTCGTGCCCAACCTCACCATCGGCCCGGCGGTGGTGAAGGCGCTCCGGCCGCACACCGCCAAGCCGTTCGACGTCCATCTGATGATCTCGCCGGTCGATCCCTTCCTCGAGGCCTTCGCCAAGGCCGGCGCCGATACGATCACCGTCCATCCCGAGGCGGGCCCCCACCTCCACCGGACCCTCCAGGCGATCCGGGCGCTCGGCAAGCGGGCCGGCGTGTCGCTCAACCCGGCGACCCCGGCGAAGATGCTCGACTATGTGCTCGAGGATGTCGACCTGGTGCTGGTGATGAGCGTCAACCCCGGCTTCGGCGGCCAGGGGTTCCTCGACGGCCAGCTGCGCAAGATCGAGGCGATCCGCAATCGCATCGACAAGGAGGGCCTCGCTGTCGATCTCGAGGTCGACGGCGGCATCGATGCCCAAACCGCGCGGCGGGCGATCGCCGCCGGGGCGGACGCCCTGGTCGCCGGTACCGCGACCTTTCGGGGCGGCCCCGACCATTATGCCGCCAACATCCGGGGCCTGCGCGGATGAGCCTGCTGGAGAAGATCGATCCGCCCGGAAGCGACGAGATCGAGCCGGGCAAGAGGCTGATCCGGGCCGGCGGCGGCCAGGGCGCGTCGCTCGGCGAGCATCTCTCCTCGATCCTCCATCGCCTCTCCTGGCGCACGCCCTTCCACGCCCTTCGGCTGCGCGGCCGGGCGCCGCTCAAGCTGGTCGCCGTGCCCAAGGACCCGGTGGCCGGCGACAAAGCCGCCGGCGAGGCGATCCTCCACGGCCATTTCCAGTGCGGCGCCGAGACGGTGGCGGTCGAGACGCTCGATTTCGCCGCCCTCGCCGGCTCGGTGCCGGCCCATGTCCAGGATTATCTGCAAAGCTTCGAGTGGCTTCGCGACCTCGCCGCCGCGGCGACCCGCGAGCGCGCGGCCAAGCTCGCCGAGAAGATCGTCCACAAATGGCTTGCCGCCCATGCCGAGGCGGTGACCGAGCCGGGCTGGCGCGCGGACCTCTGGGGTCGGCGGATGCTCTTCTGGACCGCCTACGCGCCCTACATCCTTTCGAGCCGCGACCCGGCCTACCGGGCGCTGGTGCTCAATACCCTATCGCGCGGAGCACGGCATCTCGACAAGGCGGCGGAAAAGGCGCGGCCCGGGCTGGCCCGGATCTCCGCCTGGGCGGGCGTGATCGGCGGCGCCCTCCTCGTCCAGGGCGGGCCGGCGCGCCTCAGCCGGGGCGAAGCCGGCCTGCTTCGGGCGCTCGCCGCCTCGCTCCACGACGACGGCGGGCTGCTCAGCCGCTCGCCGACCGAGCAGGTGATGCTGGTCGAGCTGCTCGCCCAGCTCCGAGCCGCTTATTACGCCGGCGAGCGCGACATGCCCGAGGCGTTCGCCGACGCCTTGGCGAGCGCCGTCGCGGCGCTGCTCGGAGTCACCCTCGGCGACGAGGCGCTGTCGAGCTGGCAGGGCGGCAACATGCTCTCGAAGCGCCGGATCGCCGCGGCGGTCGAGGGCAGCGGCGCCCGGGTCCGCCCGCTCCGCCAGCCGCGCGGCTGGGGCTACCAGCGGCTCGAAGCCAAGGGCACGGTCGCCGTGATCGACGCCGCGCCGCCGCCGCCGACCCGCGCCTTCGCCGGCGGCTGCGCGTCGACCCTGGCCTTCGAGCTTTCGGAAGGCGCCCACCGGCTGGTCGTCAATTGCGGAGGCGAGGGCGCGTCGCGCGGCGCCCTGCCCGCCGAGCTGGTCCACGCGCTCCGAAGCAGCGCCGCCCATTCCACCCTCACCCTGGGCGACCGGAACTCGACCGCGGTCCATGACGACGGCAGCCTCGGCAAGGGCGTCGGCCAGGTCGAGCTGGTCCGCGACGAGACGGCGGGGACCGTGATGGTCGAGGCGAGCCACGACGGCTACGTCCGCCGTTTCGGCCTCGTCCACCAGCGTCAGCTCAGCCTCGCCGCCGACGGCCGGGAGCTGCGCGGGCAGGACCTTCTGACCCTCGACGGGCGCCGCCGCCGCGGCGAGAACATCGCCTTCGCGGTCCGCTTCCACCTTCACCCGGACGTCGAGGCGGCAACGACGGCCGACGGCCAGGGCGCGCTGCTGAGGGTCAGGGGCCGCACCGTCTGGCAGTTCCGCTGCCGCGGCGGCCGGCTCGCCATCGAGGACAGCCTATGGGTGGACGGCGTCGCCGGGCTGCGGGAGACCTCGCAGCTGGTCGTCGCCGGAGACAGCCCGCCCGATGGAACCGCCATCGCCTGGATCTTCCGGCGGGCCGGGTAGGAGCGAGACTTGCAGCACAGGGTGAAGATCGGCCGGGCCCTCCTCTCGGTGTCGGACAAAACCGGGCTCGTAGAGCTGGCCCGGGCGCTCGCCGGTCACGGCGTAGAGCTCGTCTCGACCGGCGGCACCGCGAAGGCGCTGCGTGAGGCGGGCCTTGAGGTACGGGACATATCGGACGTCACCGGCTTTCCGGAGATGATGGACGGCCGCGTAAAGACCCTCCACCCCAAGGTCCATGGCGGCCTTCTCGCGGTGCGCGACGATCCCGATCATGCCGCGGCGATGGCCGGGCACGGCATCGGCGCGATCGACCTCGTCGTCGTCAACCTCTATCCCTTCGCCGACACCATCGCCCGCGGCGCCGAGCGCGATGAGGTCATCGAGAATATCGACATCGGCGGCCCTTCGATGGTCCGTTCGGCCGCCAAGAACCATCGATTCGTGGCGATCGTCACCGATCCCGAGGACTATGCGGAGCTAACGCGGACCCTGGAAGCGAACGACGGCACGACGTCACTCGAATTGCGCAAGTATCTCGCGGCCAAGGCCTTCGCCGCCACCGCCGCCTACGATTCGACGATCGCGCAATGGTTCGCCTTCGCCGATCAGGGCGAGATGTTCCCGTCGGTTCTGCCGCTCGCCCTGAACCGCGGCGAGGAGCTCCGCTACGGCGAGAATCCGCATCAGAAAGCGGCGCTCTACCTCCCCGCCGGGCCCCATGCCCGCGGCGTCGCGCAGGCGAGGCAGGCGCAGGGCAAGGCGCTGAGCTACAACAATCTCAACGACGCCGACGCCGCGCTCGAGCTGGTCGCCGAGTTTCGCGACGGCGCGCCCGCCTGCGTCATCGTCAAGCATGCCAACCCCTGCGGAGTGGCGACCGCCGCGAGCGTGGTCGAGGCTTATGAGGCGGCTTACGCCTGCGACACCGTCTCCGCCTTCGGCGGAATCATCGCCGTCAACCGGCCGATCGACTCCGCCGCCGCCGAGGCGATGACCCGGATCTTCACCGAGGTCGTCATCGCTCCGGACGCCGACGCGGAAGCGCTGGAGATCTTCGCCCGCAAGAAGAATCTGCGCCTGCTGCTCACCGGCGAGCTGCCCGATCCGGCGCGGCCCGGACTCGCGCTGAAGTCGATCGCCGGCGGCTACCTCCTGCAATCGCGGGACTCCGGACGGGTCGGCCCGGACGAGCTGAAGGTCGTGACGAAGCGCGCTCCGAGCGAGCGCGAGCTGGCCGACTGCCTGTTCGCCTGGACGGTGGCCAAGCACGTCAAGTCGAACGCCATCGTCTATGCGAGGGACGGCGCCACCGCGGGGATCGGCGCCGGCCAGATGAACCGGCTCGAATCGGCCCGAATCGCCGCCTGGAAGGCGCGCGACGCGGCCGAGAAGGCGGGCTGGGCCCAGCCTCGGACGATCGGCTCGGCGGTCGCTTCGGACGCTTTCTTCCCGTTCGCCGACGGTTTGCTGGCGGCGGTCGAGGCCGGGGCGACCGCGGTGATCCAGCCCGGCGGCTCGATCCGCGACGACGAGGTGATCGCGGCCGCCGACGAAGCCGGCCTGGCCATGGTCTTTACCGGCATGCGCCACTTCCGCCACTAGATGGGGGGAGCGGCCCCGGGCGGGGTCGTGCCCGGCGGCGGCGGAAGCTCGGGCTCCTCGCCCTTCTTGAGGCGGAAGAGCAGCCGGTCGTCATGGGTGAAGCCCTTCAGCCAGACGACGATTCCGAACGTGCCGAGGATCGCCGGGATTCCGAACGCCAGCTCCACCCATTCGAGCGACTGGGGCAGCATTGTGAACAGCTGGCCGACCACGACCGCCGCGGCCGCGGCCCATACCAGCGGCCAGCGCCAGCCCTGGACCGGGGCGTCGAGCAGCCGGCAGAGCAGCCGGGCCTTGAGGATCGAGGCGAGGCCAAGGGCGATCATCAGCGCCGCCGCCGCGCTCGCCGCCTGATAGGCCTGTACGTTCTCGGGGCGAAGCGGGAGCATCTTCACCGCGAGGATGAAGGCGACGGTCAGAACGGCCTGGACCGCGATCATCAGCGCCGAGATCATCAGGTTGCGGTGGCGCGCGACGTAGACCAGCGCGGCTTCCGAGACGGCGGCGGTGGCCGCGACCACCTCGGCCGCGAGCAGGAAGGCCAGCGCTCCGGTGCCTCCGACGAAGGCGGCGCCGACGACGCCCATCACCGCCTCGCCGGGAATGCCGAGCGCCAGCGCGATCCCCGCCTGCGCCGCGATCACCCAGAAGCCGACCTGCCGGACCTGCTTGGCGACCGCGTGCCGGTCGCCCTCGGCCAGCTTCTGGGTGATGACGGGGGCGAGGATCGGGTCGAAGCTCGTCTTCAGCTTCTGGGGAAGCGAGGCGACCTGTTGGCCGACATAATAGACTCCCACCCAGTAAGGCGCGACGAACAGGCCGAGGATGGCGATGTCGAGCCGCCGCGAGCCCCATTCGATCGCGTCGGCGGCGGCGAGCGGGATGTTGAGCCGGGCGACGTAGAGCAGCTGGGCCGGGTTCGGTTTCCAGTTCTGGGGGCGCCCGTAGCTCCGGTAGAGCGGCCAGAGCGACGCCACCATCCCGGCCGTTACCGAGATGACGTAGGCGATGATCAGGCCGTCGCGGGATCGGGTGCCGTCCGCTGCGGCCGGGAAGATCAGGACGCAGGCGCCGGCGGCGATGCTGATCGTCCACGGCTCGACGATGGCCCTCGCCCGGACCGTCGCTCCGATATCATGCCGGTAGGCCAAAGCGGCGAGGGCGACGTCGGCGCCGGCGATGCCGAAGATGACCATCGGCAGCAGCCAGTCGGCGCCGTGGATTCCGCCCGCCGGGAACATCGCCTGGGGGAAGACCATCAGGATCGTGGTGAAGAAGGCGGAGGCGATGAAGGCGGCCAGGATCGCGTCGGTGACGACGCAGGCGTGCGGCTGGTCGGTGGTCGACAATTGCTGGGCGAGGCCGCGCTTCAGCCCCAGGGTCGCGAGCTGCGCCGCGAACTCCATGACGATCACCGCATAGGCGAAGGCGCCGAGCGCCTGCGGTCCGTAGAGCCGTCCGGCGATGAACAGGAACGGCAGCCGCGCGGCGAGCCGGATCAGGAAGCCGAAGAAGTTGGTCCTCCCACCCTTGGCCAGGGCGGCGATGTCTTCACCGGCCCCGGGCGGGGCCGAGCTCAATGGGCGGCGCCCCAGTTCGCCCCGGTGCCGATGTCGACCCCGAGCGGCACGCTCAGGGTCACCGCGGGCTCGGCGGCCCTCTCCATGACGGCGCGGATGACGCCGCTGGCCTCGTCGACCTTGTCCTCGGGGACTTCGAAGACCAGCTCGTCATGGACCTGCATCAGCATCCGGACGGCGCCCAGGCCTTCGCGTTCGAGCGCGGGGCACATGCGCACCATCGCCCGCTTGATGATGTCGGCGCTGGTGCCCTGGATCGGCGCGTTGACCGCCGCGCGCTCGGCGCCCTGGCGCTCGTGCTGGACCCGGCTCCTGATCATCGGGAAGTGGGTCTTGCGGCCGAACAGGGTGGTGGTGAAGCCGGTGTCGCGGACGCCCTCGAGCGTGGTGTGGATATAGTCGCGGATGCCGGGGAAGCGCTCGAAATAGCGGTCGATCATCGCCTGGGCCTCGTCGGCGGTGATCGAGAGGCGGCCGGCGAGGCCCCAGCGCGAGATGCCGTAGAGGATGGCGAAGTTGATCGTCTTGGCGCTCGCCCGCGTGTCGCGGGTGACCTCGCCGAACAGCTCCTGCGCGGTGAGGCTGTGGATGTCCGCCCCTTCCGCGAAGGCGGCCTTCAACTGAGGGACGTCGGCCATGTGCGCGGCGAGGCGCAACTCGATCTGGCTGTAGTCGGCGGCGAGCATGACGTAGCCCGGCTCGGCGACGAAGGCGTCGCGGATTCGGCGGCCGATCTCGGTCCGGATCGGGATGTTCTGGAGGTTGGGATCGGTCGAGGACAGCCGGCCGGTCTGGGCGCCGGACAGCGAATAGCTGGTGTGGACCCGGCCGGTCTCCTTGTTGATCTGCTGCTGCAGGGCGTCGGTGTAGGTCGACTTCAATTTCGAGAGCTGGCGCCATTCGAGCACGAGGCTGGCGATCGGCACTCCATCGCGCGACAGGCGCTCGAGCTCGTTGACGTCGGTCGACCAGGTCCCCGACTTGCCCTTGCGGCCGCCCTTGAGGCCCATCCTGCCGAACAGGACCTCGCCCAGCTGCTGCGGGCTGCCGATGGTGAACTGGCAGCCGGCCTCGCCGCAGATCCGCTCCTCGAGCGCGGCGATCTGGGCCTGGAACTCCTGGCTCAGCCTGCCCAGCTCCTCGCGGTCGACCTTGACCCCCTCGCGCTCCATCCCGGCCACGACCGGGACGAGCGGCCGGTCGACCATCTCGTAAATCCGGGCGACCCGCTCGTGCGGGAGGCGGGTCTTGAAGCGGGTCCACAGCCGCAAGGTGACGTCGGCGTCCTCGGCGGCATATTCGGTGGCCCGGTCGAGCGGGACCTGGTTGAACTTGATCTGCTTCTGGCCCGAGCCGCAAACGTCCTTGAAGGCGATGCAATCGTGGTCGAGATGCTTCTTCGCCAGATCGTCCATCGAATGGCTGTTGAGGCCGCCGGCGTCGAGGTTGAAGCTCATCACCAGGCTGTCGTCGATCGGAGCGACCTTGATCCCGCGCCGGTCGAAGACGATCCAGTCGAACTTGAAATTGTGGCCGATCTTGAGGATCGCGGGATCCTCGAGCAGCGGCTTGAGCTTCGCCAGCGCGACCTCGGCCGCAATCTGCTCCGGCCGCTCCGACAGCAGGTCGTGGCCGCCATGTTCGAGCGGGACGTAACAGGCCTTGCCGCATTCGGTGGCGAGGCTGATCCCGACCAGCTTGGCGGTGACGCAATCGTAGCCGTCGGTCTCGGTGTCGAGAGCGACCAGACCGTTGCGGGTCGCCTCGGCGATCCAGGAATCGAGCTCGGCCTCGGCGGTGACCGTAACATAGGCGGATCGGTCGATCTTCGGCTCGGGCCGCACCTCCCGCTGAACCGGCGCCTGCGAGTCGCTCGGCGCCTTGACCTGGGACGTGCCGTTGAGCCGGGCGAGGAGGGACTTGAAGCCCTGCTCCTCGAGGAACTCCCTGAGCGGCCCGTCGGGAATGCCCTTCATCTCGAGCTGGTCGAGCGGCTCGGGAAGCGGCGCGTCGCAGACCAGCTTGACCAGTTCGCGCGACATCCGGGCGGCCTCGGCATGCTCGATCAGATTCTGCTTGAGCTTGGGCTTCTTGATCTCCTCGGCATGGGCGAGGACGGACTCGACGTCGCCATATTGCTGGATGAGCTGCGCCGCCGTCTTCGGGCCGACGCCCGGCACTCCGGGGATGTTGTCGACGCTGTCGCCCATCAGCGCCAGCACTTCGCCGAGCTTCTCGGGCGGGACCCCGAACTTCTCGATCACATAGTCCCGGCCGATCCGCCGCTCGTTCATCGTATCGTAGAGGTCGAGCTTGCCGTCCTCGACCAGCTGCATCAGATCCTTGTCCGAGGAGACGATCGTGACCCGCCAGCCCTCCGCGAGAGCCGCCTTCGAGTAACAGGCGATGATGTCGTCGGCTTCGAGCCCGTCCTCCTCGATGCAGGGCAGGGAGAAAGCGCGGGTGGCGTCGCGGATCAGCGGGAATTGCGGGACGAGGTCCGGCGGCGGCGGCGGCCGCTGCGCCTTGTAGCCGTCGAACATGTCGTTGCGGAAGGTGTGCGAGCCGGCGTCGAAGATGACGGCGAGGTGGGTCGGGCCCTCCTCCTTGTGCAGGCTCTCGGCGAGCTTCCACAGCATGGTGGTATAGCCGTAGACGGCGCCGACGTTGAGCCCGTGCCGGTTGGTCAGCGGCGGCAGCCGGTGATAGGCGCGGAAGATGTAGCTGGACCCGTCGACCAGGTAGAGATGCGGGGAAGGCATGCAAGCGGACTTAGCCCATATAGTGGGTGATACAAGCCTCGCAGGCCCGCTTCCGGTAAGGCGGCGTTCAACCCGGCGAGGGTAGGGCGCCGGGATGAATCGCCCCGTCCTCCTCGCCGCCGCCGTGCTCGGCCTCGCCTGTGTCGGCGCCGCGCCCGCCGCGCCGCTTCCCGCCCGTCCGGCCGCGCAGCCGTTCGCGCCGACCCGCTTTTCGGTCGTCGTCCAGGGCACTGGGCCCGACGTCATCCTGATTCCCGGGCTCACCGGCTCTCGCGCGGTCTGGAAGGGGACGGTCGCCGCCGTTCCGGGCTATCGCTACCACCTCGTCCAGGTCGCCGGCTTCGCCAACACCCCGCCGCGCGGCAACGCCCGGGGGGATGTCGTGGCGCCGCTGGCGGAGGAGATCGCGCGCTACATCCGCTCGCGCGGCCTCCAACGGCCCGCGATCGTCGGCCACTCGATGGGCGGCACGGTGGCGATGTTGGTGGCGGCGCGGCATCCGGGGGCGGTCGGCAGGGTGATGGTCGTCGACATGCTGCCCCAGCCGGCCGGGATCGTCGGTGGCGACGCGGCCGGCCTTCGCGGCCTCGCCGACAGCCTGCGCGACCTCAGCACGACGCCTGGCGGGCGCCGGCTCGTCGAGTCGGCGATCCGGCTGTTCGGCAATCCCGAGAGCGGCGCCGACCCCGACGTCACCGCGCGCGCCACCCACGAACTCGCCCTGACCGACCTCACGCCGGAGCTGCCGCGGATCGCGGCGCCGCTGACCGTCGTCTACGCCAGCCTCGATCCCAGCCGCCGGGCGGCGGACGACAACCGCTACCGCCTCGCCTACCGGGGCAAGCGGGGTGCGCGCCTGGTCCGGATCGACAACAGCGGGCACATGATCATGTACGACCAGCCGGCCCGGTTCCGCTCGGAGCTGAAGGCGTTTCTCGCGCCCTGAATCACCAGGACCAGAAGTCGCCGGTCAGCCCGTGCGCGTCGAACAGGGCCCTGACCTGCGGCGCGGACCGCTTGCGCCACGGCTCGTCGAGATAATCCCCGTACCAGTCCGACGCGAAGCTCCACAGCGCCTCGAGGGTCATGACATGGCCGCGCGGCAAGGCATGGCGCGAGCACCACGGGTCGACCTCCTCCTCGCCGGCGAACGGCTGGAACGACGCGCAGGCGTGGATGACGTTGTCCCACCAGAAGCGGGCCGGGGTGGCGAGGTGGAAGACTCCCCCGGTGTCGAGCAGCCGGCCTCCCTCCACGCGGTAGCGGGCCGTCCGAGCCTCGCCGCCCAGCCGGGTGGTTATCCGCGCGTCCGCCGCCAGCGCGGCGGCGATTCCGAGCGCGCAATAGAGGCAGTTCGCCCAATAGCCGCGCTCCGCCGTCTCGACCCAGCACGACCCCGGCGACAGGGCGAACGGATGCACGACCCAGGGCTCGCACCGATGCGGATGGAGGAGAAGGGCGTGCGCCTCGTGCAGGCGGCGAAGCGCCGCCTCGACCTCGGCGACGCTCGTTCCCGCCTCCGCGGCGAGCTCGGCGACGGTCGGCGCATGGCCTCGCCGGGCGATGGCGCGGGTGAGGATGCCGCGAAGGTCCTGATCGGCCAGGCTGGGCTCAGCCATTCGGGACCAGCACCGTATCGACCGCGTCGGCAAGCGTCTCGGGATAGTCGAGCGTGTAGTGGAGGCCGCGGCTCTCCTGGCGGGTCAGGGCCGAGCGGACGATGAGCTCGGAAACTTGGACCAGGTTGCGCAATTCGACCAGGTCCGCGGTGACCCGGAAGTGGCGGTAATAATCGTGGGTCTCCTGCTTGAGCAGGTTGATCCGGTTCAAGGCCCGCTCGAGCCGCTTGGTGGTCCGGACGATTCCGACATAGTCCCACATGAAGCGGCGGATCTCGGCCCAATTGTGATGGACGACGACCTCCTCGTCGGAATCGGTGACCCGGCTCTCGTCCCACGGGCGGATCCCGGGCGGCGGCGGAAGGTCCGCCCAGCCCGAGTTGATATGCTCGCCCGCGGTCACCCCGAAGACGAGGCATTCGAGCACCGAGTTGGAAGCCAGTCGGTTGGCGCCGTGGAGGCCGGACATGGTGACCTCGCCGGCGGCGTAGAGGCCGTCCACGTCCGTCCGGCCGTCGAGGTCGGTCGTCACGCCGCCGCAGGTGTAATGGGCGGCGGGGACGACGGGGATCGGCTGCTTGGTGATGTCGATGCCGATGTCGGGCTCGGCGAGGCGGGCGGCGATGGTCGGGAAGTGCTCCAGGATGAAGTCCGGGTCGCGGTGGCTGATGTCCAGATGGACGAAATCGAGGCCGAGGCGCTTGAGCTCGTGATCGATCGCGCGGGCGACGATGTCGCGCGGCGCCAGCTCCTCGCGCGGGTCGAAGCGCTTCATGAAGCGGCGGCCGGTGGTGGGCAATTTTAGCTTGCCCCCTTCCCCGCGCATCGCCTCGGTGATCAGGAAGTTCTTGACGTCATGGTGGTAGAGGCAGGTCGGGTGGAACTGGTTGAACTCCATGTTCGCCACCCGGCAGCCGGCCCGCCAGGCCATGGCGATGCCGTCGCCGGTCGAACCCCTCGGGTTGGTCGAATAGAGCCAGGCACGGCTGGCGCCGCCGGTGGCCAGAACGGTCGCCCGGCCGGTGATCGTCTCCACCCGGCCGGATTCGCGGTCGAGCGCATAGACCCCCCAGACGCGCTTGCCGTCCGATCGCGCGACGGCGTGGCGGTCGGTGACGAGGTCGATCGCGACCCGGTCGGGAATCAAGCTGATGTTGGGATGCTCCGCCGCCGCTTTCTCGAGCGCCTGCTGGACAGCCCAGCCGGTGGCGTCGGCGACGTGGACGATTCGCCGGTGGCTGTGCCCGCCCTCGCGGGTTAGGTGCCAGCGCTCCTCCCCGCCCCGGTTGAACGGCACTCCGAGCGCGGCGAGCCGCTCGATCGCGGCCGGGGCGTTGCCGACGACGAACTCGACCGTCTCGCGGCGGTTGAGGCCGGCGCCGGCGACGATCGTGTCCTCGACATGGCTCTCGAACGTGTCGCCGGGCTCGAGCACGGCGGCGATGCCGCCCTGGGCCAGAGCGGTCGAGCCGGAGGAGAGGCCGCCCTTGGCCAGCACGGCCACCTTCAGCTTCGAGGCGAGGGTGAGGGCCGCCGAAAGTCCGGCCGCGCCCGAGCCGATGACGACGACGTCGAAGGCCTGGGTCACTCCGCCGGATCCGGCGCTCGGGTGAGGTTGAGGAAGACGTCCTCGAGATCCGCCTCCCGGGTCGAGACGTCGACGATCCCGAGCCCGTCGCGCTGCAGCGCGGCGAGCACCTCGCCAGCGTTCACCTTGTCCTTGCGGTAGGTGATGGCGAGGATCCGCTCGCCCATCAGCTCGATCTTCTCGAAACAGGAGGCGTCGGGCAAAGCGGCGATGTCGCGGTCGACGGTCACCTCGACCGCTTTCTCCTGCGCCATCCCGACCAGCGTCCGCGTCGTCTCGTTGGCGATCAGGCGGCCGTGGTTGATGATCGCGATGCGGTCGCAGAGCTGCTCGGCTTCCTCGAGATAATGGGTGGTCAGCACGACCGTCACGCCCTCGCCGTTCAATTGCCGGACATAGGCCCAGAGCTGCTGGCGAAGCTCGATGTCGACGCCCGCGGTAGGCTCGTCGAGGACCAGGATCGGCGGCGAATGGACCATCGCCTTGGCGACCAGCAGCCGGCGCTTCATCCCGCCCGACAGGGTGCGGGAATAGGCTTCCGCCTTGTCCTCGAGACGGACGGCGCGGAGCAGCTCCTGGGTCCGCCGCCGCGCCCTGGGGACGCCGTAGAGCCCGGCCTGGATCTCGAGCGTCTCGCGCGGCGTGAAGAAGGGATCGAAGACCAGCTCCTGCGGGACGATGCCGATCGAGGCCTTGGAGTTGCGCGGGTGCTTCTCGATGTCGAAGCCCCAGATGGAGACGCTTCCGCCGCTCTTGTTGACCAGCCCGGCGAGGATGTTGATCAGGGTCGACTTGCCCGCCCCGTTGGGGCCTAGCAGGCCGAAGATCTGCCCCTGCGGGACTTCCAGGCTGACTCCTTCGAGCGCCCGCTTGCCGCCGGCATAGGTCTTCTCGAGGTCGACGATCGAGATGGCGGAGGCGATCATGGGCGGGGCTTTAGCGCGTGGAGCCGTCTCCGCATAGGAGCGGCGGGCCCCGGCAAGGAACAGGCTCGGGACGATCGGCCCCGGTCATTCGTAGCGCAGCGCATGCACGGGCTTCTGCCGCGCGACGAGATAGGCGAGCGTGCCCACGCTCAGGAGCGCGAGGGCGAGGGCGATCAGCCCGGCCGCCGGGAACAGCCAGGGCTGCAGCGGGATACGCTCGGCGAAGCCGTTCAGCCAGCGCCGCATCAGCCACCAGGCGACCGGCCAGGCGACGAGGTTGGCGAGCAGCACCGGGCGGCTGAGCTGCCATAGGAGCATCGCCAGTATCCGGCCGGTGCTCGCGCCCAGCGCCTTGCGGATCCCGATCTCCTTGGTTCGCCGCTGCGCCGCCGACAGGGAAAGGCCGACGAGCCCGAGGCAGGCCAGGAAGATGGCGAGCGCGGAGAAAAGGGCGAAGAGCTGCCCGTTGCGCTCGAGGCTTCGGTAAAGCTGCTCGATATGCTCGCTGACGAAGGCGCGCCGGATCGGCCCCTCGTTGCCGGTCGCGCGCCACAGCCGATCGATTCGCGAGAGCGTCTCCGGCACGTCGCGGCCGGCCAGCTTGATCGAGACCAATCCGCCGTTCCACTCCGCTATCGGCCCCGGCACATAGAGGGTGGGCTCGATTGCCGTCTCGACCGAATGGAAAGCGAAGTCGGGAACGACCGCGACCACCTGCGTGACCTTGTCGTCGCCTGGCGAACTTGCCGGGGTCGCGAGCACCTGCCCGATGGCGGCGGACGGCGAGGCGAAGCCGAAGGCGCGCACCGCAGCCTCGTTGATGATCACGCGCGAGACCGCGTCCTCCCCCGCGGGAGGGATGGCCGCGAGCGTGCCCGCTAGCGGCCGAACGCCGTAAAGCGCGAAAATCGACGGAAGGACCGAGACGATGTCCGTCGACACCTGGCCGCCCCTCCAATCGATGAACGCAAAGGTATTTCCGCTGAGCAGCGCCTCGCTGCTGCACGAGACGGCCCGCACCCCCGGCAGCTTCGCCGTCTCGGCGACGAAGGCGGGCGGGCATTTGGCGGTGACGGTCAGCACCTGGTCGATGTCCATGCGAAGCGCTTCGCGCATCGCGAAGGCCCGCTGCTGGTGCACCACGGACGTGGCGATGATCAGTCCGATGAGGATCGCGAACTGGGCGGTGACGAGCGCGCTCCGGACGAGCCCGCCCCCCGCCGCGGCGCCGCCGCCGTCCCGCAAGGTCGCCACGGGCGGCAGCGAGGAGAGCAGGAAGGCCGGGTAGGCGCCCGCCGCGACGCCGAGCAGCGCCGCGCCCGACAGCAGCCCGAGGAGCAGGGTCGGATCGGCGGCATAATCGAGGCGCGCCTCGGTCTCCAGGAACCCGTTGACCGCCGGCAGCAGCCATTCGGCCGCCGCGAGCGCGAGGAGCGTGGCGACGAGCACCGTCAGCACGGCCTCGGCGAGAAACTGGCCGGCAATGTGACGGCGGCCGGCGCCGTTCGCCTTGCGCACTCCGATCTCGCGCCGGCGCCGCCCCGCCAGCGCGACGCTCAGGTTCACGAAGTTGGCGGTCGCGATGAGCAGCACGAGAGCCGCCACCAGGCTGCCGATCAACAGCCGCTCGCGCGCGCCCGGATGGAAGCCCTCGTGCAGGGCGAGCCCATCGATCCGGACTGGCTCGAGCCGATAGGCCTTGCGCACCGGCGGCGGCACGAGCCCGGCGACTGCCGAGTGGATCGAATCGCCCGCCCTTTGGACCGAGGCACCCGTCCGAAGCCGCAGATAAGTCCTCACGCTGATCGAGAAGGCGCCCGGCGGGTCCGCCTTCATCAGGGAAAGACCGGAATGGGCGGCAAGCCCGGAGGCGAAGATGCCCGCGGCGAGGTCGGTGCCTCCGGCCGGAAGGTCCGCGATGACGGCGCGCAGCACCATCGGCTGCCCCGCGACATCGATCGTCTCGCCCACTGCGTCGGCGCGACCGAAATGCTTGCGCGCCATCGCCTCGGTCATCACGAGGCCATGGCCGCTGCGCAGCGCCGAGGCGAGGTCGCCGCTCAGGACGGGAAGGCGGACCAGGTCGAAATAGTCTGGGTCGGCCCAGTAGATCGTCTCCCTGTGCGCGGCGGCGCCACGGCGAAGCTCCACTTCGGCCTCCATGAGCCGGGTCGCCGCTTCCACCTCCGGGACGTTCGCCTCGATCAGCGCCGCCGCGCCGCCCGGGCTCGCCTGCTGATAGTCGGGCGCCATTTGCGGGCTGCGCACGATCGACACGGCAATGTAGGTCCGCTCGTGTCCGGGCACGACATGGTTGTAGGTGAGCGGGACCCGCGCCACGAGCGCCATCAGGATCGCGCCGGCGATGCCGATGACGAGACCGACGATGCTGATGGCGGAAAGGAGCCGGTTGGCGGCGAGGTTGCGGGCCCAGGCGACCAGCCAATGACGCAGCAGCCGGATCACAGGCGCGTCTCCTCGACGATCCGTCCGTCGAGCATTCGGATCGTCCGGTCCGCGGCCGCGGCGTGGAGAGCGGAGTGCGTCACCATGACCACGGTCGTGCCTGCCACCGCCGCGCCCTTGAGAAGGTCGATGACAGCGGCGCCGTTGGCGCTATCGAGATTGCCGGTCGGCTCATCGGCCAGGATGAGGTCCGGCTCCGGCGCGAGTGCGCGGGCGATGGCCACGCGCTGCTGCTGGCCGCCCGACAGCTGCCGCGGCCGGTGTCGGGCGCGGTGTGCGAGGCCGACCTGATCGAGCACCGCATCCACGCGCCCTCGTCGCGCATCGACGCTCCGGTAGAGCAGCGCCACCTCCACATTCTCGGCGACGTTGAGCTCCTCGATCAGGTTGAAGCTCTGGAAAACGAAGCCGACATGGACGCGCCGGAGCCGCGTCAACCGGGCGTCGGAGAGCGTCGCCACCTCCTCGTCCCGGAGCCGGTACGAACCCGAGTCCGGCGCATCGAGGAAGCCCAGGATGTTGAGCAGGGTGGATTTGCCGCAGCCGGACGGACCCATGAGCGCAACGAATTCGCCGGCCGCGACGTCGAAGGAGACGGCATCGAGCGCCTGCGTCTCGACCTCGCCGCTGCGATAGGCGCGCGAAAGCGAGCTGACTTGGAGGAACGGACTCATACCCCGATTCTACACCGAGTCGGGCTCTAAGAAAAACTAATACTTTCAAAGAGATAGCCGCTATCGGACACGGGCCATCCAAGCGCAGCGTCCGTATCCGGACATATTGAGCGGGCGCCTTCCGCCCGTTACGCTCTCGTCATGGAACGCCTCAACGCCATTCTCGTCGTCGACGACAAGCCCGAGGTGCATCAGGCGGTGGCGCTCGCGCTCGAACCCTGGGTCGAACGGGTGGAGAGCGCCGCGTCGCCGCAGGAGCTGCCGGCGCTGATGGCGGCCGCCCGCTACGATTGCGCGCTGGTCGACATGAACTTCGCGGCCGGGGAGCGGTCCGGGCGCGAGGGCATCATGGCCCTCGACATGATCAAGGCGGCCGACCCCACGCTCGCCGTCGTCCTGATGACCGCCTACGGGGCCGTCTCGCTGGCGGTCGAAAGCCTGAAGCGCGGCGGCGACGATTTCCTGCTCAAGCCCTGGCGCAACGAAGCGCTGGTCGCCGCCGTCCGCGAGGCGGCCGGTCGCACCCGAACAGCGCGTGCGGGCACCAGCCTCGACGCGCTGGAGCGCTCGGCCATCGCCGGCGCGCTCGGCCGGCACGACGGCAACATCGCCCAGGCGGCGGCAGCGCTCGGCCTCAGCCGTCCCGCGCTCTACCGGCGCATGGCCAAGCATGGGCTCTAGCGTCCGGACCCGCCTCGACTTCGTCTCCGCGGCCGGCTGGCGGCTCCTCTTCGCGGCCGTCGCGATCGCCCTTCTCTTCCGGGTGCTGACGGAGACCCGGCATTTCGCCAGCGCCTCCGTGCTCGCCGTGGCGGCCGCCCTGCTGCTGGTCGACGTCGCGCGGGTCGCGCTGCGCAGCCGAGAGGACGGCCGTGCTTCCCCGGCCATCGAGGAGCGGGCGCGGGCGCAGCAGCTCGACCGGGCGCTGGCCCTGCTCGACGCCGTCACCGTCGCCCTCTTCGCGCTCGGCCCCGACGGCCGAATCCGCTTCGCCAACCGCGCCGCACGCGCCCTCGCCGGCGAGGCCGCTCGGCTGGAGGACGCGCTGGACGAGGCGGCGGCGGCCGAAATCCTCGCCCTGCCGGTCGGCGGCCGCCGGATCGTCGCGCTCGCCGACGGCCGCTCCATGCTGGTCTGGGTCGTCGCCGTCGCCACGCCCGACGGCGGGCCGCAACGCCTGGTCTCGATGCAGGCGGTGCTGGGGGAGCTGGACGCGGTCCAGGTCGGCGCCTGGCACGCCATGACTCGCGTGCTCACCCACGAGATGATGAACGCGCTGACGCCCGTGGCGTCGCTGGCCGAAAGCCTGGCGCGGATGGCCGGGGGCGACAGACGGCCGGCGGTCGGTGCCGCGGCGGACACCATCGCTCGGCAGAGCCGGCATCTGATCGACTTCGTCGAGCGCTACCGGGCGATCGCGGACCTGCCCGCTCCCGCTTTCGCACCCCTGGACCTGGCGACCTTCCTCGCGGACATCGCGGCGCTTGCGGAGGCGCAGCTGCGCGCGCGCGGAATCGCCTTTACAGCCGCCCCGCCGCCCGCCGCCGTTCTGGAGGCGGATGCCGGGCTTCTGCGCCAGGCGCTTCTGAACCTGCTCCGCAACGCCGGCGAAGCCGTCGCCGGGGCGGGCGGCGGAGCCGTGCGCTTCGCCTGCGCGGTGAAGGGCGGAGAGATCCGCTTCGAGGTGCAGGACGACGGACCGGGTATCCCGCCCGAGCGGATCGAGGAGATTTTCGTCCCATTCTACACGACCAAGGAAGGCGGCGCCGGAATCGGCCTCGCTCTGGCCCGCCAGATAGCCCTCGCCCATGGCGGCGGGCTCACTGCGGCGCCGAATGGGGGCGGCGGCATGACCTTCGTTCTCTCGATTCCGGCTTGCCAAGGCTGAGCAAGCTAACCTGAACATTGACTCAGGTTTCAGCTTCGGGCATGGCCCGTCTCGAGCCGCAAGAGACTCCTTCGAAGGAGCGCGCGGACGGGGGAGAGGGGTTGAGGCAGTTCATTTCATCCGACGGCGCTCGAATCGCCTATTCCGACGAGGGCGAGGGGCGGCCGCTCGTGCTTCTGCACGGGCTGATGGCGGATTCGGGCTTCTTCGAGCGGCAGGGCGATCTCGCCGATTCATTCCGAATCGTGGCGGTCGACCTGCGCGGCCACGGCGGGTCGCCCGCCGGCGAGAAGCCGCCCACGATCCGGCGTCTCGCCGACGACGTGGCTGAGCTGTCCGAAGTTCTGGAGCTGGACCGCGCCGTCGGAATCGGATGGTCGCTCGGCGCGGCGGTGCTCTGGAGGGTCCTGGCCGGACCGGCCTCGGACCGGTTCGACGGCGCGGTCGTCGTCGACATGACTCCGCGGGTCCTCAACGACGGCGACTGGGACCTCGGCCTGTCGAGCGAGACCTGCGAGGCGCGCAGCCAGGCGATCAGCGACGACTTCCCGGCTTTCGCCGCCGCGGCCGGCCAGGCGATCTTCGCCTCGCCCGGGCCCGAGGCAGATCGCGCGGCCGAGGCTTTCGCCGCCAACGATCCCGCCGCGATCGGAGCGCTCTGGCAATCTTTGGTCGACGAGGATTTCCGGCCGCTGCTGCCGTCGATCCGCCAGCCGACGCTGGTCGTCCACGGCGCCCACAGCCATCTCTACGGCGCCGATACCGCCGGCCATCTCGTCGCCGCCCTGCCCAACGCCCGGGCGGTCGTCTTCGACCGCTCCGGCCATGCGCCGCACCTCGAGCAGAGCGATCTGTTCAACGCCACCATCCGCGAATTCGCGGCCAGCCTGCCGCCAGTCCGTCAAACCGAAGCCACAGCCTAGAATGCCAGGAGAAACCGCCATGACCCGCCTCACCACCCGCACGATCCTGAAGCTCGGAGTCGCCGCGGCCGCGCTCGCCGCCGTCCCGGCGCCGCTCTTCGCCCAGGAAACCACCGAGGAGGAGGCCGCGGCCGCCGCCAACGAGGCGCTCGACGACGCCGCCACCGCCGTCCCGGCCGAGGATACCGACATCGTCGTCACCGCCCGGCGCCGGGCGGAGAGCCTGCAGGACGTTCCGATCGCCGTCACCGCCTATCAGGGCGAGGCGCTCGAGCGGGCCGCCGCGACCGACATCACCGACCTTTCCGACACCACCCCCAACGTCACCCTCGAGACGTCGCGCGGCACCAACACGACCCTGACCGCCTTCATCCGCGGGGTCGGCCAGCAGGACCCGGTCGCCGGCTTCGAGGCCGGAGTCGGCCTCTATCTCGACGACGTCTTCCTCAACCGTCCGCAGGCGGCGGTGCTCGACATCTACGACGTCGAGCGGATCGAGGTGCTGCGCGGGCCGCAGGGCACCCTCTACGGCCGCAACACGATCGGCGGCGCGATCAAATACGTCACCCGGCGCCTGTCGGACCTGCCCAGCCTCAAGGCGACCGCCAGGGTCGGGACCGACGGCCTCGTCGACGTCATCCTCGGCGGCAGCGTGCCGATCGTTCCGGGGCTGAAGTTCGGAGCCTCGGCGGCTCGGCTGACCCGCGGCGGCTTCGGCGACAATCTCAACATCGCCGGCCTGTCCAATTACGACCGCAACATCTGGGCCTTCCGGGCGACGATCGAGATGGAGCCGACCGACGCCTTCTCGATCCGCTTCACCGGCGACTATACCAAGGACGAGAGCGACCCGCGCAACGGCCACCGCCTCATCCCCGGCCTGCTGAGCGGCGCTCCGGTCCTCGCCGACGTCTACGACACCCGGGCCGGGCTCAACACGCCCGAGCAGGACATCGAGGCCTTCGGCGGAGCGATGCACGCCGAGCTGAAGCTGAGCGATTCGATCACCATCCGCGACGTCGCCGCCTATCGCGAGGACCGGAGCGCCACCCCGATCGACTTCGACGCTTTGCCGACGCAGGACGTCGACGTCCCGGCGATCTATTCCAACCACCAGTTCTCGAACGAGCTTCAGCTTCTCTACGAGAGCAAGAAGCTGAACGGCGTCGCGGGCTTCTATTATCTCAACGCCGAGGCCCGGAACATCTTCGACGTCGTCCTGGCCACGACCGGCGCTCTGATCGGAGTGCCGGGCTTCACCGCCTCGACCTTCGGCGAGGTCCACACCAAGACCTGGGCCGCCTTCGCCGACTTCACCTACAGTTTCACCGACCAGTTCTCGCTCTCGCTCGGCGGCCGCTACACCAGCGACAACCGCCAGTCGCGGGTGATCCGCAAGAATCTGGTCGGCGGCGCCTCGCCCGAGCTCGGCGGCGCCGGAGTCCAGCTCGGCGCCCTCACCTCCAACTTCACCGGCGAGAAGACCTTCAAGGAATTCACCCCGCGCGCCTCGATCAGCTTCCAGCCGAACGACGACAACACCGTCTATGCGAGCTGGTCCAAGGGCTTCAAGGGCGGCGGCTTCGATCCGCGCGGCCTCTCCACGGCGGCGCCGGACGTCAACGGCAACGGAGTCCGCGAGGCGAACGAGATCTTCGACTACTTCCTGTTCGATCCCGAGAAGGTGACCAGCTACGAGATCGGCTACAAGGCCTCGCTTTTCGACCGCCGCCTGCGGCTCGCCCTTGCCGGCTTCTATGCCGATTACAAGGACGTCCAGGTCCCCGGCTCGGTCGGCGCGGTGATCAACGGCATCCCGACCTTCGTCGGCGTCACCACCAACGCCGGCAAGGCGACCTTCAAGGGCATCGAGGCCGAGGCGCTGGCCACCCTCTACCGGGGCGACGACGGCTCGCGCTTCACCTTCTCGGGGACGCTCGGCTATCTCGACGCGCAATATGACGAGTTCATCACCAACGTGCCGGGCAAGGGGCCGGTCGACGTCGCCGACTTCCGCCGCATCCAGAACACGCCGAAATGGACGCTGTCGGGGACCCTCGATTATTCGACCCCGCTCGCCGGCGGCACGTTCGACGCGAACACGACGGTTTCCTGGCGCTCGAAGACCTTCCAGTTCGAGACCCCGAGCCCGTTCCTCGACCAGGAAGGCTATGCCCTGTGGGACGCCAACCTGGTCTGGACCAGCCGCGGCGACCGCTGGACGATCGGCCTCCACGGCAAGAACATCCTCGACAAGCAGTATATCACGTCGGGCTACCAGTTCCTGTCGGTCGACCCGGTGACGGGGGTACCGCTCAAGAACGCGACGACGGGCAACGTCATCCCCAGCCTCGGCCGGGAAGGCGTGGTCACCACCTTCTACGGCAATCCCAGGCAGATCTTCCTCAGCCTCGGGATGAAGTTCTAGGAGGCCGTATTCCTCCCCGGCCTTTGCCGGGGAGGGGGACCAGGCGAAGCCTGGTGGAGGGGCCTTGCCGAGCCGCAAGAACCCCTCCACCGCGCTTCGCGCGGTCCCCCTCCCCGAGAAATCTCGGGGAGGATTTAAGAAAAGGCAGCGCATGTCGACACGGCCGGCCGAGATGAACGCGGGAACCGCCGGCGGCACCCGCGTGCTCGCCATCCTGCTCGTCGCCTACATCTTCAACTTCGTCGACCGGCAGATCATCGGCATCCTCGCCGTGCCCATAAAGGCGGAGCTCCAGCTGAGCGACACCCAGCTCAGCCTGATGGGCGGGATCGCCTTCGCGCTCTTCTATTCGGGCCTCGCCATCCCGATCGCCTGGCTCGCCGACCGGAGGAGCCGGGTCAACATCATCGCCGTCTCGGTCGGCCTTTGGAGCCTGTTCACCGCGGCCTGCGGCTTCGCCCAGAATTTCTGGCATCTCTTCCTCGCCCGGATGGGGGTCGGGATCGGCGAGGCGGGCGGGGTCGCGCCCTCCTACGCCCTCGTCTCCGACTATTTCCCCAGGGAGAAGAGGGCGCGTGCGCTCGCCTTCTTCTCGCTCGGAATCCCGATCGGATCGGCGCTCGGGGTATTCTTCGGCGGCTGGATCGCAAGCCATCTCGACTGGCGCTCGGCCTTCGTCATCGTCGGCCTCGCCGGGATCCCCGCCGCCCTGCTGGTCAAGGTCGGCATCCGGGAGCCGGTGCGCGGCGGCTTCGACAGCGCCGAGGGACTCGCCAGCGAGCCGGCGCCCCCCTTCCCGGCCGTCGTCGCGACGCTGGCGCGCACGCCGAGCTTCTGGCTGCTGTCGTTCGGCGCGGCGTCGGGGTCGATCCTCGGCTACGGGCTGATCTTCTGGCTCCCCAGCTTCTTCAGCCGGAGCTTCGACTTCGCGGGGATGGACCCGATCCTGCGGGCGCTGCCCGGCTGGTTCACCGGCGGGGCGGATCCGAAGCTGGTCCGGGTCTCGATCTTCTACGGCTCGATCGTGCTGGTCGGCGGAGTCGCCGGCACCTGGCTCGGCGGCTGGCTCGCCGACCGCACCGGGGGCGAGCGGCCGGCGTCCTACGCGCTCATCCCCGCCGTCTGCTTCCTGGTCGCCGCGCCCGCCTTCGCGCTCGGCCTGTTCGCGCCGTCGTTGACCGTGGGCTGGCTTCTGTTCACCCTGGGCCAGATGCTGGCCCTGGCCTGGCTCGGGCCGGTGATCGCCGCCGTCCAGCATATCGTCCCGCCCAACATGCGGGCGACGGCCTCGGCCAGCTTCCTGTTCATCAACAATCTGATCGGGATCGGCTTCGGGATCTTCTTCCTCGGCTTCATGTCGGATCGGATGACGGCGGCGCACGGCGTCGACGCCCTGCAATATTCGATCCTCTACGGCCTCGGCTTCTACCTGCTCAGCGCCGCCCTCTATTTCCTCGCCGCCGCCCGGCTCAAGCGCGACTGGCACCGCGCCTAGAAAATCGCGACGGTGACGAATTTTTCGCCGGATCCGAAATTCGGTGTCGGACACCGATTTAGGAAATTCAGCGACAGTGACGAATTTTTTTCGCCGGATCAGCGCGCCGCGCCCGCGGCCGCCCGCGTCAATTCGTCACTGTCACGATTTTCTCCGGCAGCCTTGAGGAGGGCGGCGCGGAGGGCCTTGAGGCGGGCCGGGCTGTCGATCCGGGCGCCGTGGAGGTCGGTCAGGTAGAAGACGTCGACGGCGCGCTCGCCATAGGTGGCGATGTGGGCGGAGTGGATCGCCGCCTTCGATTCGTAGAGGGCTCGGGCGAGGCTTCCGAGCAGCGCCGCGCGGTCGCGGGCGTTGACCTCGACCACCGTGTAGCGGCTCGAGGCCTCGTTATCGACGAAGACGGCGGGCTGGATGGCGAAGGCCTCGGCGCGGAGCAGCGGCAGCGCCTTGGCCTCAAGCCGGTCCATCGCGGGCTCCTGCCCCTCGATCGCGCGCAGCACGCCCTCCTCGAGCCTTTTCAGCTGGTGGCGGTCGGCGAACGGCCCGCCCTTCGAATCCTGGACGAGGAAATTGTCGACCGCCATGCCGTCGAGGGTGGTGTGGATCCGGGCGTCGATGATGTTCGCGCCGGCGAGGCTGATCGCCGCGCTCAGCCGGTAGAAGAGGCCGGGCTGGTCCTTGGCGTAGACGCTGAGCAGGGTGGCGCCGCGCTCCTCCTCGACCGAGATGCTGAGCGGCCGGGTTCGGGCCGGGGCGCGATCGGCGGAGTCCATCAGCGCGGCGTTCCTCTCAAGCACGCCGGGCGGCTCGGCCAGCCAGTAGCTGTCCGGGAGGCGCCAGGCGTGGCGGGCGAAGCGGCTGTCCTCCCAGCCGAGCCGGAGGGCGAGATCCGACTGGGTCGCGGCGATCCGCTCGCTCCGTCCCTTCTGCTTGTGGCCGAGGCGAAGCGCCTCCTCGGCCGCCTCGAACAATTCGCGCAGGAGCTGGCGCTTCCAGCCGTTCCACACTCCGGGGCCGACCGCCTGGATGTCGACGACGGTGAGGATGAACAGCAGCCGAAGCCGCTCGAGGCTCTTCACCCGGGCGACGAAGCCCTGGATGGTCTGCGGATCGGCGAGGTCGCGCTTGAACGCGGTGGCGGACATCAGCAGGTGCCAGCGCACCAGCCAGGCGACCGTCTCCGTCTCCGCCTCGGTGAGCCCGAGGCGCGGACACAGCGAAAGCGCCACCTCGGCGCCGAGCACGCTGTGATCGCCGCCGCGTCCCTTGGCGATGTCGTGAAGGAGCACGGCGGCGTAGAGCACCCGCCGCGAGGCGATGTGGCGGAACAGGGCGGTGGCGAGCGGATGATCGTCCTTCATCGCCCCCTTCTCGATCGCCGCGAGGAGGCCGATCGCCCGGATGCTGTGCTCGTCCACCGTATAATGGTGGTACATGTCGAACTGCATCTGGGCGACGACCCGGCCGAAGTCGGGGACGAAGCGTCCGAACACGCCGGCCTCGTTCATCCAGCGAAGCACCGTCTCGGGATCGCGCGGGCTGGTCAGGACCTCGAGGAAGAGCGCGTTGGCTTGCGGATCGTCGCGCACGTCGTCGACCAGCTTGGCGTCGCGCGCGGCGGCGCGCATCGCCAGCGGATGGATCTCGAGGCCGTAGAGGTCGGCGAGGGCGAAGATGCGGAGCAGCCGGACCGGATCCTCGCGGAAGAAATCCTCGCCCGGAAGGGCGAGCCGGCCGCGGTCGAGGACGAAGCCCTCGAGCCGGCTGGGCCGGCGGCGGATCGTCGGCAGCCCGAAGCGTCCGCCCTTCCGGGCGAATTTCTCGTCGAGATGGGCGAGGAACACTCCGGTGAGGTCGCCGACCGTCTTCGCGTGCAGGAAATAGTGGCGCATGAAGCGCTCGACCGGCGATTTGCCGGGACGGTCGGCGTAGCGCATCCGGGCCGCGATCTCGCGCTGATAGTCGAAGGTCAGCCGCTCCTCGGCGCGGCCGGCGACGATGTGGAGGTGGCAGCGCACCGCCCACAGGAAGCGCTCGGCGCGCTGGAACTGGCGAAGCTCGCTCGCGGAGAGCAGGCCGACCTCGACGAGGTCGCGGACCCGAGTCACCCGATAGGCGTATTTGCCGATCCAGAAGAGGGTGTGGAGGTCCCTGAGGCCGCCCTTCCCCTCCTTGACGTTGGGCTCGACGACGTAGCGGCTGTCGCCCATCCGGCGGTGGCGGGCGTTGCGCTCCTCGAGCTTCTCGGTGACGAAGCTCTTCGCCTTGCCCGCCACCACCTCCTTCCAGAAGCGCGCCTGCACCTCGTCGTACAAAGGCTCGTCGCCCCACAGCCAGCGCGCCTCGAGCAAGGCGGTGCGCACCGTATGGTCGGTCGAGGCGAGCGCGATCAGCTCGTCGACCGATCGAGTCGAGGGACCGAGCTTCAGGCCGAGGTCCCAGAGCAGGTAGAGCAGGGCCTCGACCGCCTGCCCGGCCCAGCGCCCCGGCTTGCCGGGGGTGACGAAGGCGATGTCGACGTCCGAATGGAGCGCCATCTCGCCGCGGCCGTAGCCGCCGACGGCGAGCAGCAGCAGCCGGTCCGAGCGCGGCGGCGGCGGCAGGGCGGCGACGGCATGGTCGTAGGCGAGGCGGACGATCTGGTCGGTGAGGAAGGCGTAGGCGGCGGCCGTCTCGCTGCCCGCATAAGGCGCCGCCTCGAGCCGGCGGCCGATCTCGGCGCGGCCGTCGGCGAGCGCCCGCTTGAGGATCGACGCGGCGGCGTCGGGCTTCGCCCGCAGTGCATCGGCGAGGGCGCGGCGGTCGACGATCGCGCGCTTGTCCGGAACCGAGGCGAAGCGGGTCGTCATCAGCTGTAGATAAGGCCGCAAGCGGGCCGCGCGATAGCCTTCCTAATTCCTCCCCTGCATTTGCAGGGGAGGGGGACCATGCGGAGCATGGTGGAGGGGCCTTCTTGCCGAGCCGAAGAACCCCCTCCACCGCGCTTCGAGCGGTCCCCCTCCCCCGGAAACCCGGGGGAGGAATTTAGAGTCAGCTCCCGCCGGCGGCGAGGCGCTTCAGCCGGTAGACGAGGTCGAGCGCCTCGCGCGGGCTCAGCGAATCGGCGTCGATCTCGGCCAGCGCCGCCTGCAGCGGATCGGGCGCCGGCTCCTCCGCCTGCACCGACGCCGCGAACAGCGGCAAATCGTCGAGGCCCGCGGCGATCCCGCCGGTGGCGGCTCGGCCCTGCTCGAGCTTGGCGAGGACGGAGCGGGCCCGGGCCAGGACGGGGGCGGGAAGGCCGGCGAGCTTGGCGACGGCGAGGCCGTAGCTTCGGTCGGCCGGACCCTTCGCCACTTCGTGGAGGAGGACGAGGTCGCCTTTCCACTCGCGCGCGCGGACGTGGTGGAGCGAGAGGGAGTCGAGCCGCTCGGCGAGCCTCGTCAGCTCGTGATAATGGGTTGCGAACAGGCAGCGGCAGCGGTTGCGGTCGTGGATCGCCTCGGTCACCGCCCAGGCGATGGCGAGGCCGTCGTAGGTCGAGGTGCCTCGGCCGACCTCGTCGAGGATGACGAAGCTCGACGGAGTCGCCTGGGCGAGGATGGCCGCGGTCTCGACCATCTCGACCATGAAGGTCGAGCGGCCGCGGGCGAGATTGTCGGAGGCTCCGACCCGGCTGAACAGTCGGTCGACCAGGCCGAGCGTGGCCTTGGCGGCGGGGACCCAGGAGCCGGCCTGGGCGAGCACCGCGATCAGCGCGTTCTGCCTGAGGAAGGTCGACTTGCCGCCCATGTTGGGGCCGGTGACCAGCCACAGCCTCTCCTCCTCGGAGAGGCCGCAATCGTTGGCGACGAAACGCCCGCCCGAGGCGCGAAGCGAATCCTCGACCACCGGGTGGCGCCCGCCCTCGACGTCGAAGCAATTGTGGCCGGCGAAGCGCGGCCGCGACCAGCCGCCCTCCGCGGCGCGTTCGGCCAGAGCGGCGGCGACGTCGAGCCGGGCGAGCGAGTCGGCGGCGGCGGCGATCGGCTCGGCCCGGGCCAGCGCCGCGCCGGTGAGTTGCTCGAGATGCGCCGCCTCGGCGGCGAGCGCGTGCGCTCCGGCCTGGCCGACCCGGATCGCCTGCTCGTGGAGGTCGGGGGCGTTGAAGCGGACTACTCCGGCCAGCGTCTGGCGATGGGTGAAGCCCGAATCGACCGCCATCAGCGGGTCGGCGTGCCGGGCCGGGACCTCGATATGGAAGCCGAGCACTCCGTTGTGGCGGATCTTGAGAGTGGCGATCCCGGTCTGCTGGCGGTACCGCGCCTCCAGCCCGGCGATGGCGCGACGGCCCTCGCCGCCGGTGGCGCGAAGCTCGTCGAGTGCGGCGTCATACCCCTCGGCGATATAGCCGCCCTGGGCGGAGTCGACCGGCGGCGAGGGCACCAGCGCCCGGTCGAGCAGGTCGGTCAGCTCGCCATGGCCGGTCAGCGCCGGAAGCAGCGCGGCGAGCAGGGAGGGCGGCTCCGGCAGGGCCTCCAGCCGCGCGTGGAGTCGGCGGGTCTCGTTGAGTCCATCGCGCAGCTGGCCGAGGTCGCGCGGCCCGCCGCGGCCCGCGACCAGGCGGCCGAGCGCGCGGCCGATATCGGGAAGCGCCTTCAATTGCCGGCGCAGCGTCTCGCGAAGGCCGGAATCGCCCTCGAACAGGCCGACCAGGTCGAGCCGGGCCTCGATCGCCGCCCGGTCGAGCAGCGGCGCCCCGAGATCGGCCGCGAGGAGCCGGGCGCCGGCGCCGGTGACGGTGCGGTCGACGGCGTGGAGCAGGCTCCCGCTGCGTCCGCCGGTCGCCGCCTGGGTCAGCTCGAGGCTCTCGCGGGTCGCGGCGTCGATCATCATATGATCGCCCGAGGCCCGGGCCACCGGCGGGCGAAGGAACGGCAGCGAGTCCCTCGCGACCTCGTCGAGATAGGCGAGCAGGCCGCCGGCCGCGCACAAGGCGGCGCGGTCGAAGGCGCCGAAGCCGTCCAGCGTCGCCACTGCGAAGCGCTCGCACAGGCGGCGCTCGGCCGAGACCGAATCGAAGCCGGTGCGCCGGTCCTGATCGATCACTTCGGCGGCGGAGAGCCGGGCCAGCTCCGCGTCGAGCGCGTGGTGCGGGACGGAGCCGAGCTCGAAACGCCCGGTCGAGACGTCGGCCGCGGCGAGGCCGTAGCGGTCGCCGACTTTCGCCACGGCGACCAGCCAGTTGGCGGCGCGCGAATCGAGCAGCGCCTCCTCGGTCAGCGTGCCGGCGGTCACGACCCGGACGATGGCGCGCCTGACGACCGACTTGGCGCCGCGCTTCTTCGCCTCCGCCGGATCCTCGACCTGCTCGGCGATGGCGACCCGGAAGCCGCCGCGGATGAGCCGCGCCAGATAGGCCTCGGCGGCATGGATCGGCACTCCGCACATCGGGATCGGCTCGCCCTCATGCTCGCCGCGGGCGGTGAGCGCGATGTCGAGGCAAGCGGCTGCCGCCTTGGCGTCATCGAAGAACAATTCGAAGAAGTCGCCCATCCGGTAGAAGAGCAGGCAGTCGGAGGCCTCCGCCTTGAGCGCGAGATATTGCGCCATCATCGGGGTGGGGGCGGTACCGGTCTTCGCCTGGGTGGCCATGAGGCGAGGTTAGAGGGTTGGCGGGCGGGGGGGAACGCCCAAAATCCTCCCCGGAACGGGGAGGGGGACCATGCGAAGCATGGTGGAGGGGGCCCGCCGCTCCGCCGCATCGGTGGCGGGGCCCCCTCCACCACGCGCTTCGCGCGCGGTCCCCCTCCCCGTTCCGGGGAGGAGCTTGAAGCGCTTGCCCCACTCAGCCTACAGCAGCCGCAAAAATCGGGAGAGAGCCGCGATGAGCGAAGGCAGCAGCGTCAAATTCTCCGAGCAGGAGGCGCTCGACTTCCACACCCTGGGCGGCCGGCCCGGCAAGATCGAGATCATCGCCTCCAAGCCGATGGCGACCCAGCGCGATCTCAGCCTCGCTTACTCGCCCGGAGTCGCGGTGCCGGTGCGGGCGATCGCCGAGGATCCGGCCAAGGCCTATGACTATACCGCCAAGGGCAATCTCGTCGCCGTCATCTCCAACGGAACCGCGATCCTCGGCCTGGGCAATCTGGGGGCGCTGGCGTCGAAACCGGTGATGGAAGGCAAGGCGGTGCTGTTCAAGCGCTTCGCCGACGTCGACGCGATCGACCTCGAGCTCGACACCGAGGACAGCGAGGCCTTCATCAACGCCGTCGCCCTGATGGAGCCGAGCTTCGGCGGGATCAACCTCGAGGACATCGCCGCGCCCGAATGCTTCATCATCGAGCAGACGCTTCGCGAGCGGATGAACATCCCCGTCTTCCACGACGACCAGCACGGTACGGCGATCATCACCGCCGCGGGACTGATCAACGCCTGCTTCCTCACCAGCCGCGAGCTCAGGGACGTCAAGGTGGTGGTGAACGGCGCCGGCGCGGCGGCGATCGCCTGCACCGAGCTGATCAAGGCGATGGGGGTGCGCCACGACCATGTCGTCATGTGCGACCGCAAGGGCGTGATCTGGCAGGGTCGCGACGGGCTCGACCAGTGGAAGTCGGCCCACGCCGTGATCACCGATGCGCGCACCCTGGAAGAGGCGCTGGTCGGCGCGGACGTCTTCCTCGGCCTGTCCGCGGCCGGCGCGCTGAAGCCCGAGATGGTGATGAAGATGGCGCCGAGCCCGATCATCTTCGCCATGGCCAATCCCGATCCCGAGATCACCCCGCCCGAGGCCAAGGCGGCCCGGCCCGACGCGATCGTCGCCACCGGCCGCTCGGACTATCCCAACCAGGTCAACAACGTGCTGGGCTTCCCCTTCATCTTCCGGGGCGCGCTCGACGTCCGGGCGACGACGATCAACGACGAGATGAAGATCGCCGCCGCCGAGGCGCTGGCCGAGCTCGCCCGCCAGCAGGTGCCCGAGGAGGTCGCGGCGGCCTATGGCGGCAAGGCGCACAGCTTCGGGCCCGACTACATCATCCCGGCGCCCTTCGACCCGCGGCTGATGGAGATCGTCCCGGCCGCCGTCGCCCGGGCGGCGATGGACAGCGGAGTCGCGCGGATCGGGATAGACGACATGGTCGCCTACCGGACGCGGCTGCGCTCGCGGCTCAACCCGACCACCTCGGTGCTCAGCCTCGCCCACGAGGCGGCCCGGGCCCAGCCCAAGCGGGTCCTGTTCGCGGAAGGGGACGAGGATGTCGTGCTTCGGGCCGCAATCGCGTTCAGGGACGGCGGCTACGGCATTCCGGTGCTGGTCGGCCGCGACGACGTCCACGATCGCCTCCGGGCGCTCGGGGTCGACGATCCGGAGAGCTACGAGCTGATCAACAGCCGGGTCTACGGCCGGGTGCCCGAGATGGTCGACTATCTCTACAAGAGGATGCAGCGGAAGGGCTATCTGCAGCGCGAGATCGAGCGGATGGTCAACCAGGACCGCAACACGTTCGCCGCTTTGCTTCTCGCGCTCGGCGAGGGCGACGCGCTGATCACCGGGGTCACCCGCCCCTACGCGCAGAGCCTCAGGCAGGTGCAGCGCGTGCTCGACCCGAAGGAAGGCATGACGCCATTCGGGCTCCACGTCCTCGTCGGCCGCTCCCACACCAGCTTCATCGCCGACACGACGGTGACCGAGCGGCCGAGCGGCGAGCAGCTCGCCGACATCGCGGTCCACACCGCCCAGGTCGCCCGGCGGATGGGCCACGAGCCGCGCGTCGCCTTCCTCTCCTATTCCAATTTCGGCGACCCCGAGGGCACCTATCTCGAGCGCATCCGCGAGGGCGTCAAAGTGCTCGACCGCCGCCCGGGCGGAGTGGATTTCGAATATGAGGGGGAGATGTCGCCCGACGTCGCGCTCAACCCGGCGATGGCGAAGGTCTATCCGTTCAGCCGCCTGACCGGCCCCGCCAACGTGCTGGTCATGCCCGGCCTGCAGACGGCAAATATCTCGGCGAAGCTCCTCCGCGAACTAGGCGGCGACGCCGTGATCGGCCCGATCCTGGTCGGAATGGCCCAGCCGGTCCAGATCGCCGCAATGACGGCGAGCGCGTCGGACCTGGTGACCTTGGGTGTGCTCGCCGGGAGCGGGGTGGTCAGGTAGCCGTCATCCCGGCGCAAGCCGGGACCTCAGGACAAGAAGTCTCGGCGGGTCTCCGCGAGATCCCGGCTTGCGCCGGGATGACGCTAGTTCGGCGAGTTGGGGCCGCCGGCGCCGCCGGCGCCGGGCGCTCCGACCGCTCCGATATTGCCGAACAATTCATCCCAGATGCTCTTGTCGCGGCCGAGCGTCGGGGTCTTGTCGTTCATCGGATCGATCGAGACCACCTGCTCGAGGCCCTTGCGCTCGACCGAAGCGACGTTGCCGGCCTGGTCGAAGCGGACGTGGAGGACGGTCTGCTGGTTCACCTTGGGGTGGACGAAGGCGTAATTCTTGGTCCGGCGGGCGACATAATACCAGTCGTTCTGGTCGAAGGTTCCGGTGAAGGTCGGCCGGCCCAGCGTGTTCTGCACCGATTCCTTGTTGTCGACCCCGGGCTGGACCGCGGCGACCAGCGTTTCGTCGACGAGATAGCCTTGAATGTCCTGAGTCTTCGAGCAGCCCGCCAGCCCCGCCGCCACGGCCACCAGCAAAGCCGCTTTTCGTCCCGAAACCATCATATTGGAAAAACTCCGTAATACCGGCCGTCGCAAGAGCGAGGCGACGGCGCCCGCTTGCCGGCGGGCCGAGGCCCTCCAATATGCGAGAATAGCTGAACGGCGCAAGTACGCGCCCTCGGACATGGGATTGGGCAAGAGGCCGTCATGCCGGACTTGATCCGGCATCCACCTTCTGTTTGGACGTCGCGCGACCACCTTAGATGACCCGGATCAAGTCCGGGGTGACGGTTCAACGGATCGCGGCGATCCACTCGAGGAGACCGGTGCTGGCATTTCTGTCCCGCCTGTTCGGCGCCCGCCGCGAGCGCGCGGCGCTCCGGCCGCTCTACGACGCGCTCGTCGCCGCCGCCCGGGAGCCGGCCTGGTACCGCGAGGGCGGAGTCCCCGACACGCTCGAGGGGCGATTCGACATGGTCGCGACGATGGTCGCGCTCGTCCTGCTCAGGCTCGAGGCGGAAGGCCAGGGCGGCCGGGCGGAATCGGTGCAGCTCACCGAATTGTTCATCGACGACATGGACGGGACGCTCCGCCAGATCGGAATCGGCGACTTCGTCGTCGGCAAGCACGTCGGCAAGCTGCTCGGAGCGCTCGGCGGCCGGCTCGGCGCCTTTCGAGAATCGTTCGCGGGCGAGCTCGAGCTCGAGCCCGCCGTACGGCGCAACCTCTTCCGCGATGGGCCGGCGGAGGTGGCGAAGGTCGCTTGGGCCGCCGAACGCCTCCGTCGTCTCCACGACGCCCTCGCGCAAACCGCGATGGAACCGTTGCTCGCCGGGAGGCTTCCGCAGCCGTGAACGAGTTCAGCCGCCTTTTCCGCCTCGACGCGCTGTCCGGCGAGGCGATCCGGGTCGAGATCGAAGCCGGGGACGACGAGCGCCAGCGCCTCGCCCGCCGCTTCGGGCTGGTCGCCATCGAGGCGCTGACCGCCGAGGCCGAGCTGCGGCGCTCCGGCGAGGCGGTGACCGCCGCCGGGCGGCTGCGCGCCCGCGTGACCCAGAGCTGCGTCGCCTCGGCCGAACCGGTGGAAGCGGATGTGGCCGAGGAATTCCGGGTCGATTTCCGGCCCCTGCCCGCCGAGGCCCGGCCGGACGAGGAGATCGAGCTGGGCGAAGGGGAGCTCGACGTCACCTTCTACGAAGGCGGCGCGATCGATCTCGGCGAGGCGGTCGCCCAGAGCCTCCTGCTCGGCCTCGATCCCTATCCGCGTTCTCCGGCCGCCGAAGCCGCGCTCAGGGAGGCGGGGGTGAAGAGCGAGGAGGAGGCGCGTCTCGAGGCGAGCCCGTTCGCGGCGCTCGCCGCCCTCAAGGGCAAGCTGGAGGAATAGCCGTCATCCCGGCGAAGGCCGGGGCCCGGGGGTGAAAGCTCCGGGCCTTTCCCCGCTCGGATTCCGGCCTTCGCCGGAAGACGGATAGAGCCTTTCACTCGCTGGGGTCCCAGCCTGCGCTGGGACGACGGCTAATCAGAA
>DASVVX010000186.1:0-2908 GCA_036386295.1 Allosphingosinicella sp.
TCCACCGCTTCGCGGTCCCCCTCCCCGTCCCGGGGAGGAGTTGAGACGAACCTCCTCCAATTGGCCGTCGAGGCGGCCCGGGCCCGCGCCACCCTCGGCGAGATCAGCCAGGCGCTGGAGGATGCGTTCGGCCGATACGGCACCACTCCGGAGCCGGTGAAGGGAATCTACGGCGGCGCCTACGAGGGCGACCCGCGCTGGGCCCGCGCCGGGGAAGGGGTCGACGCGATCGAACGCCGCCTCGGCCGCAAGCCGCGGATGCTGGTCGCCAAGATGGGCCAGGACGGCCACGACCGCGGCGCCAATCTCGTCGCCTCGGCCTTCGCCGACCTCGGCTTCGAAGTGGTTCCCGGCCCGCTCTTCCAGACTCCCGAGGAGAGCGCCCGGCTCGCGGTCGAAAAGGAGGTCGACGTGGTGGGCGCCTCCAGCCTCGCCGCCGGCCACAAGACCCTGGTGCCGGAGCTGATGGGCCATCTGCGCGACATGGGCCGGCCCGACATCAAGGTCGTCGTCGGCGGAGTGATTCCGCCGCAGGATTACGACATGCTCCGCGAGGCCGGGGTGCAGGCGATCTTCGGCCCCGGCACCAACCTGGTCGACGCGGCCGGGGAAGTGCTGAAGCTTCTCGGCCACAACATGCCTCCGCTCGAGGAGGCGGCGGAGTGACCGCGGCCCTGGCCTTCTTCCTGCTTGCCGCCGCCCAGACGGGTCCGGCGGCGGCCCCGGCGCCTCCCCCGCCGCCTTCGGGTGCGGCGCTGGCGTCGGCGTTCAGCCGCTACTGCCTGGCGACCGGCGGCGATCGCTCGAAATTCGACGCGGAGGTCGAGCGGGCGAAGATCCGCAAGACCTCCAGCCCCTCGCTTTTCTCGGGTGTGGAATTCAATCGCCGCTGGGACGTCGAGGGGGTCGAGCTCGCCTATCTGGACGCCCCGCCTCCGTCGGGACGCGCGTGCAGCGTCTCCGCCGCCGTTCGAGGCGGTTATGACGGCGCCTCCATCGCTTCCGCAGTGGCGGCAGCCGCGAAAACGACGCTTCACCAGACCGGGCAGAGCGACGGCATGCGGGTGTGGGAATCCATTGATGCTCAGGGCAACGTTCTCATCGTCAACAACCGTGTCGGGCCCTATTTCGCCGGAACCGAGATCATATTGCGGCCCGCCCGGCAGCCGGCCGAGGAGGCCGCCCGATGATCGACGAGCAGGAGGGCCAGCCGCGGGGCGACCCTGACGGGGACCATTATCTCTACGACTTCTTCAAATATCTGACCTCGGTCGCCTTGCTGTCGATGGGCGCCCTGTTCACTTTCCTCGGCATGGATACGGCGAAGGGCGTCCCCGACCTGCTGAAGGCGGCCGCCGCCGTCGTACTCGGGCTGGCGGCCTTCCTCGCCTTCTATGGAGCCGAGCAGCTGGTGGCGGCCAAGTCCAGGGGCGAGTCCGTCGGCCCGGCCGTCTACCGGCTCCGCAAGTGGGCGCCCCAGGTCTATCTCGTCGGTTTCGCGATCCTCGCCTATATCTGCGGGGACATCATACATTGACCGCCACCACCAGGCTGGACCGCCGCTCGCCGGGGGCTAAGAGACGCCATGTTTCATAAGATATTGATCGCCAACCGCGGCGAGATCGCCTGTCGGGTCATCCGCACCGCCCGGAAGATGGGGATCGCCACCGTCGCCGTCTATTCGGACGCCGACGCCCGCGCGCCCCATGTCAAGCTCGCCGACGAGTCGGTGCGGCTCGGCCCGCCGCCGGCTTCGGAAAGCTACCTCAACGCCGAGCTGATCGTCACCGCCTGCCGCGAAACTGGCGCGGAGGCGGTCCACCCCGGCTACGGTTTCCTCTCCGAGCGGGAGAGCTTCGCCCGGGCGCTGGAGGAAGCCGGGATCGCCTTCATCGGCCCGCCGCCCGGCGCGATCGCGGCGATGGGGGACAAGATCGAATCGAAGAAGCTGGCGAGGGAAGCGGGGGTCAGCGTCGTCCCCGGCTTCGTCGGCGAGATCGAGGATACCGGGCATGCGGTGAGGATCGCCGCCGAGATCGGCTATCCGGTGATGATGAAGGCGTCGGCCGGCGGCGGCGGCAAGGGCATGCGGCTGGCCTGGTCCGAGCAGGACGTGCGCGAAGGCTTCGAGGCGACCAAGCGCGAGGGGCTGGCGAGCTTCGGCGACGACCGGATCTTCATCGAGAAGTTCGTCGAGAATCCGCGCCATATCGAGATCCAGCTGATCGGCGACAAGGCCGGCAACCTCATCTACCTCGGCGAGCGCGAATGCTCGGTGCAGCGCCGACACCAGAAGGTGGTCGAGGAGGCGCCGTCGCCCTTCGTCACGCCCGAGATGCGCAAGGCGATGGGCGAGCAGGCGGTCGCGCTCGCCCGGGCGGTCGGCTACTACAGCGCCGGCACCGTCGAGTTCATCGCGGGTGCCGACCGAAGCTTCTACTTCCTCGAGATGAACACCCGGCTCCAGGTCGAGCATCCGGTGACCGAGGAGGTGACCGGTCTCGATCTGGTCGAGCTGATGATCCGGGTCGCCGCGGGCGAGGACCTCCCGTTCGGCCAGGACGATGTGAAGCTGAACGGCTGGGCGATCGAGAATCGGGTCTATGCCGAGGACCCCTATCGCGGCTTCCTGCCCTCGACCGGGCGGCTGGTGCGGTATAGACCCCCCTCCCCTTCAGGGGAGGGGCTGGGGGTGGGGGCTGTCTCCAACGCCGTGCGCGGAGATTACAAGCCCCACCCCAACCCCTCCCCTAAAGGGGAGGGGCTTACCCGGGTCGACGACGGGGTCGAGGAGGGCGGCGAGGTCTCGATGTTCTACGACCCGATGATCGCCAAGCTGATCACCTGGGCGCCGACCCGCGAGGCGGCGATCGACCGCCAGATCGAGGCGCTCGATTCCTTCGTCGTC
>DASVVX010000187.1:0-3020 GCA_036386295.1 Allosphingosinicella sp.
GTTCCGCCGGAGGACGCCCGAAATGAAGAAGAGCCTTGCCGCCCTCTTGCTCGCCGCGACGGCCGCCGGCATCGCCCTCGCCGCCCCTCCGCCGCGCCCCTGGATGAACCCGAGCCTCGGCCCGGACCAGCGCGCCGCGCTGATCGTGAAGCGGATGAGCCGCGACGAGAAGCTCAAGCTCGTCTTCGGCTATTTCTCCACCGACTTCCCGCCGAAGAACTACACCATGCCCGAAGGCGGGCGCGAAGGCTCGGCGGGCTTCGTGCCCGGTATCCCCCGACTCGGCATTCCGCCCCAGTGGCAGACCGACGCCGGCATCGGAGTCGCCAGCCAGGGCGGCGCGAAGCGCAAGCGCGAGCGCACCGCCCTTCCCTCCGGAATCGCGATCACCGCGAGCTGGGATCCCGAGCTCGGCTTCGCGGGAGGCCGGATGATCGGAGCGGAGGCCCGAGCGTCGGGCTTCAACGTCATGCTCGCCGGAGGAGTCGACCTCGTCCGCGATCCGAGGAACGGCCGCAACTTCGAATATGGCGGCGAGGATCCCCTCCTCGCCGGAACCATGGTCGGGTCGCAGATCGCCGGAATCCAGTCGAACGACATCATCTCGACCGTGAAGCATTATGCGCTGAACGACCTTGAGACCGGCCGCGACTATCACGACGCCGTCATCGACCCCGACTCGGCGCGAATGTCAGACCTGCTCGCCTTCCAGATCGCGATCGAGCGCGGCCAGCCCGGCTCGGTGATGTGCGCCTACAACCGCGTCAACGGCGCCTATGCGTGCGAGAATCGCTGGCTGCTGACCGACGTGCTCCGCCGCGACTGGGGCTGGAAGGGCTATGTCATGTCCGACTGGGGCGCGACCCACAGCACCGCCGAGGCGGCCAATGCCGGGCTCGACCAGGATTCGGGCTTCCCGTTCGACAAGGAGCCCTATTTCGGCGAGCCGCTCCGGCGCGCGGTCGAATCCGGCAAGGTGCCGCCGGCCCGCCTCGACGAGATGGCGCGGCGCATCCTGCGCTCGATGTTCGCTCACGGCCTCTTCGACCGGCCGGTCGAGGAGGGTCCGATCGACGCCGCCGCCCACCACGCCGTCACCCGCGCCGCCGTCGAGCAGGGCGCGGTGCTTCTCAAGAACGACGGCGATCTGCTTCCGATCGCTACGAGCGCGCGAAGGATCGTGGTGGTCGGCGGCCATGCCGACCGCGGCGTGCTGGCCGGCGGCGGCTCCTCGCTCGTCTACCCGGCCGGCGGCAACGCGGTGCCGGGCCTCGAGCCCAGGACCTGGCCCGGGCCGGTCATGTATTATCCGAGCTCGCCCCTCCTCGCGCTGAAGTCGCTGATGCCGGCGGCGGAGATCATTTTCGTCGACGGAAGCGACCCCGCCGCGGCCGCGGCCGCGGCGCGCGGCGCCGACGTCGCTCTGGTCTTCCTCACGCAATGGACCGGCGAAGCCTTCGACGTGCCGTACAACCTTCCCGCCAATCAGGACGCGCTCGTCGAGGCCGTCGCCGAAGCGAACCCGCGGACCGTGGCGGTGCTCGAGACCGGAGGACCGGTGGCGATGCCCTGGGCCGGCCGGGTCGCCGCCATCCTCGAGACCTGGTATCCGGGGACGGCGGGCGGCGAGGCGATCGCCAACCTCCTCACCGGCAAGGCAAGCCCGTCGGGCCGCCTCCCCGTCACCTTCGCGAAGGACGAGAGCCAGCTTCCGCGCCCGGTTCGTCCCGGCAGCGGCCTCAAGGACGGCGAGATGTTCTCGATCCGCTATTCCGAAGGCGCGGCGGTCGGCTACAAATGGTTCGACTCGAAAGGGCTGCAACCGGCCTTCGCCTTCGGCCACGGCCTCTCCTACACCCGCTTCGCTTATTCGGGCCTTCGCGCCTCGGCGCCCAGGGGACAGGTCACCGTGAGCTTCCGGGTCCGCAACACGGGAAGACGAGCCGGCATGGACGTTCCGCAGGTCTACGTCTCCGGCCCGGGCTGGGAAGCGCCGAAGCGGCTCGCCGGCTTCCGCAAGGTCGATCTGGCACCGGGCGCCTCGACCACGGTCACGCTGACGCTCGATCCCCGGCTCCTCGCCACCTTCTCGGGCAGCCGCTGGCGGATCGCGGGCGGAACCTACAAGGTCATGCTCGGCGCCTCTTCGCGCGACATCCGCGGGACGGCCACGGTCCGGCTCCCGGCCCGGACCCTTCCGGCGAACTGGCGGCCCTGACCCTCCGGCCGGGGGTCAGGTCGTGCCCGCCTCCAGCTCGCGAAGGCTCCGGCCCCGGGTCTCGCGGCCGGCATAGGCGACGAGGAGGCCGGAAAGGATCATCGGCGGAAGCAGGGCGAGGGCCGCTCCGGTGAGGGTCGGGATGAGCCCGACGAGGGCGAAGCTCTGCACCGCGACTCCGCCGAACTTGCTGCTGCCCGCGACGAGCCCGGTGGCCCGGCCGCGGATGCCCAGCGGGTAATTCTCGGCCGCATAGGGCAGAAGCACCGCGATCATTCCGTTCGACCCGACGATGAGCAGGGCGATTATGCCGATGATGACGATCTCGGAGCTCAGCAGGCTGCCCGGCAGCAAGGCCCCCACGAGGCCGGCGAGAGTGAGCAGGATGGTCGCCACCAGGGTCCATTTGCTGCTCAGCCGGGCATAAGCCCAGGCGGCGAGCATGATCGTGGGAAGCGACACCATCGCCGATTTGGCGAGGATCCCGCTCGCGATCCCGGAGCTGTAGCCGCGCGCCTGGAGGTCGGATGGGAGCCAGAGGAGAAGGCCGAAGGTGATAAAGCTCCAGGAAAGGGCGGTGACGACCAGCGCCAGCGTCAGCTTGCCGTGCCGCCGCGCCGCCACCTGGGCGTCGGGAGGAACCGCCTCGCGCGGTTTGGGGACGATGCCGTATTTGCGGCGCATGTCGGCCAGCTCGGCGTCCCGGCCCTGCTCGGCCAGGAAGCGAGGCGATTCGGGGATCAGCCGGGCGAGCGCCAGCAGCAGGATTCCGGTCGGGAAGCCTTGCAGCCACAGCACCCGC
>DASVVX010000188.1:0-18626 GCA_036386295.1 Allosphingosinicella sp.
GCTGACGTCGTCGGACGTGATCTTCCCCTTCTTCCCCATTTTCAACGAGAAGGCGGGCTATCTCGACGCCTCGGCCTTCTACTCGATCAACAAGCACATCAAGGTCGGCGTGCAGGGCGTGAATCTGCTCAACACGGTGACCAAGACGACCCAGCAATTCACCCAGACGGGGCTGCTCGGGCCGCGGTCCTACTTCATGAACGACCGGCGCTTCTCGTTCATCCTGCGCGGCAGCTTCTAGGGCCGTTCGGGTCGATGCCTTCGGGCCCTCTCGGCAGCCGCCGGGAGGGCCCCTTTTTCGCGGTGGCGCACAAAGCGCTTGCGCGGTCCGGCCGCGGCGCGGCAGCTGAGCGCGACATGACCTATCCGGACAAGAAGGTGGCCGAAGCGCCGGACGTGGACGACGGCGGGTTCGCCGAGATCGTCGCCCACGGACGCCCCGTCGTCCTGCGCGGGCTCGTCGCGGCCTGGCCCGCGGTGGACGCGGGAGCCTCCCCGGATTCCCTCGCCCGGTATATCGCCAGGTTCGATCGGGGCGCGCCGGTCGAAGGGTTCGTCGCGCCCGCACAGGCCCGCGGCCGCTTCTTCTACAAAGACGACATGACCGGCTTCAATTTCGAGCGGCGGCAGGGCCGGATCGGCGACGTCGCCGCCCACCTCGCCCGGCAGTCGGCGCTCTCCGACGTCCCCTCGGTCTACGTCGGCTCGGCGCCGGTCCCCGAATGCCTCCCCGGCTTCGAGCTCGACAATGCCCTCCCCCTCCTCGCCGGCAAGGCCGCGGTGCCGCGCATCTGGATCGGCAACGCCACCCTCGTCGCCCCCCATTTCGACCTTTCGGACAATATCGCCTGCGTCGTCGCGGGCCGCCGGCGGTTCGTCCTCTTCCCGCCCGAGCAGGTCGCCAATCTCTATGTCGGCCCGCTCGACCACACGATGGCCGGCCAGCCGGCGAGCATGGTCGATCCGCGCGACCCTGATTTCGGGCGCTATCCGCTCTACCGCCGGGCGCTCGACGCGGCGGAAGTGGCGGAGCTGGAGCCCGGCGACGCGATCTACATCCCCTCTCCCTGGTGGCACCAGGTCGAGGCGCCGCCGGGGTTCAACGCCCTGGTCAATTACTGGTGGGACGACGTCCCTGCGGACTCGGGCTCGCCGTTCGAGGCGCTCGTCCACGGCATCTTCGCCATGGGCCCCCAGAGCGAGGCGCGGAGGCGGGCCTGGCGGGCGATGTTCGACCATTTCGTCTTCCAGACCGAAGGCGATCCGGCCGCCCACCTGGCGCCCGAGCATCGCGGCATCCTCGCCGCTTCGGATCCGCCGCTTCGGGCAAGAATCCGCGGCTTCCTCCTCAAGATGCTCAGCCGCCGTTGATCATTCCGCGCTGCCCGGCACGTTCCGGATCCGGATCGCCTTGTACCAGTCGAGATCGTGCGGCGGCGGCGCGGCCCCGGGCGGCAGCGGCCGCTTCGAGACGGACTGGAAATAGGCGATCGAGGCGTCGCGCCACCATTTCGCCTCCTCCTCCTGGATCGCGAGGAAGGCGGCGACCTGCTCATGCCGCTCGGCATCGACGAACGGCGCGAGCGAGAGCCAGGTCCGACTCATCTCCCCGACCTTCGCGACTCCTCCGCCGTAGCGCTCGACCAGCTCCTCCCAGAGCGAGCGGCCCGAGCTCAGGCGATGGTCCCACGGCAGGTGGCGGAACCAGAGAAGATAATCCTCCGAGCCCGCCAGGCGCCGCCCGGCTTCCGGGGCATATTGGGCGATCGCGCCGCTTCCCGAAGCCGTCCGGTCGAAGCCGATGCCGCCGGGGTCCGCGCGATGATAATAAGTCGGGTTCCAGTCGGCGCGGGCGAGGTCGGACACCCAGGGCCCGGGCCCGTAATGGTGGCCCGTCGCCATCAGGTGATGGAGGCCGAGCGGGGTCATGTAGTCGACCACGGCCTGGCGCGAGCCCATCATCATCCCGACGACCGGACCGACGAGGCGGGAATCGTTGCCCCAGGTCATCCGCACCCATTCCTCGGCGATCGCTCGAGCCGAGCCGCCCGGGTCCCAGGCGAGGCGGCCGAAGGCGAACCAATTGGCCTGGTCGAAATGCGAGCCGCTCCAGTTGCGATCAGAGCCGACATTGGCCACCCCGGCCATGCCGGCGAGCGTGTCCGCGACGGTCTTTCCGGCGGGGCGGAAGGTGTCGGTCCCCAGCACCTCCTCCCACATCGTCCCGAGATAGGCGAGGTGAGTGGCGAAGCCGAGATATTCCTTGGTGATCTGCGCTTCCAGCATCAGCGGAGTCCTCGGCATCGCTCCGAACAGCGGGTGGAAGGGCTCGCGCGGCTGGAAGTCGATCGGCCCGTTCTTGACCTGGAGGAGGACGTTCGAACGGAACTTCCCGTCGAGCGGCTGGAACTCCTCATAGGCCTGCTTCGCGCGGTCCTGCTCCGCCGACGCGGAATAGACGAAGGCGCGCCAGACGACCGCGCCGCCGTGGGGGGCGAGGGCGTCGGCGAGCATGTTCGCGCCGTCCGCGTGGCTGCGGCCGTAATCCTGGGGCCCGGGCTGGCCTTCGGAATTCGCCTTGACGAGGAACCCGCCGAAATCGGGGACTCGACGGTAGATCTCGTCGGCCTTGGCCTTCCACCAGGCCCGGACCCGCGGATCGAGGGGGTCCGCCGACTTGAGGCCGCCGATCTCGATCGGGGCGCTGAAGCGGGCGGAGAGGTAGACCCGGATCCCCCAGGGGCGGAAGACGTCCGCCAAAGCGGCGACCTTCTCGAGATAGCGCGGCGTCAGGATGTCGGCGTTCGCGTTGACGTTGTTGAGGACGGTACCGTTGATTCCGACCGAGGCGTTGGCGCGCGCGTAGTCGGCGTAGCGCGGGTCCTTCCATCCGGGCAGCTTCTGCCAGTCCCAGAGCGAGGCGCCGGCATAGCCGCGCTCGACCCGGCGATCGAGATTGTCCCAATGGTTGAGGATTCGAAGCTTCAGTCGCGGAGCCTCGGCCAGGTCGAGGCCGGCGATCGGACGCCGGGTCTGGATGAGGCGGAGGAAGGCGAAGGCGCCGTGCAGCGCTCCCACGTCGGAATTGGCGGCGATGACGATGGCTCGGCGCGAACCTAAGCGGACGCTCCGGATCCGATAGCCTTCGTCGCCCAGCCCGGCGAGCGGCAGCCCGAGCCCGGCGACGATCGGAGACGAGCGAGGCGTGCCGACGACGAGCGCGCCGTCGCCCGGGCTGGCGCGAAGCGGAACCCTCCTGGCAAGGAGGCCGGACAGTCCGCGCTCGAGCTCGGCCCGAGTCGCGGCCAGGGTCGGGCTGTTCCCCTGCACGACCAGGCTGCGCACCGCGCGCGAGTAGCCGGCCCGGGCGGGCGCCTCGACGGGCTCGTAGCGCAGCCACAGCCGATAGCCGTCCTCCGCGCGGACGCCCGAGGCGGCGAGGAGCAGCAGCGCCAGCGCCGCCCACAGGGTCTTCAGCGAAAGGACCATTGTGGCGCCCCTTCTAGCCTGTTAGCGCTACCAGAAGAAGAGACGGAGAGGCACGTGCTCGAGATCGCGGCGGCCAGGGTGATCGTCTTCCGGTGAACCGCCGCGAGACGGCGATGCACGATTTGCGACGGAGGCGATCGCGATGAGAGTGGACAGGCGTGGGATCCTGGGCGGCGGACTGGCCCTGCTGGCGTCGGCCTGCACGACCCCGGCAAGCCGGACGACCGCGGCGGGGCCCGCTTCGCTCGACGCTCTCGCCCGGCGAAGCGGCCGCCGCTTCGGCTCCGCCGTCGCCTGGGGCCTGCCCGGCGCCGACCGCGGCAGCTTCGCCAACCCCGCCTATGCCGCGATCCTCGAGCGCGAATGCGGCCTGCTCGTCCCCGAAAACGAGCTCAAATGGCAGTGGACCCGTCCCTCGGCGACGGGCTTCAGCTTCGCCCAGCTCGACGCCATCGTCGACTATGCGACGGCGCACGGCTTCCAGCTGCGCGGCCACACGCTCTTCTGGCTGCCGCAGAAATGGTATCCGCAATGGCTGGTCGACCATCATTTCGGCGCCCGCCCGGCTTCGGCGGCGGAGGCGCTTCTGACCGGGCACGTCCGCGCCGTCTGCCGCCGCTACGGCCGTCGGATCTATTCCTACGACGTCGTCAACGAGGCTATCCAGCCGGAGACCGGCCGGATCCGCGACACCGTGATGACCCGGGCGATGGGCGGCGAGGCCCTGCTCGACCTCATGTTCCACACCGCCCGGGCGGAGGCTCCTCACGCCGAGCTCGTCTACAACGATTATATGAGCTGGGAGCGGGGGACCGAGGACGAGACCCACATCGCCGGAGTGCTGAAGCTGCTCGAGGGCTTCCGCAAACGCGGCACCCCGGTCGACACGCTCGGAGTCCAGTCGCATATCCGGCTGCTCAAGGGCCTTCCGGTCGCGGCGATCGTCCGCGAGTCCGAAGGCCCCTGGCGGCGCTTCCTCGATGAGGTTGTGGCGATGGGGTACAAGCTCGCCATCACCGAGTTCGACGTCAACGACAGGATGGCGCCCGACGACGTCGCCGTTCGCGACTCGATGGTGGCCGATTACGCCCGCGCCTATCTCGACGTCATGCTGGGCTACCCGCAGCTTCGCGACGTCCTCGCCTGGGGGATGGTCGACCGCTACAGCTGGCTGACCGGCTTCGATCCGCGCTCCGACAAATCGATCAAGCGCGGCACCCCCTACGACTCCGACTTCCGTTCCAAACCGCTCAGGACGGCGATCGCCTCGGCCTTCGAGGCTGCCGCCGCCCGCCACCGCTGAGGAGAGACGCGATGCGAATCCTGCTTGCGCTGTTCCTGCTCTCCGCCTGCGCCGCCGAGCCCGCGCCCGAGGCCGGCAATCCTGTCGCCGGCGCGGCGCTGAGCTGCATCGATCCCTCCCGGATCGTCGCCCGCCGGGCCGAGCCGCCCGCCTCGATCGTCTTCGACCTGGCGGGCGGCGCCCGCTACCGCAACGACCTGCAGGGAAGCTGCCCGGGAGTCGAGCGCGCCAACGGTTCGGAGCTCGTCGAGATCGAGCTCGACGGAACTCGCCTTTGCGCGAACGACAGCGTCCGGGTCTACGATCCGGTCGAGGCGAAGGGCGTGGGCAGCCGTGCCTTCGCCCGCTGCCGGCTCGGCGCCTTCACGCCGATCGCGGCGCGGTAGACGAAGTGGGGCTCAAGGCGAGGCTCGCTTTGTCCTGCGCGGCCGCCGCGTCGGCCGTGGCGGCGCAGGCCCAGGACCTGAGGATCGGCGAGCGGGGCTATTTCGCGAGGCCTGGCCTCAACGTCATGGTCTTCAGCGACTATTATCCCGAGGGCCATCAGACCGGGGTGACGATCGTCCAGCACGGCACCCGGGTCGCGGCGAACGGCGACCTTCGGCTGGACCCCTCGCCGGGCCAATGGTCGCCGATGCCGGTCACCCGGGACCGGACGGTGGACCCGGGCGCAGGCACGATCAGCCAGACCCTGGCCTACCCCGATCCGAAGACCAACGGTCGGGGCTTCAACCCCGTTTTCTATCCGAGGCTCGATCTCGCCTACCGGGTCACCGTCACCGCCCTCGAGGGCGGCAGCTTCCGGATCCGGGTCGACCTCGACCGGCCGCTGCCGCCGCAATGGGTGGGCCGGGCCGGCTTCAACCTGGAGCTGTTCCCCGGCCTGCTGTTCGGCAAGTCCTGGCAGATGGACGGGCAGAGCGGCATCTTCCCTCGCCAGCCGATCGGGCCCATCGTCCGCAGCGCGGGCGTGCAGGTGGAGACGCCGCGGAACGCCCAGCCGAACGGCCCGGTCGTCTCGCCGAACGGCGAGCCGCTCGCCGCGCCGCTCGGCACCGGGCGAGTCCTCGTCGTCGCGCCCGAGGAGGATCGGCAGCGCCTCCGGATCGAGAGCAGAACCGGCCCGCTGCAGCTGATCGACGGACGTTCCAATCACAATAACGGCTGGTTCATCGTCCGGACCGCCATTCCCGCCGGCGCGACGAAGAACGCCGTGGAATGGGTCGTCACCCCGAACGTGATCGAAGGCTGGAAGTCCGAGCCGGTGATCCAGGTGTCGCAGCTCGGCTATGCGCCGGCGCAGCCGAAGCGGACGGTGATCGAGCTCGACCCCTCCGACCGGGAGGTGAAGCGGGTCCGCATCTACAAGCTCACCGACGGTGGCCGCCGGGAGGTGCTGGCTGGAGCGCCGGAGCGCTGGGGGAATTTCCTCCGTTACACCTATTACAGCTTTGATTTCTCCAAGGTCGCCGAGCCGGGAATGTATGTCGTCGGCTACGGCGACAGGCTGTCGCAGCCCTTCCGAATCGCCCGCGACGTCTACGCCCGCGGCGCCTGGCAGCCGACGCTCGAATATTTCCTTCCGGTCCAGATGTGTCATATGCGGATCAATGAGAAATACCGGGTCTGGCACGGGCTCGACCACCAGGACGACGCCCTGATGGCGCCGACGTCGCTCAACCATTTCGACGGCTATGTGCAGGGGCCGTCGACCTTGACCAGGTACAAGCCGGGGGACGTCGTGCCCGGGCTGGATTCCGGCGGCTGGCACGATGCCGGCGATTTCGACCTTCGCGTGGAATCGCAGATCGGCACGATCTGGCTGCTGGCCAGGATGATCGAGGAATTCGGGCTCGATTACGACGCCACGACGATCGACCAGCGTCGCAAGCTCGTCGAGATCCACGCACCCGACGGCAGGAACGACGCGCTCCAGCAGGTCGAGCACGGGCTCCTCTCCGTCTTGGGCGGCTATCGGGCGATGGGGCGCGTCTATCGCGGCATCATCGACCCGACCCTGCGCCAGTACGTCCAGCTCGGCGATGCCGCGAACCAGACCGACAATCGGCCTCGGCGGCCGGTCGAAGGCCTGGGGCTCGACAACAACGGCCGACCGATCCGGGCCGACGACCGCTGGGTCTTCACCGAGGACAATCCCAGGCGCGAGCTCTACGTCGCCGCCGGCCTCGCCGCGGCGTCGCGCGTGCTGAAGTCGACCGATCCCAGGCTCTCCGCCGAAAGCCTCGCCGCCGCCCGCGACCTCTATGGCAAGGCGATCGACCGGACCGACGAAACGGCGTCGCGGGTGTTCGCGCTCACCGAGCTGATCGCCGCCACGGGCGACCGGGCGCTTGTCGCCCGGCTGGTCGCGCTGGAGTCGCAGATAATCGCGGACGTCGAGAAGTCGGCCTGGATGGTCGCCACCGTCCTCGACCGCATCCCCGAGGTCGGGTTCAGGCGACGGCTCGGCGCCGCGGTCGCCGCCTATCAAGAGGGCGTGAGGGAGAGCGCCCGGACCGATTCGCCCTACGGCGTTCCCTACAAGCCCGACATCTGGGGCGCCGGCTGGGCGATCCAGGAGCGCGGGGTCCGCCAATATTTCTTCCACAAGGGCTGGCCCGATGCGACTGCCACCGACAGCTACGTCAATGCCCTCAACTTCGTCCTGGGGGTCCATCCCGGCGAGAACAATAGCTCCTTCGTCTCCGGCGTGGGAGCGAGATCGGCGACCGTCGCCTATGGCTTCAACCGGGCCGACTGGAGCTACATTCCGGGCGGAGTCGTCTCGGGCACCGCTCTCATCCGCCCCGACCTTCCGGAGCTGAAGGAGTGGCCCTATTTCTGGCAGCAGACCGAATATGTGATGGGCGGCGGCGAGGCGAATTACATGTTCCTCGCGCTGGCCGCCGACGCGCTTTACCGCAGGGATCGCGAATGAAGCGTGGCGTTATCCTGGCGGCTCTCAGTCTCGCTGCCTGCGCCACGCCCGCCACTCGGCCCGGCCCGGCGCCGGTGATCGCCATCACCATCGACGACCTCCCCGTCCACGGCCCGATTCCCGCCGGCCAGACCCCGCTCGGCGTGGCGCGGGAGATGACCGAGGCGCTCGAGGCGGCCGACGTCCGCACCGCTTTCGCCTTCGTCAACGGCCGCTGGACCGAGACGAACCCGGAGACGCTCGAGGCGCTCGAGGTCTGGCGGCGGGCGGGCGTTCGGGTCGGCAACCACGGCTGGTCGCACGCCAACGTCAACGCGCTCGATCCCGCCGCCTACGAGGAGGAGATCGCGAGGAACGAGCCTTTGCTCGAGACGCTGATGCCCGGCGGCGACTGGCGCTGGTTCCGCTATCCTTTCCTGGCCGAGGGCGACGATCCGGCGAAGCGCTCGGCGGTGCGCGCGATACTCGCCCGCCGCGGCTACCGGATCGCCGCCGTCACCATGGATTTCAGCGACTGGCGGTGGACCGCGCCCTACGCGCGCTGCCGCGGCCTCGGCGACGAGGCCGCCATCGCCGAGCTCGAGAGTCTCTATCTCGAAGCGGCCAAGGAGAACGTCCGCTTCTCCCGCGCCCTCGCCCGAAGCCTCTACGGCCGCGACATCCCCTATGTCCTGCTGATGCATACCGGAGCCTTCGACGCCCGAATGCTGCCCCGGCTGATCGCGCTCTATCGCGAGCAGGGCTTCCGCTTCGTCACGCTGGCGGAGGCCGAGCGCGATCCCGTCTATCGCGACGACGTCGATCCGGGTCGGCCGGCGGGCCTCCAGAGCCTCGAACGCCGGGCGATTGCAAAGGCCATCCCGCTGCCGCCGCGAACCGATTACGCCCCGCGCCTCGCGGCGATCTGCCCGGTCGAGGGGGCCCCGGACGTCAGCCCGTAGGGCCTCCTGTTCCGGGAAACGGCTAGAGCGTAACCGTCAGCTTCGCGCTCTTGAGGTCGACCGAATTGGGCCCGGCCTGGATGGTGAAGGTGCCGGGCTCGACGACGCGCTTCATCTCGACGTTCCACAGCGCCAGATCGTCCGAAGTGAGCTCGAAGGTCACCGTCCGCCGCTCGCCGGGCTGGAGGGTCACCCGCTCGAACCGCTTCAGCTCGATCAGCGGCCGGGTCACCGAAGCCGCGTCGTCGCGGACGTAGAGCTGGACGACCTCGTCGCCGGCGCGGCGGCCGGTGTTGGCGACGGAAACGCTCACCTTGACGCTCTCGCCGACCCGGATCGACTCGCGCGCGAGGCGCGGCGCTCCGACCTCGAAGCTGGTGTAGCTGAGCCCGAAGCCGAACGGGTAGAGCGGCGCCGTGGTGTCGAACAGATAGCCGCGGCGCGCGGTCGGCTTGCGGTTGTAGAAGATCGGCAGCTGGCCGACGTGGCGGGCGATCGACACCGGCAGCTTGCCGCCGGGGTTGAAGCGGCCGAACAGCACGTCGGCGACGGCGTTGCCGGTCTCCTGGCCGAGGTACCAGCCCTCGATCAGCGCCGGCGCCTTCTCCGCCAGATAGTTGACCGATAGCGGCCGGCCGTTGAGGAGCAGGACCACCGTCGGCTTGCCCAGGGCGAAGATGGCCTGGGCCAGATCGTTCTGCTGGCCGATGAGGTCGAGCGAGGCGCGGTCGCCGAGGTGCGTGTCGGCCCAGGCCTCGCGGCTGGTCTGCTCGTTGTCGCCGAGCACCATCACCACCACGTCCGCCTTGCGCGCCGTCTCGACCGCCTCGGCGATCAGCCGCCGGTTGACTTCCTCGGGGACGAGCTTGACCTCGTCGGCCGCCCAGATGCGCTTCTCGGTGATCCGAACGCCTTCCGCATAGTCGACCTGGAAGCGGCCCTTCCCTTCCCGCTGAAGGCCCTCGAGGACGCTGACGACATGGCCGGGCTCGTCGCTGTAGCCGCCGATCGGCGTGTCGCGGGCGTGGGTGCCGAGCACCGCGAGCCGCTTGATCCGGCCGGCGTCGAGCGGCAGCAGGCCCTGGTCGTTCTTCAGAAGCACCATCGCCTCGCGCGCCGCCTGGCGCGCCAGAGCGACGGCATCGGGGGTGGCCGTCTTGCGGGCCGCGGTTCGCGCGTCGGCATAGGGATTCTCGAACAGTCCCGCTTCGAACTTCATCGCGAGCAGAGGCCGGACCGCATTGTCGATTTGAGCCTCCGCCACCCGGCCGGAGCGGACCAGCTCGGGGAGGGTCGCATAGGCTTCCCCGTCCGGAGTCTCCGAATCCACGCCCGCGTCGAGCGCCCGCTCAGCCGCCTCGCGGATGTCGGCGAACATGCGGTGCCGGGTCATCATCTCGCGGATCGCGAAATAGTCGCTGACGACGGCCCCGCTGAAGCCCCATTCGCGGCGCAGCACGTCGGTCAGGAGCCAGCGGTTGGCGTGGGAGGGAATGCCGTCGATCTCGTTGTAGGAGGCCATGACCGAGCGTACCGGTAGGGTCTTCACGGCCCGCTCGAACGGCGGGAAGAAATTCTCGCGAAGGGTCCGCTCGCCATAAGGGGCCGGGGCGACGTTGGTGCCGCTCTCCGGCTGGCCGTGGCCGGTGAGGTGCTTCAAGGTGACGAACACCTTGTCGCGCGGGAGCGGCAGCTTCGAGCCCTGGAAGCCGCGGATCGCGGCCAGCCCCATCTCGCCGACGAGGTAGGGATCCTCGCCATAGGTCTCCTCGATCCGCCCCCAGCGCGGGTCGCGGGCCACGTCGACGACCGGCGCCAGGGCGAGGGTCGCGCCGCGCGCCCGCATCTCGCGCGAGGCGACGCCGAACACCCGGGTGAGAAGCTCGGGATGCCAGGTGCTGGCGAGGGCGATCGACTGCGGGAAGCTGGTCGCGCCGCGGGCGACGTAGCCGTGCAGCGCCTCCTCATGCATCAGGATCGGGATGCCGAGCCGGGTCCGCTCGACCGCCCAGCGCTGGGCCGCGTTGATATAGTCGGCGGTCTCGCTAGCGTCGCGCCCGACCGAGCCCGCGGCGGCTCCGGCCGCCCCGTTCGCTGCGACGGTGGCACCGCGGCGGTCCGACGGCCGCGCGATCTGTCCGATTCCGTCCGGAAAGGCCTGGGCGGCCTTCGCGGGCGAGAAAGTACCGTCGGGAGTCTGGATCCTGTCCTTATGCTCCCACACGGTGAGCATCTGCGCGACCTTCTCCTCCAGCGTCATCCGCCCGAGGAGGTCCTCGACCCGCCGCTCCACCGGCTGCGAGGGATCCTTGTAGAGCGGACGCTCGGCCGAGGCGCCGGCGGGCTTTGCCGGAGAGGCGGTGGGGAGCGCGCCGAGGGACGCGGCGAGGGCGACGGCGGCGGCGAACGGTAGCGCCGTCCTGTGCCACGAAGATGCTCGCGCGCGCTCGATCATAGCCATCCGCTCCTGCCGTCCGGCGGCCTCGGGGCCGCTCTTGGTAGCGCTACCATTACCCGCCGCGGCGAGCGCCGGTCAACGCACTCGATTGCATTGGCGAAGCGGCTTTCCTAGGCTCGCGGCGAGAGGGAGAGAATGGCCAAGCCCAGCCGCCGCAGCCGCGGCTCCAACACGATCGAGGACGTCGCCCGAGCCGCCGGCGTTTCGGCGATGACCGTCTCGCGGGTCATCAACGGCGGCAAGAACGTGCGCGAGTCGACCCGCACCGCCGTGCTCGAGGCGGTGCGCACCCTCAACTATTCCCCCAACACCGCCGCGCGCAGCCTGGCCGCGGGCGAGGCCACGCATATCGGCCTGCTCTACGCCAATCCCAGCGCCGCCTATCTCAGCCAGTTCCTGATCGGAGCCTTGCAGGCCGCTCGACGCGCCGGCGCCCATCTCGTTCTGGAATCCTGCGAGTCGGAGGATGCGGACGAGCAGGCGGAGGTGACCCGCCGCTTCGCCACCAGCGACGTCGAAGGGGTCGTCCTGCCGCCGCCGCTTTCGGAATCCGAGCCGATCATGGCGGAGCTCGCGGCGATCGGAATCCCGGTGGTGACGGTGGCCCGCGGAGTTCCGCAGGAGGACGGGCTCAACGTCCAGATCGACGATTACGAAGCCGCGGTGGAAATGACGCGGCACCTGCTCGAGCTCGGGCATCGGAATATCGGGTTCATCAAGGGCCATCCCAATCATGTCGCGTCCCACGACCGCGCCCGGGGCTTCGCCGACGCCTTGCGCGAATATGGCGTGGACGCTGACCGGGCCCCGGTGGAGCAGGGCTATTTCACCTACCGGTCCGGGCTCGCCGCCAGTGAGCGGCTGCTGTCGCTTCCCACTCCGCCGACCGCGATCTTCGCCAGCAACGACGACATGGCCGCGGCGACGGTAAGCGTCGCGCACCGCCGAGGCCTGGTCGTGCCAGGCGACCTCAGCGTCGTCGGCTTCGACGACACCGCTCTCGCGACCAGCGTCTGGCCCGAGCTCACCACCGTCAAGCAGCCCATTTCGGCGATGGCCGAGACCGCGGTCGAGCTGCTCCTCGCCGACCTCAGGGTCCGCCGCGCCGGCTCGCCCCGCCGGCTGATCAAGCGCACTCTCGAGCATGCGCTGATCATCCGGGAATCGTCGGGACCGCCCTTCGCGGCCAAGCGCAGCCGCCCGCAAAAGGCCGCCGGTTGACGATGCGTCGCGTTGCACAGGCGGAGCGGTCCGTGTTACCGCTAACAAAACAAAACATCCGGGAGAGGACGAAATGACGGAAGCGAGCACGGCCCGCGCCAACATGGGCTTCATCGGCGCGATCGTCGCGGTGGCGACGATCGGCGGATTCCTGTTCGGCTATGACAGCGGCGCCGTGAACGGCACCCAGGACGGCCTCGCCCAGGCGTTCAACCTGGTTCCGGGCAGCTTCTCGCCGAGCAACGGCCTCGGCTTCACCGTCGCCTCGCTGCTGATCGGCTGCTTCATCGGCGCCTTCTTCGCCGGCCGGCTGGCCGATCTGATGGGACGGCGCAACACGATGATGCTGGCCGCCATCCTGTTCCTCGTCGGAGCCATCCTCCAGGGTATCGCCGAAAGCCATTTGCTGTTCCTGGCGGCCCGGATCATGGGCGGAATGGCCGTCGGCGCCGCCAGCGTCCTCTCGCCGGCCTATATTTCGGAAGTCGCTCCGGCCAGCATTCGGGGCAGGATGACGACGGTCCAGCAGATCATGATCATCACCGGCCTGACCGCCGCCTTTCTCGTCAATTATTTCCTCGCCGCGTCGGCGGGCCAGTCGACGGCGAGCCTGTGGGCCGGAATCGAAGCGTGGCGCTGGATGTACCTGATGCAGGCGCTCCCCGCCGCGATCTTCCTGATCGCCCTGCTGCTCATCCCGGAGAGCCCGCGCTACCTCGTCTCGAAAGGCCGCGACGAGGCCGCCCTGACCGTCCTCACCAAGCTGTTCGGCGCCGACGTCGCGAGGGCCAAGCTCGAGGAGATCCGGGCGACCTTCAGCGCCGATCACCGGCCGAGGCTGAGCGACGTCCTCGCTCCGGCCGGCGCGCGCAGTCTGCTCGGCATGCGCCCGATCGTCTGGGTCGGCATCATGCTGGCGGTGTTCCAGCAGCTCGTCGGAATCAACGTCATCTTCTATTACGGGGCGACGCTCTGGCAGCTGGCCGGCTTCAGCGAGAGCGACTCGCTTCTGATCAACATCGTCTCGGGCGCGGTCTCGATCGCCGCCTGCTTCGTGACGATCGCGGTCATCGACCGGATCGGCCGCAAGCCGCTGCTCCTGATCGGCTCGGCGGGGATGGCGGCGACCCTGTTCGTCATGGTCTACGCCTTCAGCCACGGCTCGCTCGACCCCGAGGGCAACCTCGTCCTCTCCCGCGACCTCGGCCTCATCGCCGTCGTCGCCGCCAACCTCTACGTCATCTTCTTCAACGTCTCTTGGGGGCCGGTGATGTGGGTGATGCTGGGCGAGATGTTCCCGAACCAGATCCGCGGCTCCGCTCTGGCGGTCGCGGGCTTCTTCCAGTGGTTCGCCAACTTCCTCGTCTCCTTCACCTTCCCCGGAATGGCGAAGAACCTCGGCCTCGCCGCCAGCTACACCTTCTACGGCGTCTGCGCGGTGATCAGCTTCTTCCTCGTCCAGAAATTCATCCGCGAAACCAAGGGCAAGGAGCTCGAGGAGATGCAGGGGTGAAGGCAATCCTCCCCGGAACGGGGAGGGGGACCATGCGAAGCATGGTGGAGGGGGCCCACCTCTCCGCCGCTTCCACGACGGGCCCCCTCCACCGCCGTTCCGGCGGTCCCCCTCCCCGTTCCGGGGAGGAGTTGCAATGACCCGCTCCCCCGCCCGCCCCTTCCGCTCGCGCGAGTGGTTCGCCGCGCCCGGGCGCAGCGACATGGCGGCGCTCTACCTCGAGCGCTTCATGAACTACGGCATCACGCGCGAGGAGCTGCGCTGCGGCAAGCCGATCGTCGGGATCGCCCAGTCGGGCTCCGACATCGCGCCGTGCAACCGGATCCATCTCGAGCTCGCCCACCGCATCCGTGCCGGGATCCGCGACGCCGGCGGGATCCCGATGGAATTCCCACTCCATCCCATCTTCGAGAATTGCCGGCGGCCGACCGCGGCGCTCGACCGCAACCTCGCTTATCTGGGCCTCGTCGAGATACTCAACGGCTACCCGATCGACGCGGTCGTCCTCACGACCGGCTGCGACAAGACAACGCCCTCCTCGATCATGGCGGCCTCGACGGTCGATATACCGGCGATCACCCTCTCCGGCGGGCCGATGCTCGACGGCTGGCACGAAGGCGAGCTGGTCGGCTCGGGGACGGTCATCTGGCGCTCGCGCCGGCTGATGGGCGCCGGCGAGATCGACGAGGAGGAGTTCCTTCGGCGGGCGACGGATTCGGCGCCGTCGGCCGGCCACTGCAACACGATGGGGACCGCCTCGACGATGAACGCCGTCGCCGAGGCGCTTGGAATGTCGCTGCCCGGCAACGCCGCCATTCCCGCCCCCTATCGCGAGCGCGGCCAGATGGCCTACGAGACCGGGAGGCGGATCGTCGACATGGCCTATGAGGACCTGAGGCCGTCCAGGATCCTCACCCGCGCCGCCTTCCTCAACGCGATCCGGCTCAACACCGCGATCGGCGGCTCGACCAACGCCCAGCCGCACATCGTCGCCATGGCCCGCCACGCCGGAGTCGATCTCCGGCCGGAGGACTGGATGGAGCATGGCTACGACCTGCCGCTCCTCGTCAACATGCAGCCGGCCGGCGAATATCTCTCCGAGCGCTTCCACCGCGCCGGCGGAGTGCCGGCGGTGATGTGGGAGCTGCTCCGCGCCGGCCGGTTCGACGGCTCCGCCCTCACCGTCACCGGCCGCACCCAGGCCGAGAATCTCGAAGGGCGGGAAGCCACCGACCGGGCTGTCATCCTCCCTTATTCGGCCCCCCTGAAGGAACGCGCCGGCTTCCTCGTCCTGAAGGGCAATCTGTTCGATTTCGCGATCATGAAGACCAGCGTCATCTCCGAGGATTTCCGCCGCCGCTATCTTTCACGCGAAGGCCATCCCGGGCTGTTCGAGGCCCGCGCGATCGTGTTCGACGGCTCGGACGACTATCATCACCGGATCAACGACCCGTCGCTCGGCATCGACGAGGATTGCATCCTCGTCATCCGCGGCTCCGGCCCGCTCGGCTGGCCCGGCTCGGCCGAGGTGGTGAACATGCAGCCGCCCGACCACCTGCTCCAGCGGGGCATTTCCAGCCTTCCGACGCTCGGCGACGGCCGTCAGTCCGGTACGTCCGACAGTCCCTCGATCCTCAACGCCTCACCGGAAAGCGCCGCGGGCGGCGGCCTCGCATGGCTTCGCACCGGCGATGTCGTCCGCATCGACCTCGAGGCGGGCCGCTGCGACGCCCTTGTCGAGGAGGCCGAGATCGAGCGCCGCAAGGCCGAAGGGCCGCCGCCCGTGCCGCCGAGCAACACCCCGTGGGAGGAGCTCTACCGCGAGAAGACGGGCCAGCTCGCGGAAGGCGGAGTCATGGATTTCGCGGTCAAGTATCGCGGCACGTCGAGGCGCACGCCTCGCCACAATCACTAGCGAGATCGGCTCGTCATTTGCGAGCAGCGCGGCGACTCGGCAATCCAGCTACCGGATCCTCGCCAGGCGCAGGCTGGATTGCTTCGCTTCGCTCGCAATGACGGAGCAGGTCGACGACCAAAGCCCCCTCACTCGATCGGCACCTCGAACGGACCCGCCGGAAGCGGCGCCTCGTCGTAGAGGTTGACGACGGGCGCGTCGGCCCAGGCGTAGCGAACCCGCGTCGCGGGACGTCCGTCGTCGCCGATCCGGACGGTCGCGCCGTCCGCCGAAGCTCGCGCGTAACGGCAGCTTTCCTGGGCCGCGGCGCACAGCTCGAAGCCGAGCGCATCGGCGCCGCTCCACGTGCGCAGCCGGCCGGTGACTCCGGTGAAAGTGAGGACGATCCGGTCTCCCTCCCGGCGCGCGGCGGCGATCTGCGGCCCGGAGGGGGGCAGGCTCGCGCCATAGGCCAGCGCTTTCGCGGCCCGGGCCAGCCGCCGTCCGACTTCCTGCTTGTTGGCCGGGTGGATGTCGAGCCGGTCGCCGAGATCCATGGCGATCGCGAGCGCGGCCCGGCCGTCCTTCGCCACCGCCCGCCGCTGCGACTCGCGGATCTCGGCCCAGCCGCTGGCCGCCGGAACTGCCGCGGGCGCCCCGAAATTGGCCAGGCTGACGATCAGAAAGGAGAGGTCCGGAGCGTCGAACTCCCGGCGCCACCCGGCCATCATCGCGCCGAGCTTCGCCGCATAGCCGGCGGTCGCTCCGGCGTCGGCCTCGCCCTGGTACCAGGCGACGCCCTTGAGCCCAAAGGGCGCCAGCGGCGCGATCATTCCGTTGTGGATCAGCGACAGCCCCGCGGCGGCATCCCAGGGCGGGCGCGGCGGATCGCCGAGGCCGGCGGGCGCCACCGCATAATCCCAGCCCTCCCCGAGCGGCTTCGAGCCGCCGCCGGCGAAATCGAGCCTGAGCTTCTCGCCCGGCCCGGCGAAGCCGCCGTAGCCATAAGCGTCGAACATGTTGACGAGGATGACGTTCTCGCCGGCGCGAAGAACCCCCGCCGGCAGCCGGTAGTCGCGGGCGACGTCCCACCCGAAGGTGTTGCCGACCGGAACGCCGTTGACCCACGTCTGCTCGATCTCGTCGATGACGCCCAGCGACAGGGTCGCGGCCTTGGCTGCTTCCGCCGCGGTCAGGGTCACCGTCGTCCGGGCCCAGACCATGCCGTTGAACTTGGCGAAGGCGGGGTCTCCCCACGTCTCCCAATAGCCGATCCCGGGCATCGGCTTCCACGCCAGGCCGGCCGGGTCGCGCCACGGCTCGCCGGGCGCCCGGGCGCGCCACCCGGCCTGCCAGCGCTCGCCGAAGCGGCGATTGGCGGCGGCCGGGTCGCGCCGGTAGAGGGCGAGAAGCTCCGCGTCGTCGCCTCCGAAGGCGCGGATCGACTCCTCGTCCATCCAGGAGCGGATGGCCGTTCCGCCCCAGCTCGCCGCGATCGCGCCGATCGGCACGCCCTGCGACTCGCGCAGCTCCCGCGCCATGAAGAAGCAGGCAGCGGAGAAGCCCGGCACGCTCTGCGGGCTCGCCGCCGCCCACGCAACGTCGCCGCCGAACCGCGCCGAGGGTCCGGTCGCCGTCTTCTTGGGGACGGTCAGGATTCGCAATTGGGCGTCGGCAGCGCCCGATATCTCGGACTCGGCGTTGAGCGCCCGGGAGAGCGGGAATTCCATGTTCGACTGGCCGGAGCACAGCCAGACGTCGCCGATCAGCAGGTCGTGGGCCGCCGCCCGGGCGCCCCCCTGCCCCGTCGCCTCGAGCCGATAAGGGCCACCCGCCGCCATGGCCGGCAACTCGACGCGCCACCCGCCGTCCTTGCCCGCCGTCGCCGTCCGGGCCGCCGTGCCGAGGCTTACCGCCACGCGCTCCCCCGGATCGGCCGTGCCCCAGACCCGGATCGGCCGTTCGCGCTGGAGGACCCCATGGTCGGAGAAGAGCGGGTGGAACGCCGGCGCGGCCTCGGCGGCGGTGGCGGCCAGGGCCGCAACGAGCAGCAGGGCCCGCGACACCGCCACTTCAGCGCCACCCCGCGTCGACGAAATATTCGTGGCCGGTGACGAGCCGGGCATCGTCCGAGGCGAGGAACAGCACCATCGCTGCCACGTCCTCGGGGGCGAGGCGGCCTTTCAGGCATTGCGCCTCGACGATCTCCGCCTCGCCCTCGGGCGTATACCATCTCAGCTGGCGCGGGGTTCGGACGTTGCCGGGGACGACGCAGGTCACCCTTATATTGTCCGGGCCGAGCTCGCGGGCGAGGGAGCGGGTCAGGCCTTCGATCGCCGCCTTGGCGGTCTGGTAGAGCACCAGTCCTTCGAGGCCCAGGTGCCAGGAGATCGAGCCGAGGTTGATGATCGCGCCGCCGCCCCGCTGCCGCATGCCCGGGAGGACGGCCTGGGCGCAGAAGAAGAGATGCTTCAGATTGACGTTGAGACGGTCGTCCCAATAGCTGTCGGTGACCTCGTCGATGCTGTGGCGGTCGTCGCTGGCGGCGTTATTAACGAGGACGTCGAACGGTCCGCCCTCCTCGATCAGGCGGGCGATGGCCGACCGGGTCGCGGCCGTGTCGGTGAGATCCACCCGCTCGAACCGCGTTCCCAGTTGCTCGGCGAGCGCCCGCGATTCCGTCTCGGCGACGTCGAAGAAGGCGACGTCCGAGCCCTGGCGGACGAATCCCTCGACGATCCCCGCCCCGATCCCGGACCCGCCGCCGGTGACCAGGACTCGCTTGCCCCTGAGGCTCGGATAGATCGCCCGCAGCTCCTTGTCGTCGCTCACTTGGAAGTCCCCGGTGAATGATTGTTGCCGTCGGTCC